>JAZQYJ010000034.1:0-22785 GCA_045633465.1 Alistipes sp.
TACCGAGTTGTTCCGTACAATCGCTCCAAAGATTGCAGAGCGTCCAGGCGGTTACACTCGTATCTTGAAGACTGGTTTCCGTTTGGGTGATGGTGCAGATATGTGTATCATCGAGTTCGTAGACTTCAACGAGGCATACACACTCGGTGTAACTCCTGCAGCAGCTCCAGCAGCAGAGGCAAAGCCAAAGACTCGCCGTTCGCGTGCGAAGAAGGCTACCGACGCAGTAGAGGACGCAACCGTAGTAAAGGCTCCAAAGGCAAAGGCTCCAAAGGCTGCTGCAACTAAGGCTACTGCTGCGAAGGTTGCGAAGAAGACTAATGTCGGCAAGAAAATGTAAAAAAGCATTTTAAGCAGCGATAGCTTCGTTGCACTTCGATAATCCGCTTGCTCACATACGCTTAGTATGCTGCGCAAGCGGATTTCTTGTGCGCCTTGCTCTCATCTACTTAAAATGCTTTTTTTGATGGTTTTTGGTGAATTTGCGATAGCCCGATTGCCATTCAATGTCATTCAATGTCATTCTGTCACTCTTGCAAATTTCAAAATTGTTTGCTATCTTTGTAAAAATAAACCAAAACAACTAACTATGAAGAGAGTATTATCGGCACTATTGGTTGCTGTTTTTGCATTGTGCATTTCGTTCGAGGCGAAGGCGTGGGGTACGGTGGCGCACCATGCAGCCGTATATATTGCGCAACAGAATATCACTCCTACGACCAAGAAGGAGATTCGCAACTATCTCAACCACACCCTTACCTACTACGCGACATGGATGGACCACTATCGTTGCACCGTTCCGTATGAGCCTCTCGATTGGTGGCACAATGTGGCTGTCGATGAGAAGAATAACATTGTCGAGTTGGATGGTCATAGTGGCTATGTGCAAGCTACGCGCATCATCAAGGAGATGCAAGACTACAAGAGCCTACCCGACTCTGTTGTCGCTCTAAATATCAAGCTTTTGACCCATATTATCGTGGATCTTCACTGCCCATCGCACAATCGCTACTTGGCACCGCCATTCGATTGGAAGAAACCACAGTGGGCACCTGGCTACTCGCAGGGCATTCGCTTTAAGTACAAGGGTAAAAAGGTCGGCTATCATGGCTTCTGGGATAACTCGCCAGCCTATTTCCACAAGGGTTGGACATGCGAGAAGTTCAACGAAGTGTTCGGCAATCTGACCAAGAAGGAGGCAAAGAAGGTGTGCAAGGGTACGCTTACCGATTGGGTTAAGCAGAGCGTTAAGGATAACCGCGCATCATTTAAGTATATCGTTGCAGGCGAGGATTTCGCCAAGATTGAGAAGGAGCACTATGACGAGATGGTTGCACTTGCCGACCAGCAGTTGCAGTATGCAGGCTATCGCTTGGCTTATGTGCTGAACAATATCTTCGATCCGGCAAAGAGCAAAAAGAAGTAAGCCGATAATCGTGCAATATTCGAAAAAAGAGATAGGCAAATCATTACGATTTGCCTATCTCTTTAACTCCTAACTCCTAACTATTCGTGGTGGTATGGCTCGCCTTTGATAATCGTGAAGGCGCGATAGAGTTGCTCGGTGAAGATGGCGCGCACAATCTGGTGCGAGAAGGTCATCTTCGAGAGCGATAGTTTGGCATTGGCACGCGCATATACCTCCTCCGAGAAACCGTAAGGGCCGCCAATCATCAACACAAGGCGACGCGCTCCGCTATTCATTCGCTTTTGGAGCCACTGTGCAAACGCCACGCTGCGCATCTCTTCGCCCGCCTCGTCGAGCAGTACAACATAGTCACCTGAGGTTATATCTTTTAGCAACATCTCCCCTTCGGCAACCTTCTGCTGTTGCTCGGATAGGTTTTTTGTGTTGCGCAAATCGGGCAGATAGGTTATCGAGAACTTGGCATAGTGGTTTATGCGCTTGGAGTACATATCTACCAACGCTGCAACCTCTCGCATATCTGTTTTTCCAACGACAATGAGTTCAAAATTCATGACTTTTTAATCCTCAATTAACCCTGTTCCGCAGGCTTTTCCTCCTTGCGGCTCGGCAAAGTGTGCAAGCACCCTCTGCTCTCGCTCCGCATCGTCGGTTCTCAATTATAAGTCCGTATTCCACTCCCCCTCAGCCGAGGTGCAGATTATGGCACGATTTTTCTCCACACCTTTGAGCCATTGGTACGCCTTATACATATTGTAGCCATTACCTGCTGCATCTCCTCCGAGTGCGTAGGCGATGATGCAGGAATGGTTGCGGGTGCGGTAGTACATTGCCTTAATGCGGGCAAGGTACTCGCCCACAAGGTCGGGGTTGTTCGATGGTGTGCCACCAATCTTACGATTTTGCGACTGCTCGTTAGGGTTGATGTTAGCGCGCTCAATAACATATACGCCCAAACCGTCGCAGATGTCGTAGAACCACTCCGGTTGCGGATTATCGGGGAGTAGGGTGTTTGTGCCCTGCGCCTTCAACGCCTTAATCTCGGCAAGAGCCTCGTCGTAGGTTGTGCGAGCGTTGTAGCGAGCCGACTTGATGGTTATAGGCTTGCCATTGCGGAGAATCTTTCCATCGGCAAATGTCGTGGTGCCTGCACCGAGGCGGAACGAGATATACTCGCGAGGTTTGCTGTCGCGCTTGGTGTAGAGCGTCAATCGGTAGAGCTTCGGATTTTTGTCGCTCCACAGAAAACGGCTCTCCTCACCGAGCGAGGTGCGAATGCGGAGTGTGTCGATGCTACGACCAGCAACAGGAAATTCGCGCACGGCGTAGTCAATCAGTTTATTCTCGGGCGAGTAGATGTCGTATCCCACCTGCACCACCTCCTCGAAGTTGAAGTCGTTGCGTACAGCGATATCGAGTTCGAGGTTGAGCGTTTTGCCACTCTCGACGATGCGGGCGTCGTAGTCGAAGATATGTTTGCGGTGCTGCGCAAAGAGGTACGAGCCTTGGAACTGCTCCACAAGATTGCTATTCGAGCCGTTGTGCAACTCGATACACTGCGAGCGACGAAGCAAGAGTAAAATCTCGTTATCGCCCTGACGCAAGTAGGGCGAAAGAAGAAAATCGGCAGGGGTGTAGGAGTCCTCGACCGAAGCGACCAACTGCTCATTCACTACGAGGTCGTACGCCTTGATGGTGTTCTGAATGTGGAGATAGATATTATAGTCGCTCCATGCCGTAGGCATATTGATGGTTTGTCCTACGACCTCCACCTTGCCTACCGCCTCGATGTTTTTAGGTGCGAAGCGAATATGGCGTTCGGTCTTGGAGTGGTCGTTGCGGAGTGCCGCATCGCGAAGGTCGAAAACGGAAAATTCGGTGCGATAGACCTGCTGTGCCGAAAGGGTTGCGCACACCACCAATGCGAGTATAATGGTTGTAAATCTCTTCATAGGTTGAAACTTTCTACAAATATGGTAAAAAACTCCGAATTTACAAAGTTGGGAGTACAAAAAAGCATTGCAGAGTAACCCTGCAATGCCACCTAACCAAATTTTTCAAAATATATTGCGATTAAATCGAAATATCCAAAATCTCGAACTTGATAACACCGGCAGGAACGGTAACCTCTACAACATCGCCCTTCTTCTTACCAAGCAGAGCCTTTGCAATAGGTGTGCCGATTGCCAACTTACCCTCACGCAAGTTTGCCTCGTTCTCCGATACGATAGTGTAGGTAACCTCGCGCTTGTTGTTGTGGTTGAGGAGTGTTACCTTGCTCAAAATCTGCACCTTATCCTTCTGGATTTTGCTCTCGTCGATAACTCGTGAGTTGTTGAGCGTAGCCTCCAACTGTGCAATACGCATTTCGAGCAAACCCTGTGCCTCGCGAGCAGCATCGTACTCGGCATTCTCCGACAAGTCACCCTTATCGCGCGCCTCGGCAATAGCCGCAGCCGCAGCAGGACGCTCAACCGAACGCATGTGGTCGAGTTCATCTTTCAATTTCTTGTAACCCTCAGCGGTGAGGTAGTTAATCTGTGCCATAATAATATCTTTTGTTTTTATCGTTTCAATTCTAAATCACCTTCGATCTCCCCATTCGGTTTTTTCAAGCAACAAAAAATAAAGAATTTCAACCCGTTGAGATTGAAACTCTGATTTTTTATTACACTGCAAAGATAAGGCAAAAATTTCAATTTGCCAAATAGAAAATGTTTTTCAAATGAAAACTAATCGGCTTGTTGCATAAAAGGTTTGTTGCCCACAATAATCTCCTCGTAAACTGCGCCGAATGGGTCGGTAGCCTTCACTCTGATAGTCGAAGTAGGCGAGGTGCGCTGCACTCGGTAGAGGTGCTGGCAGTTGTTGCGACCAAAACGAGGTTTGTTGCGGCTATGTTTCAAAGTGATGGCTGTCGAGGTGACGACGAACTGAGGATCTGCCTGCCAAATCTGTCGCACTCGCAAAGGCTTATTATCCTCGAAAACCTCCAACTTTGCGCCTCGCTCGTTGCCCCACCAATTTATGTAGATGTATTTTGCAAACTCCGGTGCGGTATAGTTGATAATGGTCTTCGGGTACTCTCGGAGCAAGTTCTGCATATCGAGATTCTCCTTGTAGTATGCTCCGACTTTCGCCATATCGTAGGTGCGGAACGGCTTTTTGCTGTTCTCCTCGGTGCGGTAGTGCCACTCAATTTTGCGACCTTTAACATCGAAAATCTCAAAACCCGCAGGTACGCCTGCCGAGTTAATCTGTTCGTAGCCGTTGTAGCCGGTCTTCCAGCGGTCACCCGAGGTCGAGCCTACTTCGTGGCTGATAATATTTGGCAACTCCTTCGCCTTGAAAACTCGTCGGTCGGTGGAGCCTGCGGTTACGAAATGGACATTTTTGAACTCCGAGAAGCAGTTTGTTAGCGAATCGACATCTTCGGGTTTGCTAAAACGCTTTGAGATGCGATTTTTGCTAATCGCCGTAAATACGGTTTGGTGCATACAGACCACGATAGGTCGGCTCTTCTCCTCTATCAAGGCGAGGTCTTTGCGCAGCCATGCGAGCTGGTCGGAGGTGACAAATCGGTCGTAGTTGCGCTTGCCGACAATCTCGGGCGGATACTTTCCTTTGCCCGCCTCGTTGCGGAATACCGTATTGTCGAGAACGATATAGTGAACATCTCCGATGTTCATCGAGTAGTACTTAGGGCCGCACGAATAGACATATTGACGCTCCGCTTTGTAGTCGGTCAATCCCGTTCCGGGCACTGCGCCATCGTTATCTTGGTCGCCCATGACGGTGTATAGCGTGGTGGGGTAGCGCAGCGATGCAATAAGCGACACGGCATCGCCGACATCGAACTCGCGAGAGTACCAAAATGGGCAGTTGCTGATGTCGCCCAAGAGAATGGTATATATTGCGGTTGAGTCTTTCACTTCATCTTTAATCTTGCGAGCCGTAGGTATAGTCATCTTTTTGAACTGCAAAAGGTCGTCATTTGCGTTGTGCAGAAAGATGTTCGACATGAAGAGTATACGATGATTGCTCTGCTTGCGTTTTACAAGGTGAAAATCGTGCTGTTCTGCCACATCGCGCTTCTTTTTGAGTAGCGCCCAGAAGCGAGGCAGGATGCGCTTTTTGCACTCGGGCTCATAACCCGAAGGGGTGATTACAAATACTGTGTTTTGCCACTTATGCGAGGCTATGGCGTAGCGACCAAGCGAGTCGGTCTTGACAATGTGTACTCCGTCGGATACGGCAACATCTGCCAAGGGTTTATCTTCGCATAGGACTCGACCAAATATGGTAATCGAGTCGCGCTTAACAACCTTTTTGGCATCGACCGACAGGGCCGAAACCAACAATGCCACTATTAAAATCGCCCTACGCATTTCTCCCAACTCTCAACCCTTAACTTTCAGAATATACTACCTGCTTAGTCTCGAAAAACTCCTCCTCGAAAAACTCCGAGATGTAGTGGCGCTCCCATTTGCGACGGCTTGCTCGCAACTCCTCGGTCAAATCGCCACCTTTGAGGTAGAGAATACCATTTGGCAACGAGCCTTTTTCGCCCTTACGCACCATACCTCGCACCCAACCCACAAAGGTCGGCATATCGGTTACGGCGCGCGATACGATGTAGTCAAATTGTTGCTTCAACTGCTCGACGCGACCATTGACGGTGTGGATGTTACGGATGCCTACCGCCTCGCAAACTCCCTCGACAACGCGAATTTTTTTGCCAATGGAGTCGCACGAGGTGAAATGTACATTTGGAAACAAAATAGCCAGCGGCACCGACGGAAAACCTCCGCCACAACCCACATCGAGGACCTCTGCACCATCGGCAAATTGGCACACCTTGGCTATTGCCAACGAGTGGAGGATGTGGTGCAGATAGATATGCTCCATATCCTTGCGAGAGATTACATTTATCTTAGAATTCCACTCGGTATAGACCTCGCCAAGCCTCGAAAATTGCTCGCGTTGCCTATCTGTGAGGTTGCCAAAATATTTCTCGATAAGAGCTATGCTATCCATAATTAGTTGTTGTTAGTTATCAACTTGCACATCATATTTCGCACTCGGAAGATGCGGGTTTTGACCGTTCCGAGCTTCATATCCAACTTCTCGGCAATCTCCTCGTAACTATACTCGTCGAGGAAACGCAACTCAAAGAGTTGGCGATAGTCTTCAGGTAACATCGAGATATATCGCTCTATCTGCGCTCGTTGTTGTGCGTTGATGATATAGTCCTCGGGTGTTGGCGAGGAGGATTGAGCCGTGTTGTCAATCTCGGGCGAGAGGTTCTGCGGATTTAGGGCATTGCTCTTGCGCGAACGGCTGAAATCGACAAAGGTATTGCGTGCAATGGTGTATATCCACGCTCCGAAATCGTACTTCGGGTTGTAGAGTCCAATCTTCAAAAACGCCTTCATGAACGCCTCCTGCATCAGGTCGTTTACATCGTCATTGTTGCCGGTGTATTTCAGCAACATAGCGTGAATTGAGTCGCTATGGCGAGCAAAGAGAGTGTCGAAAGCGATGCTGTCGCCTTCGGTAACCATCTTTGCGAGGGTACAATCGTCATATATGTCGTATCCGCTTGCAACCATATTACAACCACGATTTTTTATATCTCTTATGCGAGGCCAAGGCTACGGTTAAACGCAATAGTGGCTCGACGAGGTCGTAGATGAAATGTAGGGCTACAATGCCACTCTCACCGAGTCGTCGTGCATTGCGTACTACGGCAAACATAACCAAAAAGTAGCGGAGCAGGGTTACAACCACGGCTGCAACCTTGAACTCCCATGGCATAAATGCGAGGGCTACGACAATCGCCACGAAGAAGAGAGTTCGTGTTGATAGTTCGGCAATAGTTGGAGCCATTACCCCTTTGGGATAGAAGCGATGTGTGGTGTGTAGCAGCTTGATGCGGTGCCACCACCAACTCCAACCTCCCCAAGTGCACTCCTTGCATACGGCGCGAGGCGAGAGTACAACACTGACATTGTCGCGTGTGGCAATCTGCTGCACGAAGAGGTCGTTCTCGCCAACATTCATGTTGAGGTGGTTGAAGCCACGAACATCGAAATACAGACTCTTCTTGAAGCCGAGAGCATTGCGCGAAGCGGAGTATGCCTTGCGACGAATAGCAGAGGTGAGCCATGCAACAGAGTCGTTGAATTGATACTCGCGGAATATGAAATTCATAAAACCGTTCTGTCGTTGCACTCCGCTATAACCCAAAACAATATCTCCGTAGAGGAAACCCTTGACAAGAAGTGAAAGCCAACGCTCCGACGAAGGTGTCGCATCCGACGAGGTCATTATCACAAAGTCGTGTTTGGCACTCTTGATGCCTACATTGAGAGCAATTTTCGTCGATACGGGGTAGTGTGGCGAGTAGTCGATATGTACAGGAGAGAGATTAGGATAGAGCCTCTGCAACGACTTTATATCGGCAAAAAAGTCGTCGCTATTGCCGACATAGACCAACACCACCTCGAACTCCGAGTAGTCTTGTGTAAGGAGTGTGGTGAGTGTTCCGTCAAGGAAGGACGAGTCCTCGGCAAAGAGAGGTATAACCACCGAAACGGCAGGTTCCTTCTCTCGAATCTGTTTTCTGTTCATCAGTCGGAACGAGGCAATGCGTCCGAAGAGTCCGAGATGCAGCACTACTTGTACGATAAACAGCGCAAGAATTATGGCTCCGAGTGCGATGCCAAAACCGCCATAAGCCATTAAAGCACTGTATATTATGTCGTATATCTTCTCCATTTTTTCGAGTCGAGGTATCAATTATTTTGCAAACTTACGCAAAATTTCGCGAAAATTAGTAATTTTGCACAAGATTATGAAGTTTACTTTACAACATAAGGATACAGCAACCGATGCGCGCGCGGGAGAAATGGTCACCGACCATGGTGTAATTCAAACGCCTATATTTATGCCCGTAGGTACTGCGGCGGCGATGAAGGGCATCTTTCATCGCGATGTTCGTGACGAGGCTAAGGCACAGATTATCTTGGCGAACACCTACCACCTCTACCTTCGCCCCGGAATGAAGATTTTGGAGGAGGCAGGCGGTGTGCATCGCTTCTCGACTTGGGATAAACCGATGCTTACCGATAGCGGAGGTTTTCAGGTCTTTTCGCTTGCGGCGTGTCGTAAGTTGAAGGAGGAGGGTTGCCATTTTCAGTCGCATATCGACGGCTCGCGCCACCTCTTTACGCCCGAGAGTGTAATCGACACGGAGCGCACAATCGGAGCCGATATTATGATGGCATTCGACGAGTGCCCTCCGGGTGATGCTCCAAAGGAGTATGCTGCCAAGTCGTTGGCATTGACCGAGCGTTGGCTCGACAGATGTTTTAATCAATACCACAAAACTCAACCGAAGTATGGACACTATCAGTCGTTGTTCCCGATAGTGCAGGGTTGTGGTTATGCAGACCTTCGTGCCAAGGCGGCAGAGAATGTCTTGCAGTATAATGCCGATGGTTATGCCATTGGAGGTCTGGCGGTTGGCGAGCCTACCGATGTGATGTATGCGATGATTGAGGTTGTAAATGCGGTGTTGCCCGAGGATAAACCTCGTTATTTGATGGGTGTAGGTACTCCGATAAATATCTTGGAGGCTATTTCGCGAGGAGTTGATATGTTCGACTGTGTGATGCCTACTCGCAATGGTCGCAACGGACAACTCTTCACAAGTGAGGGCGTTATCAACATCCGCAATAAGAAGTGGGAGAACGACTTTTCGCCAATTGACCCCAACGGAACGACCTTCGTGGATCATACCTACTCGAAGGCATATCTGCACCACCTTGTGGTGTGTGGCGAGATGTTGGCGGCGCAGATTGCATCGTTGCACAACATCGGCTTCTACCTCTGGTTGGTGGGCGAGGCTCGCAAGCACATTATCGCAGGCGACTTTGCGCAGTGGAAGACGATTATGGTCGAGAAACTCGGCAGAAGACTATAAAAAGAGTTGAGAGTTGAAAGTGGAGAGTTTAGAGATAATTCTCAATTCTTAATTTTTAATTTTTAATTTGTTCATAGAACAATGGAGCCGCAATACAAGACAGGTCGTAGTTGGTGGCCGGGATTGAAGATTCTCGACCGCTATATCATTCGTAAGTTCCTCGGAACATACATCTTTGCCATTGCCATGATTATCGTGGTGGTGGTAATCTTCGACTATGTCGAGAAGATTGACGGCTTTACCCAGACACATGCACCATTCAAGAGTATTGTTTTTGACTACTACTTGAACTTTGTGCCATTCTTCATAAATCAGTTTAGTGCGCTCTTTACCTTTATCGCCTGCATCTTCTTCACCTCGAAGTTGGCCTATCAGACCGAGATTGTGGCGATGCTGTCGGGTGGTATGAGTTTCCGAAGATTGATGTGGCCATACTTCATAAGTGCGCTGGTTATTACGATGGTTTCGCTCGGATTGAGCCTGTGGCTCATACCTATTTCGCAGCGTACTTGTGTAGCGTTCGAGCAGCAATATAACCCTCGTCGCCAGCGATTTCAGTATGACAGACATATCTATCGTCAGGTCGAGCCGGGAACATTCCTCTATATTCGAGGTTTTAATAAAAACGCCTCACAAGCATCGTTTATGGCGCTCGAAAAGTATGAGGGTAGCGTTATGCGCTCAACCTTGGAGGCTTCGGAGGTGAAGTTCGACACCGAGACAAAGCGTTGGACAGCACAACGATTTATAACTCGCCACTTTGCGGAAGATGGTCGAGAGAGTTTTGAGCAACATCGAAATCTTGACACTCTGCTCAATCTCGACATTGTGGAGTTGGGAAATTTGCAGGAGTTGGTCAAAACGATGAATATTGTGGAGTTGAACGACTTTATCGACCAACAACGAGCCAAAGGCTCCGATTCGATACGACTTATCGAGGTGGAGCACCACACTCGCTACGCCTACCCGATAGGAACATTTATCCTTACCCTTATCGGTGTGTCGCTCTCGTCGCGTAAGGTGCGAGGAGGTACTGGTTTGCATATCGGTATTGGTATCGCCTTGTGCTTCTCATATATTATGCTAAACCGAGTATTCGAGGAGTTTGCCAAGGGTGGTTCGTTGCCTTCGATGTTGGCAGTGTGGTTGCCAAATATCATCTATGCGGGAATTGGCATTTACCTCTATCGCAAAGCACCGAAATAGTATGTCCATTGAGCAAGTTGTCGAAAAGTTGTCGCGTGGAGAGCGTATAGACGCCATCGAAGCCAAACTCTTGTGGGAGGAGGCTCCGTTGTGGCTCTTGGCACGCTTGGCTACCGAGGCGAAGGTGCGCAAGAGTGGCGACAAGGTATTTTACAACAAGAATTTTCATCTCGAACCGACCAATATCTGCCTGTTTGAGTGTCGTTTCTGCTCCTATCGTCGTCGTAAGGGCGAAGTGGGGGCGTGGGACTACTCTATGGAGGAGATTTTGGCGCAGATTGAGGCTCGCAAGGCGAGTGGTGCAACCGAGGTTCATATCGTGGGAGGTGTTCACCCCGACCGCGATTTGTACTACTATGCCGAGATGATTAGGGGTGCGAAGAGGATTATGCCCGAAGTGTGCGTTAAGGCTTTCACGGCGGTAGAGTTGCACTATATGATTCGCAAGGCTGGCTTGACGATTGAGGAGGGCTTGCAACTACTGAAAGAGGCGGGTATGGAGTCTATTCCTGGCGGTGGAGCCGAGATTTTCGATGAGAAGATTAGGGCGGAGATTTGCCCAGGTAAGTGCTCTTCGGCGGAGTGGTTGGAGATGCACGAGAAGGCTCACAAACTCGGTTTTGACTCGAATGCAACGATGCTCTATGGTCATATCGAGAAGATTGACCACCGCATCGACCACCTAATGCGCTTGCGTGATTTGCAGGATAGAACGGGGGGCTTCAATGCCTTTATTCCGTTGAAATTCCGTAGTGCAAACAATGGCTTGGAGTCGCTAGGCGAAACATCGATAGTAGACGACATGCGTACATTGGCGATGAGCCGTTTGATACTCGACAATGTGCCACATATCAAGGCGTATTGGGTGATGTACGGCAAGGCTACGGCAGAGATGGCGTTGTCGTTTGGTGCCGACGATATTGATGGCACAATTGAGGACTCGACAAAGATATATTCGATGGCGGGAGCGGCAGACGAGCGACCACGACTTACGATTGCCGAGATTGAGAAGATGTGCGCTTCGGCAGGCTACCGCGCAGTTGAACGAGATACGCACTATAACGAAATAGAAGGCTAATGGCTAATGGCCAATGGCTAAAAGCTAAAATAATATGAAGAATTTTTGGAATTGGTTGAAGAAACATACAATAGCATACAATGTCGTAGTTATTGCGTTGGTGTTTTTGGGGTTGGCGATAGCGTCATTTATCGCTATGGCTCTCGGAACACGCCACAGCGCACGCCGTACCGTGCCTGATTTTGTAGGTTTGAGAATGAACGATGCGGAGTATTTTGCCACTCGCCGAGATTTGCAGATTATCGTTAATGACTCACTCCATGTGTCGGCATATCCGGGTGGAGTAGTGCTCGACCAACTTCCAAAGGGTGGTGTTGTGGTGAAGCCGGGTAGAAAGGTGTATGTAACGATAAATTCGGTGCGTCAGCGAATGGTCGATGTGCCTTATGTTGCAGGTCGCTCGTTGCGCCAGGCGAAGAATATGCTCGAAACGGCAGGTCTTACTATTGACCACCTCGAATATGCCGAGGATATCGCCACAAACTATGTCTTGGCGGAGTTTGTCGATGGTGTTGAGGTGTTGGAGGATAGCCTTGCAGTGCGTACCGAGATGGGAAATGGTGTGCTGTTGCGTGTGGGAGTTGCTCCCAACGATGTAACTGCCGTACCGCAGGTGCTTGGTCGTTCGCTGTTTGAGGCGAAGAGCCGACTTTGGGAGTCGGGATTGAATATCGGCGAGATAGAGTTTGACGAGGGTATGCCTGCATTGGAGCGCAACCGAGCAAAGGTCTATAAGCAGTCGAGGTTGCCGAGTGCCGAGGCGGCGTATGGAGAGCGTGTGTCGTTGCGTTTGACGCTCGATGCGGCATTGGTTGATAGTATGATTGTTGAGGAGGAGCGCCGTGTCGAGGAGGAGTTGCGCTTGAAGATGGAGGCGGACTCTATCGCCAAGGCGGAGCAGAGATTGCTCGACTCGATTGCAAACGCTCAAAAGAGTACGCAACAAGCACCCCAAACCGAGGAAAACTTCTTCTTTTAACGAGAGATTATGTCAGACGAAAAATATATAGACGAGGAGTTGTTCGATGAGGCGGATGCGCTCGACTTCGAGGGTGATGACGAGGAGTGTGGCGTGGGCGTTATGCCACGCAAGTTTCTCTCCGACCAGAAACCTGATGAGAATGGCTTGTATGAGCATTACGCCATAACTGTCGATAAGGGGCAGTCGATGATGCGTTTGGATAAGTACCTCACCACGCACATCGAAAACTGCTCTCGTAACCGCATACAGAACGCCATAGACGATGGCGGTGTCTTTGTGAACGAGAAACCGCAGAAGGCATCGTATAAGATTAAGCCTTACGACAAGATTTCGATGCGTCTGGCATTCCCTCGCTACGAGGTTACACTCACACCAGAGGATATCCCTATCGACATTATGTACGAGGACGACGATGTTATCGTAGTGAATAAGGAGGCGGGAATGTGCGTTCATCCAGGCCACGGCAACTACTGCGGAACGCTTGTCAATGCACTTACTTTTCACTTGAAAGATAACCCGATGTTCCAGCAGGGCAACGAGCGTGCCGGCTTGGTGCATCGCATCGACAAGAACACATCGGGTATCTTGGTTGTGGGTAAGAACGAGCAGGCGTGTCAGCACCTCTCGCACCAATTCTTCCTCCACTCAACTCAGCGCCGCTATATTGCGCTTGTGTGGGGCAACTTGGCAGATGACGAGGGAACTATCACAGGCCATATCGGTCGCAACCCGAAGAATCGCCACCAGATGTATGTCTTTGCCGATGGCTCGGAGGGCAAACACGCAGTTACGCACTATAAGGTTTTGCGTCGCTACGGCTATGTAACCTTGGTGGAGTGCCGACTCGAAACGGGCAGAACGCACCAAATCCGTGTACATATGCAGTATATCGGTCACCCACTCTTTAACGATGAGCGCTACGGTGGCGACAAGATATTGAAGGGTACGACCTTCTCGAAGTATAAGCAGTTTATCGAGAACTGCTTTGAAACAATGCCTCGCCACGCCTTACACGCACGATTACTCGGCTTCGAACACCCCAAGACTGGCGAGTATAAGGAGTTTACGCTCGACCTTCCAGCCGACTTTAAGGCGGTCATCGAGAAGTGGGACAACTACTCCAAAGCCTCTGCTTTGGAATAAATTGAGAATTGAGAATTGAGGATTGATTTACACTAACGCCCCTAACGCCTCTAACGCCCCTAAACAAAAAACTATGGGATTTCTTCCAACAACAGTCAAGGAGATGCGCTCTCTCGGGTGGGACTATGTCGATATAGTCCTCTTTTCGGGTGATGCCTACATCGACCACCCGTCGTTCGGTACGGCGGTGGTATCACGACTATTCGAGGACGAGGGGTTGCGTGTGGCTGTTGTCCCACAACCAAATTGGCGAGATGACCTGCGCGACTTTAAAAAGTTCGGCACTCCACGCCTCTGCTTCTGCGTTACGGCAGGTGTTATGGACTCAATGGTGAACCACTACACCGCCAACAAACGACTCCGTTCGAACGATGCCTATACGGCAGGTGGAGCAGCGGGTTTCCGCCCCGACTATGCGGTAACGACATACACAAAAATTCTGAAAAAACTCTTTCCTACAACCCCCGTTCTGATTGGCGGTATCGAGGCTTCGCTTCGTCGATTTACCCACTACGACTATTGGCAGGATGGGTTGAAACCCTCGATTTTGGTCGAGAGTGGAGCAGATTTCTTGCTATATGGTATGGGCGAGAGAGTTATTCGTGAGGTGGCACGAGCAATGCGCAACGGCTACAATGCAAAACTCTTGCGAGGGTTGAAACAAGTAGGCTTCTTGGCGGATAAGAAGTTTGTTGAGGCTCTGCCGAGCGAGAAGACGATAATGCTCCACTCCTTCGAGCAGTGCCGAAAGGATAAGCGAGCCTTTGGCGAGAATTTTACCAAAGAGGAGGTCGAGAGCAACCGCCTTGAAAGCGAAAATATACTTATCGAAAAGACGGGCAATGACTATGTCGTAATCAACCCTATGCACTCGGCACTTTCGAGCGAGGAGTTGGATTCGGCATTCGACCTTCCATATATGCGAGCACCGCATCCACGCTATAAGGGGCGTGGCGACATCCCAGCGTGGGAGATGATTAAGCACTCGGTAAATATCCATCGTGGTTGCTTCGGAGGTTGCTCGTTCTGCACCATCTCGGCACATCAGGGCAAGTTTATCTCATCGCGTAGCGAGGCTTCGATTATGCGCGAGGTGAAGGCGGTAACCGAGATGCCCGACTTCCGAGGTACTATCACCGATATCGGAGGTCCTTCGGCAAATATGTATGGCTTGGGTGGTAAGAACAAGGCTCTCTGTGCCAAGTGTCTGCGCCCATCGTGCCTGCACCCGAAGGTCTGCCCAAATCTCAATAACGACCACCGCCCACTGCTCGATTTATACCGCAAAATCCGCACCTTCAAGGGTGTGAAACACGCCTATATTGGTAGTGGTATCCGCTACGACTTGTTCGACAACTCGGACTATCTGCGTGAGGTGGTGGTGCATCACACATCGGGCCGATTGAAGGTTGCCCCCGAGCATACTGAAGATGGCGTTCTAAAACTTATGCGCAAGCCATCGTTCTCGTTGTTCGAGGAGTTAAACGCCAAGTTTAATAAAATTTGTCGTGATAATGGGCTGCGCTATCAGTTGATACCATACTTTATCTCCTCGCATCCTGGTTGTCGCGAGGCGGATATGCGAGCCTTGTCGCAAAAAGTGCTCGGCAAGTTGCACTTCACATTGGAGCAGGTACAGGACTTGACGCCTACACCGATGACACTCTCGTCGGTGATGTTCTACACGGGCGAAAATCCATATACGGGCGAGAAGGTCTATGTGGCTCGCTCACAAGATGATAAACGAAAACAAAAGCAATATTTTTTCAATAAAAACTATCACTAAAAAAGCCATGAAAACCATGTTTTTTTTACTGTCTGTATTATTGTTTCTATCAGGCTGTTCTAAACCGACAAATAATCAGCCGCCAATGGCGCCACCGCCATCGTCGCAATTGAAGTACAAGGTCTATGCCGATAGTGACGAGATAAAAGTTATGAGCTTTAATGTTAATACCGCCAACTCTGATAGTACTAATCCTAATAGTTGGGAGAACCGAAGGAGCGCTTGTGTAGTACTTATCAAGGAGCATAAACCTACTATTATTGGCTTTCAGGAGGCTCAATACACCTCGCAGTGGCTCTATCTGAAAGAGCAGTTGCAGGACAACTACGAAGGATTTGGTGTTAATCGCGTTAATGGCAAAGAGTCTGGCTCGGGTGAAACCATGGGTATTCTCTACGACAAAGAGCTTATAGAGAAGATTGATGGTGGAACATTCTGGCTTTCGGAGACTCCCGATACGCCATCGAAGGGTTGGGATGCCAGCTATTATAGAACAGCTACCTGGGGTATATTCAAACATCTTCCGACAGAGCGACTCTTTTATTATATCAATACCCACCTCGACAACGGCTCCCAAAAGGCTCAAATCGAAGGTATGAAGTTGATTGCAGAACATCTTTCCCAATATAATAATGACAATTACGACCTCTTTCTGACGGGAGATTTGAATGTGGATTCGGGCAATGACGCAATAGATCCTATAAGAGATTTTATGTGGAATACACGCCTTTATGCCCCTTTGAGCGATGATGACGATACATACAATGGATATTCGTCAAGGCCTTCCCGAAAAATAATAGACCATATATATAGCAAACGAGGATTGCAGGTTGTTGAATACAAAACCATAAACGAAAAATATGGAGATCGCGACTTTGTGTCGGACCACTATCCTATCTATGCGATTGTAAAACTCAAATAAACGATGATAATCCTATTTATACTTATTCTTTCGGCTTTTTTCAATGCCTGCTCGCCAAAACAACAGGTTGGATACACCGAATTTGTTGAGGCTGTGCCCGTTTGGAGCGAAGGCCGTGAGAAGGAGCAAAATCTGACCCTCTCGTTTCGAGAGGTTGTCAAGGTTGGCATTGTGAAGGAGGCGAATATCCGCCTCACTGCTTCATGCGACTATCGCTTGCGTGTGAATGGTGAGTTTGTGGCGCACGGACCTTGTGTGGCAGCCCACGACTACTATCGTATCGACGCATACGACCTCAAACCACATCTGCGTTTGGGCAAAAATATCATCGCTATCGAGGTGGCGGGTTACAATACTCCAAGCTACTATCTGCTTGACCAACCATCATTTCTGCAAGCGGAGATAGAGGTCGATGGCGAAGTTGTAGCCGCTACGGGCAAAGATTTTGAGGCGTATGCCCTCGGTCAGCGTGTTGCCGATGTGCCGAAGTTCTCATTCCAACGACCACAGACCGAGAGCTATATCCTTGCTTCCGACTTCGATGCGTGGGCAACAGATAGAAAATGGCAGAGCGATGTCTTGCCCGAGAAGTTGGTTAAGCAACCTCATAAAGCACTCCTCGCACGAGGTGTGGCATATCCGGACTACCGTATTCACAAGGCAAAGCCTATTGCCGAAAATCTCTATAAGTTCTCCACCAATAGTAGTGGTTTCTTGCGTGCGAAGATTGTCGTTAAGAGGCCTTGCAAGTTGGAGTTGCGCTTCGACGAGCTGCTGAACGACGAGGGGCGTGTGGCAAATAATCGTTTGCGTTGGAAACCCTATCTCCTCTACGATTTGCAAGCGGGCGAGTATGAGTTGGAGTCGTTCGAGCCATATACGATGCAGTATGTTGAGGTCTTTGCCGAAGAGGGCGCATTGGAGGTTAAGGAGATTTCGATGCGTGACTACTGCAACTCCGACTGCTATCGTGCCAAGTTCGAGTCGAGCAATCCGGATTTGGACTTTATCTTTGAGGCGGCACGAGAGACATATCGCCAAAATGCCATCGATATATATATGGATTGCCCATCGCGCGAGCGTGCGGGTTGGCTGTGTGATAGCTACTTCTCAGGTCGTGTGGAGTTTGCTTTATCGGGCAAGAGTCGTATAGAACGCAATTTTATCGAAAATTTCTTGCTCCCGACCGAGTTTAAGGATATTGACAAGGGAATGTTGCCGATGTGCTATCCTGCCGACCACCGCAACCATAACTATATTCCGAATTGGGCGATGTGGTTTGTCTTGGAGTTGGAGGAGTATTTGGAGCGTACGGGCGATAGAGCGACTATCGACCTCGCTCGCACACGCATATACGAGTTGATAGAGTTCTTCAAGCCGTATATCAACGAAGATGGTCTTCTCGAAAAGTTGCCTAAATGGGTGTTTGTAGAGTATTCGTATGCCAATAAGTTGGTGCAGGATGTCAGCTATCCATCAAATATGCTCTATGCCGAGATGCTTGATGTCGTATCGCGCCTCTACGATGATAAATCGTCGGCAGAGCAGGCTGCACATATCCGCAAGGAGGTGTTGCGTCAATCGTTCGATGGTGAGTACTTTGTGGATAATGCTGTGCGAAACAAAAGGGGGAAATTGGAGTTGAGTGGAGAGCATACCGAGGTATGTCAATACTACGCCTTTCTCTTTGGTGTGGCATCGCCTGAGAGCCACCCTGAGTTGTGGGCTCGTATGCGTGATGAGGTCGTACCGGGTAGAGTGGAGAAGGGATTATATCCCGACCTACACCCAATCAACGCCTTCATTGGAAGCTATCTTCGATTGGAGCTGCTATCGAAACATGGGTTGTCGAAACAGATTCTTGACGAGTCTATCGCTACATATAAGGCGATGGCTGACCGTACTGGAACGCTGTGGGAGAGTCTTAAACCGAAGGCAAGTTGCAACCACTGCTTCGCCTCACATCTGACAAATGTACTCTATCGTGATGTGTTGGGTGTCTATGAAGTGTTGCCTTGCGAGCGTAAGGTGCGCCTGCGCTTTATCGATAGCGGTTTGGAGTGGTGCAAAGGCTCGATTCCGGTGGGTGACGAGGCGATTGATATGAAGTGGCGCTATTGCAATGGTGAGTTCGATGTCAGACTCTCACTGCCCGAAGGTTATAGCTACGAAGTTATACCGACCGAACATAAGGTGGTAATAAGATAAAGATAGGGCTCCGAATTTCGGGGCCCTATCTTTTTTATCTAAATTATTTCTTAGAAAATATAGTTCAAACCAATATTTACGCCCGGTTTATACGAGTTCTTCATCTTCAATTCCGAAACAGGGACATTCAGGTTGGTGTTGGTGTAAACCTTTGTGTTGAGAGGTATAGCAACCTCTGCCGAGAGGATAAAGTTGCGATTCATAGCCAACTTCAAACCCAAACCGGCACTCATATGCACCTTGCGAGGCTCACCTGTGTAGATGAGGTTCAACTCGGCATTGGAGAGATCCTCGCCTCCAAGAGTTTTGCCCGTTTTGCGAATCTTCTCCATCTTGTCGAGGCGGTATGGCTGAACACAACCACCGATGTCGAAGAATGGGTTTGTTGCGAGGTAGAAGTTCTGCTTGATGAAGCGGAACGACACAATCTTGAAACGCATCTCGAAGTTAGCCCACGCATAACCGTCGCCAATCACACTGTTGTATGGCACACCACGCACGGTGTTGATACTTCCCAATCCGTCTGAAATAATCTGGCGGAGATAGAGTGTGTTGATATTCTGCAAGGTGTAGTATGGAGCATTTCCTGCCAACTTGCCCTGATATGCGAGGTGGTAGGCGAATACAATCTTATCTTGCCAAACAGGTACATAGTGGCGGAAGTGGGCAGCCAACTTCAAGTAGTGGTAGCCATTCTTGCCACGACCATTGAGAATGTCGGGAGAGCCGTATGCATAGAGCTCTGCCCAGATACCGCGTGTAGGGTCCGCCTCGTGCTCACGGCTGTCGTAGACCAATCCAGCCTTAAACTCGATGTGATGGCCACCGCCTGCCTCGTTGGGGTTAATCAAGCCGGCATGCTGATACAATCGCCAAAGCGAAGCGTAGTCAATGCTCTGGTCAATAAGGGTCTGGTTTGTTGTCGGATTGGTGTTGTATGCAGGCTTTCCCTTTTTCTTCAAGGTTATATCCTGAATGTCGTACCACCAATACGATATACCTGCCGCCCAACGGAATTTGGGCGAGATAATATCGCCCTGGAAGTCCGCCATAATACGCACCATATCACGCTTGACGCTATACATAGCAACACGGTTCTGCCAAGGCAGACTATTCTGCTCCTTTCCGCTTGCGAGGGATTGGAAATATGGCGCAGCCGAACCATTGAAGCCCATAAACGGATACATCTGCGAGTTCAGATAGGTTACAGCCGTTGTAAGACGCACCTTCGGGATAAGATACTTCGAGTCGTAGAAGAAGTGCAGCTTAACTTGATTTTTTGTCGTCCACGACAAATCGACATTGAATTTGTGCTTGTAGGCAGGGTATGTCGAGCCATCGCCATAGTCGAAAATCTCACACAATGCACCAATCTGAAAGCCGGTGTCGCTATTGTAACCAATAGATGGGAATGGAGCAAAGTTCCAACCCTTCTTCACGGTCTGCTTCTTCTCCTCGGTAGAGGTCGTCTCCGTCTTATCGGTTCTCTTCTCTTTTTTGGGCGCAGCCGAGGCGGTGAACGAAACGAACAATATGGCACTAAGAGCCAAAGCAAAAATTTTACGCATGATAGTGTCGAATTAGAGTTATAACAGATGTAGTAATTTAGCCATTAAGATGCCGAGGTAGTTTCCTACGGCATAACCTATGAGTCCGGCGCTGATACCCGTGACGAGTGCGGCACGATTTTTCATGGCGTTCGATATCATCGGCACAAATGGTGGCGAGTTGATGAATGCCACCGACGAAATGACCATCGAGTCGGCATTAACCTTCAAGAAGCGACAAATGATGGCGTGAATGAACAACGATACGAAGATTGCAAATATGAGGAATGCAATCATGTGGAGGTTCTCCATAATCTTCAAGTTTGAGAGGTCCGCCATCGAAGCAATAGCCAACGAGAATATGTATATGAGGTACATTCCGAGGTCGTAGCTCTTGTCGAGTTTCTTGATAGGTTTCCAGAACGAAAGTGCGATACCAAAAGTTGTGAGCAGTAAGATGAACGGAGCCATAAACCAACCGCCCTTCTTCTCGTTCATAAAGTTTGCTAAATCGGCATCGAATATCCAACCGATAAAGTAGGAGAGTGCGAACGACAAGGCAACAATCACAATGGTTAAACCAAGCACTTTGCCAATCTGCGCCAATCCACTCTTCGACCACAGGCCCTTGTACGGATTTGCCTTCACGGCAGCCATCTCCTCTTTGATAGCCTTGGCATCTTCTGCCGAAATCTCGCGACGAGTCTTCTCGCCATAGAGCCAACGGAATAGACGAATACCACCTGCCAGGAGGAATACAAAGTAGAAGAAGCAGACAATGATGTCGTAGGTGGTAAGGAGAATGTAGGTGCTATCGCTGATGCGAAGGCCCTCTTTGATTGCCGCTGCATTAAGAGTTCCTCCCGTACATTTTCCTGCCAACATACCGCCAATTTCGGCTCCTTGACTTATCTCTTGACCAAATAGCAGGTAACCACCAATAACAGCCAAGCATACCGAGATGACACCCGATGTTACCAATCGGATTTGTAGGGATATCTCGCTGGTCTTGAAGGTGCAACCGAAGAGCATCATCGGAATAGCCAGCGGAATCATAATGGTTGTAATAATTCCTTGGAGAGTCTTAATCTCTGCCGGCATAGGGATATTCGCTATTACTACGCCAATGGCGTAGAGAATCATTACAGGACCGATTTTGTCGAAAATTGGATACTTGCGACACAGCCACAATACTCCTGTTGGGACAACACAAAACATTGCTGCAAGCCACAAATAGTTGAAAATTGTCAATAACATAGAGGTGTAATTTGATTCGTTTTTCGTGTTTAACGACGACAAATATAGGCAAAAAACTCCTTTGGTGTTCTAAAATAGAGGCTTTCGGGGCATAAATAGGTATTTATACCTATGCACTTGTTCTAAGGGATTAGCTTAATGCAACATCGAGCACCATCATCAAGGCAAAACCAATGGCGAAGGCGATGGTTGGAGCGTTGGAGTGGCGACCATCGTGCGACTCGGGGATAAGTTCCTCGACAACGACATATATCATTGCTCCTGCGGCGAAGGCGAGCATATAAGGGAAAGCACCCGAGATATATTCGATACATAGAATTGTGAGTACGGCTGAAACAGGCTCGACCAATCCCGACAATGCACCATAGCCAAAGGCTCGACTGCGCGAGTTGCCCGATGCGCGAAGCGGAAGCGAGATGATTGCTCCTTCGGGGATGTTTTGAATGGCAAGACCTATGGCGAGAGCCAATGCACCGGCGAAGGTCATACCGGCCTCGCCTGTCAGTACGCCTGCTGCCACTACGCCCATTGCCATACCCTCGGGGATGTTGTGGAGCGTAACTGCCAAGACGAGCATCGAGGAGCGTCCGAGCTTCGACTCGGGACCCTCGGGCTTTTCGCTGTCGGGGTGGAGATGCGGAGTGAAGGTGTCGAGCAACAACATAAAACCTATACCGAGCAGAAAACCCACCGTTGCAGGTATCCACGCCATTTTGCCCATCTCTGCCGACTCGTTCATCGCAGGTATAAGCAACGACCAAACCGAAGCAGCCACCATCACTCCCGAGGCGAAGCCAAGCAGGAGTTTGTGAATGCGTCCGGCAAACTTATCACTCATAAATAGCACCGTTGCCGAGCCAATCATCGTGCCAGCAAAGGGTATCAATAATAGTGGTATAATATCGCAGTAGTTCATTTCTTGCTCCTTTTGTAGGTACAAATATAGTACATTTTGTGTGGAAATAAGATGAAAATCAAAAAGTTTTCCGTTTTCCGCTTTCCGTTTTAAGTTTTTTTACTACCTTTGCACCCGATTAACCTATTGTGGGTTAGTGAAAACCATTTATTAACAATTAAAATTTTATAGCATTATGGCTGTTAAAATTCGTTTGGCACGACATGGTAAGAAGGGTTATGCTTTCTATCACATTGTTGTTGCAGATAGCAGAGCGCCACGTGATGGTAAGTTCATCGAGAAGTTGGGTACTTACAACCCAAACACGAATCCTGCTACAATCGACCT
>JAZQYJ010000035.1:0-2114 GCA_045633465.1 Alistipes sp.
ATGTCGAAGATGGCGAACGCATAGCGCGCAAGCACCATTTGCCCGAACTCATCGTGCATTTTATCCGCTCGCATCATGGCACATCTGTCACTCGCTACTTCTATAATTCTGCGGTGAATGCGGCAAAAAGTGAAGGAAAAAGCATTGCTGATATTCGTAAAGAGGACTATGCTTATCCTGGTCCTAAACCTTCTACTAAGGAAGCCGCTATCCTTATGATGGCAGATGCGATAGAAGCTCGCTCTCGCTCGCTCAGCGAAATGACCGAACAGACCATCTCCGATATGGTGGATCAGATGATAGACCTGCAGGTGGCGGATGGTCAGTTTGCCGAAACAGTACTTTCTTTCAAAGATTTAGAAGATATACGTGCCGTCTTCAAACAAAAACTCATTGAGATCAATCACCACCGTATTGTATATCCTACTATCGAGGAAAATAAATAACAACTCTACACAACACTACACAATGCCACACAATTCTAAACTATACCTCGCTCCCATGGAGGATGTTACCGATCCCGCCTTTCGCCTGCTTTGCAAGCGATTTGGTGCGGCACGTGTTTATACCGAGTTTGTGAATGCCGATGCCCTCGTGCGCGATGTGGCATCCACTACACGCAAACTCCAAATCTCTGATGAGGAGCGTCCTGTGGCTATTCAAATCTATGGTCGCGACCCCGAGAGTATGGCTGATGCTGCGCGTATCGTTGAGCAAGCAAAGCCCGATTTCATCGACATTAATTTCGGTTGCCCGGTCAAGAAGGTGGCCGGAAAAGGCGCAGGTGCTGGCTTGCTCAAAGATATCCCTAAGATGCTCGATATTACCCGTGCGGTAGTTAATGCGGTTCACACACCCGTTACGGTCAAGACTCGCCTTGGCTGGGACGACAACAATCGTATCATTACCGATATCGCCGAACCACTGCAAGACTGCGGAATCGTGGAACTCGCTATCCACGGTCGTACACGCTCGCAGATGTACCGTGGCGATGCAGATTGGTCGCTCATTCGTGAGGTAAAGAACAACCCGCGTATCCATATACCTATCATCGGCAATGGTGATGTCACTACTCCCGAACAAGCCAAGCGTTGTTTCGATGAATTCGGAGTAGATGCTATCATGGTAGGTCGTGCCACCTTTGGTTGCCCCTGGATTTTCGAGGATATGCAACACTATCTTTCAACAGGCGAACTGCTCCCTCCGCGCACTATGCAATGGTGTGTGGATATACTCAAGGAGCATGTCGAGCGTAGTATCCAATGGATAGGTGACGAACGCAAAGGTATCGTGCATAGTCGTCGCCATTTTGCGGCATCTCCAGCTTTCAAAGCCCTATATGACTTCCGACAAACACGCATCGCACTACTTCGAGCGGATACCAAAGCTGAAGTATTCCAAATCATGGATGAAATAGTCGAAAAGTGGGGATAAAATAAACTTTTTTTCATAAAACTTGCATATGTCGCGAAATTTTACTAATTTTGCGGGCTTTTTCGTAATATGCGCAATGTGCGCGTACATATAGGCACACAAAAAGATTATGCAAAACATCAGAAATATAGCAATCATCGCACACGTTGACCACGGTAAAACCACCCTGGTTGATAAGATGTTGTACACCGCGAACCTCTTCCGCGAGAACGAGCAGAAAGGCGAGCTTATCCTCGACAACAACGAACTCGAGCGCGAGCGCGGTATCACCATCTTGGCGAAGAACGTAGCCATTGAATACAAGGGCTGCAAGATCAATGTGATTGACACTCCGGGCCACGCCGACTTCGGTGGCGAGGTGGAGCGCGTGCTGAATATGGCCGACGGCGTGCTGCTGTTGGTAGACGCTTTCGAGGGTCCAATGCCACAGACTCGCTTCGTGCTACAAAAAGCCCTTGAGCTCAATCTCAAACCTATCGTAGTCATCAACAAAGTAGATAAACTCAACTGCCGTCCAGATGAGGTACAAGAGGAAGTATTTGACCTCATGCTAAACCTCGACGCAACAGAGGAGCAATTGGATTTCCAAACCATCTATGGTTCGGCTAAGAACGGCTGGATGTCCACCGATTGGCACAAGCCAACGACTGACCTCACCGCATTGATGGACACCATAATTG
>JAZQYJ010000036.1:0-21401 GCA_045633465.1 Alistipes sp.
CTCTGCGGTAGGCTCAACCTCTGCCTCGCAGAAGCAGAAACCGAGCGAATCAACGCCCGACTCCAACATTGCGAGTGCGGTAGCGTTTGCCTCCTTAGGACAAGCCACTTTGATAGTTTGGTGAGTAAGCCAAGTGTTGTCGGTGCTTACGCCACGCAAATAAGGGAACTCACCAGCCTGAGCACCCAATGTTTCAAGACCTTCAAGGTTCTCGGCGCGGTAGTATGGGCGAAGGTTGAAACCCTCGTTTGTACGCCATACCAACTTACGCTCGTAGTCGGCACCTTTGAGGTCGGCAGTTATTGCAGCCTCCCACGCCTCGGTAGATACCGGTGGGAACTCTGCGAACAACTTTTCACGATTGTTTGTTGCCATAGTTTTGTTTGAATTTAGTTTAAGGTAAAAAATTGTATTTTTTAGTTACTATTTCTGTCTGTTTCTCTAAAATCGTGTAAAGATAAGAAAAAAAAACGAGAGTGTTGCAGATTTTAATTAAAAATTAAAAATAAGTTGAAGATGCAGTTGTTTTTTTGTGATTGCGGAAGTTGCTTGGTTGCTCGCCTTTTGGAGTTGCAAACTTACGGTTGAAAATATTTCAAGAAAAGTTGTCAGGCATAAATTATTTTTATATCTTTGCATAAGATAATAAATGAAAACCTATGACAATCATTCAGTTGGAATATCTTTTGGCGGTTGCTAATTTTGGTAGTTTTTCTATCGCTTCGGAGCATTGCTTTGTGACGCAACCATCTCTGTCAATGCAGATTAAAGCGTTGGAGGAGGAGCTGGGCGTGATGTTGCTCGACCGCTCGAAAAAGCCGGTTGTGCCGACCGAAGCAGGCGAGGTTGTGCTGGCGCAGGTGCGCGAAACTTTGCGCGAATTTCACTCGATAAAAGAGGTTGTCCAGCAGCTCAAAGGAGAGGTGTCGGGTAAAATCCGTTTGGGCGTCATTCCGACCATTGCTCCATACCTTCTACATAAGTTTGTACCGGAGTTTGTGCAACGCTATCCGAAGGTCGAAATCGAGGTGCGCGAGATGAAGACTGCTGATGTTGTTGAGGCACTTAATCGCGACCAAATTGATGTGGCTCTGGTGGCGGGAGGAACATGTGGCGAAGGCTTTATCGAATACGAACTTTTCGACGATAAATTCTATGCCTATGTATCGCCTCGTAACTCGCTGTATAACAAGTCGAATGTGCGCTTCGAGGATATCAAGATGACGGAGCTTGTTTTGCTCTCGTCGGGTAACTGTATGCGTGACCAAGTAATCGAACTTTGTCAGGCGAAAAACGCCCTCCCTTCGCGCTATACTTTCGAGTCGGGACAGCTCGATACTCTGATGCGAATTGTCGATAATACATCGCTGATGACTATTATCCCGAAGATGGCTCTCGACTTTGTTCCTGAGGAGCGAAAGCGACAAGTTAAGACGCTGTTTAAGGGCGCATCTTCGCGTAAAATTGCCCTCGTTACAAGACGCTCGTATGTTAAGAAGTCGATTGTTGATGCGTTGAGGAGTACGATATCAGAGTACAAATAGAGTCGTTAGGGGCGTTAGAGTCGTTAGCGGTAATTAGGGGTTATTAGAGTTTTTCTGATAACTCCTTTTTCTTTGAAAAAGCCGAAAAATAAGAAAAAATGAAAATCTCTCAACTCTTAACTTTCAACTCTCAACTTTTTTTCTTATATTTGCTCAATTATTTGTATAATGCTTAAAATTTAGATATGGAAAGATTGATTAACACTATCGTTGAGGGTATTCAAGATAAAAAAGGTAAGGATATTGTATCTCTCGATTTGACGGGCTTTGATGGCGCTATTTGTTCGCACTTTGTAGTCTGCAATGCCGACTCTACGGCGCAGGTGGCCGCAATTGCCGACGGTATTGAGGAGAAGGTTTTTGAGAAGTTGCACGAAAATCCTTGGCGTGTCGAGGGAAAGCAGACCGGCTTGTGGGTTGCTCTCGACTATGTCGATGTTATTGTGCATATCTTCCAGAGCGATTTGCGCGACTACTACCGCTTGGAGGAGTTGTGGGCAGATGCTCCGATGATGAAGTACGAAAGCGAAGAGTAAATGCACCTTTTTGAATATACTTTTCCGCCCCGAAAATCGTTAGTAGGGTGGAATGATGTGTAATTTGTAATTTTTATGGTAAGGAAGAGAAAGAATGTAAATATGCCACGCCCAAATATTATGTGGTTGTGGAGCGCGATAACACTCGTCATTATCGGCTATTGGATCTTTAATAACGAGGAGTCTGCACCGGTGAAGTCCGATTGGGCGACGGTGGAGCAGATGGTCAAGGCTGGCGATGTCGAGAAGATTGTGGTTGTAAATCGTGATGAGGCTCGTGTGGTGCTTAAAGAGGGCAAGACCGAGGCGTTGCGTGAGAGCGATATCCGATACAAGCAACTGCCCAAAAGCGGCCATCAGCTCTACTTCAACATCGGCTCAGTGGATTCGTTCAAGGCTGACTTGGAGAAGGTGGAGGAGCAGAGTGGTCAGAGCGTGGTTTTGACCTTCGAGAATGAAAAGCCTTGGTACGACTCGTGGCTTATGGGACTGTTGCCTTGGGTTGTGATGATTGGTATCTGGTTCCTCATTATGCGTGGTATGTCACGAGGTGGTGCCGGAGGTGGCGGCATTATGAATGTCGGTAAGGCTCGTGCGCAGGAGTTCGACCAGAGCGACCCCAATAAGCGAGTAACATTCAAGGATGTTGCCGGCTTGGAGGAGGCAAAGGTTGAGATTATGGAGATTGTCGACTTCTTGAAAAATGCCCCTAAATATCGTGAGCTCGGTGCAAAGATTCCGAAGGGCGCACTTTTGGTAGGCCCTCCGGGAACGGGTAAGACCTTGTTAGCAAAGGCTGTTGCTGGCGAGGCGAATGTGCCATTCCTCTCGATTTCGGGCTCGGACTTCGTGGAGATGTTTGTGGGTGTAGGCGCTTCGCGTGTGCGCGATTTGTTTGACCAGGCAAAGCAGAAGGCTCCGTGCATCGTCTTTATTGACGAGATTGACGCAATAGGTCGTGCGCGTGGAAAAAATGCGGGCTTCTCGGGCAATGACGAGCGCGAAAACACTCTCAATCAGTTGCTTACCGAAATGGACGGATTCCAGACCAATGCCGGCGTGATTATCTTGGCAGCGACAAACAGAGCAGACATTTTGGATAAGGCGCTGATGCGTGCAGGTCGTTTCGACCGTCAGATTGAGGTGGGTTTGCCTGAGTTGAACGAGCGCAAGGAGATTTTCGAGGTACATCTTCGCAAGTTGAAGTTGGACAAGGATTTGGATAGAGAGTTCTTGGCAAAGCAGACACCTGGTTTCTCGGGTGCAGATATTGCGAATGTCTGCAACGAGGCGGCTCTGATTGCTGCACGACACAATAAAGATTGTGTGGGTAAGGAGGACTTCTTGGCTGCGGTAGATAGAATTATCGGTGGCTTGGAGCGCAAGAATAAGGTGATTTCACCAATGGAGAAGAAGACTATCGCCTATCATGAGGCGGGACACGCTACGGTATCGTGGTTACTCGAACACGCCAATCCACTCGTTAAGGTTACGATTATTCCGCGAGGTAAGGCACTTGGTGC
The DNA here is from genome assembly GCA_045633465.1 of Alistipes sp. Lineage (GTDB taxonomy): Bacteria > Bacteroidota > Bacteroidia > Bacteroidales > Rikenellaceae > Alistipes. Next base: position 3,604 of record JAZQYJ010000036.1, read on the forward strand.
AGCGTGGTACTTACCAGAGGAGCGTCAGATAACTACCCGTGAGCAGATGTTGCAAGAGGCAGCGTCGTTGTTGGCAGGTCGTATTTCCGAGGAGAAGTTCTTTGGACACATCTCTACGGGTGCATTGAACGACTTGGAGCGAGTAACGAAGATGTGCTACGCAATGGTGGCATACTACGGAATGAGCGACGAGGTGGGCTCGATGAGTTACTACGACTCGACAGGTCAGAGCGATATGGCATTCACTAAACCATACTCGGAGCGCACTGCACAGCAGATTGACGACGAGGTGCGTGCCTTGATTGCGAAGGCTCGCAAGATGGCGGAGGATATTATTGACGAGCATCGTGACGGTTTGGTGCAGTTGGCAGAGTTGCTCTTGGAGCGTGAGGTGGTCTTTACTGAGGATGTAGAAAACATATTTGGTAAACGGAAAAAATCTGCCTAACAAGGCTCTTTCGGCATCTGCCTTGTCCGTAAAATGCTCATTTACGCCAAGTAAACTCCGCTTTTACGAACTGCGAGCAGCTTCAAAATAGCTCTTGTTATACAAATTTTTAGAATAGAGATATTTATTATAAAAACCTAAATAATGAATAATAAGAAACTTAAAGATTTATTGGTGCGAACAATCAGTGGTGCAGTGTTGCTCTTGGTTGTTGTTGGTGCGCTTGTTTGGTCGAAATGGAGTGTAGGCGCATTGTTTGCAGTGATTATGGTGGGAGGACTTGTGGAGTTCTACCGCTTGTGTCGCAAAAAAGGCGTTGAGCCGATGTATAGCGTAGGTATTGCAACCTCGCTTGCAATCTTTGCGCTGGCATTTACAGTCTATATGCAGTGGGGTAGCCCTGCAACCGAAACTACGGCGCGCATAGTATTGGGTGCTCTGCTATACACAATGTTGATTGTACCGACAACCCTCGTATGCGAGTTGTGGCGCAAGAGCCCGACCCCGATTGCAAACATCGCAACAACCTTTATGGGTGTGATATATGTTGCACTTCCTATGGCAGCAGTGCTCTTTATTCCGCAGATGCTGGTCGGCAAGTGGTCGGCATGGGCAATGTTGGCATTCATCTCGATTATTTGGGTGAATGATGTCTTTGCCTACCTCGTAGGTGTAACGCTTGGCAAGCACCGCTTGTGCGAGCGTATCTCGCCTAAAAAGTCGTGGGAGGGATTCTTCGGAGGCTTGATTGGTGCAGTTGGTGCAGCAGTTCTCTTTGGACACCTTTTTGAAGGCAACCTTCTTGTGTGGGGAGGCTTGGGACTTGTTACTGCATTGGCAGGCGTAGCAGGCGACTTGGTGGAGTCGTTGTTCAAGCGCGAGGCAGATGTGAAGGATTCGGGCGCAATAATGCCCGGACATGGCGGATTTCTCGACCGCTTCGACGCACTACTTGTGGCAGCTCCGTTTGCGTTGCTCTACCTTATATTAACATCTTTGTCGTAAAACCATAAAAACTATTATAAAAATGAAGATTAACAGAGAAGGTTTCAAGATTATTGCAGTGTCGGGTGTGGTCCTACTCGCATTGTGGTTGCTTATATTCTACATGTTGAAGGCAAATGATTTGACATGGTTGCTTATTACGCTTGCAGGACTATTATTGGTATTCTGGTTCTTTATCATCTCCTTCTTCCGTGACCCACGCCGTGTGCGTATTCACGACAACGACTTGGTATTCTCTCCGTGCGATGGTCGAGTGGTGGTTACCGAGATTGTGAAAGATGACGAGTACTTCGATGGAGAAGAGAGAATGCAGGTGTCTATTTTTATGTCGGTGACAAATGTGCATATCAATTGGTTCCCTGTTGGTGGCATTGTGAAGTACTTTAAGTACCATCCAGGTCGTTTCTTGGTTGCTTGGCATCCGAAGTCTTCGACCGACAATGAGCGTACAACTACCGTAGTCGAGACCAAAGAGGGTGTCGAGATTTTGTTCCGCCAGATTGCAGGAGCTGTGGCTCGACGCATTGTGTCGTATGTCAAGGTGGGTGATGCAGCAGAACAAAATAAACCTTTCGGTTTTATTAAGTTTGGCTCACGCATTGATATATTGTTGCCGAAAGATGCGAAGTTGCTCGTTGAGATTGGCGATAGCGTGGTAGGTACGCAGACACCTATTGCCCGTATAGGTGGAGTAGTCGAGGAGTCGCTCGAAACCCCTGAGGAGGAGTCGCTCGAAACGGAAAATGGAAAACTGACAACGGAAAACTAAAAGACAGTAAAGATGGCAAATAATATACCAAATAACGCTCTCTCATTGCAGACATTTTTGCGATGGGTTGTGGGTTTGACGGTAGCAACTGCGGTCGGAGCCCTGTTGTGGTACTTCCGCGAGGTGGTTGTCTATATCCTTATATCGGCAGTATTTGCCATTATTGGCAGACCATTTGTAGGTCTGCTGTGTAAAATAAAGATTAAGCGATTTTGGGTACCTCGTTGGTTGGCTGCTGCGGTTACTCTTGTATTGCTGTGGGTAGTCATAGGCGGTCTATTGTCGCTGATAGTACCTCTCATTGCCGGCAAGGTCTACGAACTTTCGTCGCTCGATCTCCGTTCGGCGTTGGAGGGTGTTGAGGCTCCGTTGGAGAGGTTGCAAAACTATATTTCGACAATCTTTGTATTGCCCGAAACGCACTTCTCGATATCGGAAATTATCGTATCGTCTTTGCGCCAATTCCTCAATTACGACACCGTAAATTCGGTCGTTTCGTCAATCATCAATATGGGAATGTCGGCGGTGATTGTGGTCTTCTCGGTGTCGTTCATTACCTTCTTCTTCCTCAAAGAGGATGGTTTGTTCTCGAATATGGTTTCGGCAGTATTTCCCGACAAATATGCCGAAAATGTCCATCGTGCAATCGATAAGGTGTCGCTTTTATTGTCGCGTTACTTCACGGGATTGCTTACCGAGAGCCTTATTATCTCGGCTATTATTGCCGTTGTGCTACTTTTGTTTGGTATGCATGTCGAAGACGCCTGCTTTATAGCGGTCATTATGGGTATGCTCAATGTTATTCCGTATGCCGGTCCTGCGGTTGGTGTGTTGGTGTCGGTGTTTATAGGTATCGTTTCGCCTATCGACGGTTGCACGATTGCCTACACTTTGGCGGTAATCCTCTCGACAATATGCGTGGTTAAGGGCATTGATGACTTTGTGTTGCAACCTACGATCTATTCGTCGAAGGTGTCGGCTCACCCGTTGGAGATATTTATCGTAATCCTTATGGCAGGCTCGGTGGGCGGTATTGTTGGCTTGCTTGTTGCAGTGCCGTCATATACAGTGTTGCGTGTCTTTGCCAAGGAGTTCTTCTCGGAGGTATCGCTGGTACGCAAACTGACCAAAGAGATTTAATTTTCGACAATGATAGTCATCGAGGGCGTTGTTATAGGTGGTAATCGATTAGGTCGCAAGTTGGGTTTTCCAACTGCAAATATCGCTATTAGCGATGACTTAGCAGTGGAGAATGGTGTCTATTGCTCGAAGGTCTTTGTCGAGGGCGAGGAGTATGTCGCTATGACAAATGTGGGTATCCGCCCATCGGTTGATGGCTCGAAGCGACTGCTTGAAACTCATCTTTTCGGCTTTGAAGGGTTGCTCTATGGCTTGAAGTTAAGGGTTGAACTCTACGATAAAATCCGAGATGAGAAGAAGTTCTCGTCGGTTGATGAACTGCGAGAGCAGATTGCAAAAGATTCAAATCAAATAAAAAGGCTAATGGCCAATGGCTAATAGCTAATAGCTCAAATATGAAGAATATCCTAATCGTTGCACCTACGGTGCGAGAAAACAAAAATATCCGTCTTGCTATTGAGCGCAAGGGCGAGCAGTTGAAAAATCGCTATACCGTGGCGTTTAGCGGTATTGGTAAGGCTGCTGCTGCGGCAACTTTGACACGCCACCTATTGCAGGCGGAGCAACCTTACGACCTTGTAGCTGTGATTGGCTATGCTGCCGGAACACTCGGCTTCAAGCAGGGCGAAATTGTGATGCCAAACGCGGTACAGTACCACGACACTGATATTCCCGAGGGCTTTATTCCTGAGATTACCGATGCTCGAAAGTTGCTTGGCACAGACGAGGTTACCGTCTTTACGGGCGACTCGTTCGTAAATGGTCGTTCGGTGGCAGATATTAAGGCTCGCTTTGGTGTAGAGAAGGCAATTTTCGACATGGAGATTGGCGCTATTGCTATCGCTTGCGAGATGTGTGGCAATGTTCCTCTGGTGGCGGTTAAGGTTATATCGGATGTGCCCGAGGATGGTCATACAGAATTTTCTTACGAGGAGTTTGCCAACACTTGGGTAGATTTTACCCCTATTCTGAACAGACTCGAAGAGTAATAAATGAAACGAATTGGAGTCATATCCGATACACACGGCACCTTCGACGAGGTGCTGCGTGAGTTTTTGCGTGATGTCGATGAGATTTGGCACGCAGGCGATATTGGCTCTATCGAGTTGGCAGACGAGATTGCGAAGTTCAAACCCCTGCGTGCGGTGTATGGCAATATTGACGGTGGCGATACTCGCTACGCCTATCAGCCGTTTGCGTTTTTCAAGGTCGAGGAGGTGCCTGTGTTGATAACCCATATCGGGGGCTATCCACGCCACTATTCACCACAAGCCTTGGAGAAGATTCAGACTGCCCATCCAAAGATTTTTGTATCGGGACACTCGCATATCTTGCGCGTGGAGTACGACAAAGTCTACGATTTATTGCATATAAATCCGGGTGCAGCAGGGTGCTACGGTTTCCATAAGGTGCGTACCGCCTTGCGCTTTACCATCGATGGCGAAACAATCAAAGATATGGAGCTTGGCGAATGGCCTAGGATTGGACATTAGGAGTTAGGAGTTAGGAGTTAGGAGTTAGGAGTTAGGAGTTAGTCGAGAACCTACACACTACTCACTAAAAAAAAAGAGCCCGAAGGCTCTTTTTCTTATTTTACCAACTTGTCTAAGCGCTCGTATATGCTTGTGCGCAAATCGCGTAACTTGTCGATAGCGCTGCGGTTGCTATGCTTAACATATCTGCATGTGCCGACAAAACGCCAGAACAGTCGCATATAGTTCCACGCCAAAACAAACATGAGCGGGAATGCGATGAAGTATCCGAGTGCCCACCAGAAACCTGCAAAAATCCACAATAAAATAATTGGAAGGATAAGGCACAATGGCACCGATACGAAGACGCTGACGCCAACATGGAATGACGAGTAGAACATAGAATCCTTAATCCAAGCCTTTAAGAAGATCTTAGGAATGAGGAAGAGCAGTCCTGTTGGAATAATCGAGAGGATGAAGAGAGGCAACAAAAGGAGCAATCCCAAGCCTCGCAATGCTGCCATAGACCATTTCGGGTTGCGAATGAAGAGCCAATCTCTGATTTTCAAATCTTTGAGTCCCTTTGAGAGCGTTGCAGTATCCTCGTAAATCTTCTCCATCTCCTCGGGGTGCTCTGCTGTCGCATCTTGAAGTGCCGACACGAGCTTCTGGTCAGAGAGCAATCGTGAAGGGAGATAGTTGAAGTTGAAGCCGTGCTCAATGGCATACTTGCGACCATAGCCCGTTTCACGAAGGAAGTCAATCTGGTCGTAGTGCTCCAAATCCTCAACATGTAACATCAACTCCTTAATCCTCTCGCGCACAATCTCGTTGATTCTGAGCATTGTAGCACGAGGCTCTGCCTTGTACTCTTCGTAGTATGGTTTCAGTGAGATTGGGTCGCCAAAGCGGATAAGCATATCGGTGCGAGCGTGGAAATAGTTGGAGTAGTGGTTGCACGAAGGCAAAACCATTACATCGCGCTCGAAGTTGAACTTCTCGGCAGCGTCGAATGCGATTTTTAGGTATGCAATTTTGAAAGTACCCAACCAACGCTTGTCTTGGTGGCCGGCCTCAGGGAAGAGCATTACACTTTCGCCATCGCACAATGCCTGACCTGCGGCATCGAGAGTAGCGCGGTTTTTTGCTACCGATGCATAGCCGTCGTGCGACATACGATATGCCGGAAGAAGTCCTATTGTGCGCAAAAATCGTCCTGCGATAGGGTTTTTGAAGACATTTGCACGAGCGATAAAGTTTATTCTTCTGTCGGTCAGGTTCATTGCAACCGACAATGGGTCGTTCAAACAATTTTGGTGGTTCGATACAATTACAAGCGGGGTACCATCAACGGGTACCTTTTCGACACCTACCATATGCTCCTTACGGAAGTAAAGACCTGAATTTACAAATTGCAGATAGATACGAAATGCCTTTAAAGCGAGATTGTGATCTCTGGGTTTAAGTTCCTTTTTCATAAAAATCTTATGTGTTCGATTTACAAATATACTAAAAATATTCTATATGGCAATAAAAATGTTCTATTTAGGTATTTTTACTTATAACTTTTTATATAATGTTCACATAATAATAGTGGGGCGGTTTTTGCGAATATGCCGAAAAATATCTATATTTGCCTATTGTAAATTAGGAAAGTTATTATGCCAAAGATTTCAGAACGCGCCGTGCTTATGCCGGCATCGCCAATTCGACGCCTTGCTCCGCTTGCCGAGGAGGCAAAAAAGCGTGGCACGAAGGTCTATCATCTCAATATCGGTCAGCCCGACATCAAGACTCCGCAGGTGGCTCTCGACGCCATCCGCAATATCGACCGTGAGATTTTGGAGTACAGCCCAAGCGATGGTTTCTTGTCGTTGCGCGAGAAGTTGGTTGGTTACTACGACCAATATCAGATTAAGCTCTCGCCCGATGATATTATCGTTACGGCAGGCGGCTCCGAGGCGGTATTGTTCGCCTTTATGTCGTGTCTGAATCCCGGTGACGAGATTATTGTTCCGGAGCCGGCATACGCAAACTATATGGCATTTGCAGTTTCGGCAGGTGCGGTAATTCGACCTATTCGCTCGACCATAGACAGTGGTTTTGCATTGCCTTCGATTGAGCAGTTCGAGGAGTTGATTAACGAGCGCACCCGAGGTATCCTGATTTGCAACCCAAACAATCCTACGGGTTACCTCTATACTCGCAAGGAGATGAATCGTATTCGTGATTTGGTTAAGAAGCACGATTTGTTCCTCTTCTCCGACGAGGTCTATCGTGAGTTTATCTATACGGGCTCGCCATATATCTCGGCTTGCCACTTGGAGGGTATCGAGGAGAATGTGGTGCTGATTGATTCGGTGTCGAAGCGCTATTCCGAGTGTGGTATCCGTATTGGTGCGTTGATTACCAAGAATAAGACCTTGCGTGCTGCGGTGATGAAGTTCTGTCAAGCACGACTCTCGCCACCATTGCTCGGGCAGATTGCAGCCGAGGCGTCGATTGATGCTCCACGCGAGTATGCTATCCATACCTACGAGGAGTATATCGAGCGTCGCAACTGCTTGGTTGATGAGTTGAATAAGATTGACGGCGTCTTCTCGCCAATCCCGATGGGTGCATTCTATACGATTGCCCGCTTGCCGATCGACGACAGTGACAAGTTCTGCGAGTGGTGCTTGCGCGAGTTCGAGTACGAGGGCGCAACAGTGATGCTTGCCCCGGCATCAGGCTTCTACTCTGAGCCTGGCTTAGGCAAAGACGAGGTCCGCATCGCCTACATTCTCGAAAAGGATGAGTTGAAGAAGGCAATTCGCATTCTCGGCAAAGCAATTGAAAAGTATAACGAAATAAATAAAAGCTAATGGCTAATGGCCAATGGCTAAAAGCCAAGTAAATCTATGTCCGCACCTTTGGCAGAAAGGCTTCGTCCTCAAACACTCGAAGACTACATCGGTCAGCAACACCTGGTCGGTGAGGGTGGTGTGTTTCGTCGCTTTATCGAGGCGGGAAATGTACCGTCATTTATCCTGTGGGGTCCTCCGGGAGTTGGCAAGACCACGCTTGCCAAGATTGTGGCAAATGCACTCGAAAGACCTTTCTACACACTCTCGGCCGTAACCTCGGGCGTGAAGGAGGTGCGCGAGGTTATCGAGTCGGCAAAAAATCAGAAGTTCTTTTCGGCAAAGACGCCGCTTCTGTTTATAGACGAAATTCATCGCTTCAATAAGTCGCAACAGGACTCACTGCTTGGTGCGGTGGAGCAGGGTGTTATAACCCTTATTGGTGCAACAACCGAAAACCCTTCGTTCGAGGTTATTTCGCCACTATTGAGCCGTTGTCAGGTATATACTTTGAAGCCGATGCAGGATGCCGATTTGGAGCATTTGCTCAATCGTGCTTTGACCACCGACGAGGAGCTAAAAACAAGAAATATCAAGGTCGAGGAGTCGGCTGCATTGTTCCGCTTTGCTGGTGGTGATGCTCGCAAGTTACTCAATATCTTGGATATTATAACCTCTTCGCGCGAGGGTGATTTGGTGATTACCGACGACCTCGTTACGGAGGTGTTGCAGCAGAATATAGCCCTGTACGACAAGAATGGCGTGCAGCACTACGATGTTATCTCCGCCTTTATCAAGAGCGTGCGAGGTAGCGACCCGAATGCTGCCATATACTACTTGGCACGAATGTTGGCAGGTGGAGAGGAGCCACGATTTATCGCTCGTCGCTTGGTTATCCTTGCATCGGAAGATATAGGTTTGGCAAACCCTAATGCCCTGCTTTTGGCAAATGCTTGCTTCGATACGGTGCATAAGATTGGTATGCCCGAGGCTCGCATAACACTCGCCGAAACAACAATTTATCTTGCAACTTCGCCAAAGAGTAATTCGGCGTATATGGCTATAAACGAGGCACTTGCATTTGTGAATAAGGATACAAACCTTCGCCCTGTACCTCTGCATCTGCGCAATGCCGTAACTGATTTGATGGCAGAGCAGGGCTATGGCGCTGACTATAAGTATGCTCACGACTACGAGGGTAACTTTGTGGAGCAGGAGTTTATGCCGGAGAGCCTCAAAGGTACGCAGTTCTACCACCCGAATACGGATAATCCGACCGAACAGAGAATTGCAGAACGCATTCAACAACTATGGAAAAATAAATACAAGTAAAAATCGTTCTGATTGGCTCTTTTTGCACGAGTGTGTCGGACTCCAAAATGCTCACATAGGTCTACTATGCTCCGCTTTTGTCGCCTAACATCGCACAAAAATAGCTAAATCATTTACGATTTCTGGATATAGGGTTTAATATGAAAAGATTTTTACTATTTACAATTTTGGTTTTAACTATGGCGACAACAATGGCACAAACACAACCTACGACACACTGCTTTGCAGAGGGGGAGAAGCCGTTGTATCTCGACCATTATCGTAGCGCTGGTGAGGGTGCTCATCCTTGCGTCTTATTTGCCTTTGGTGGAGGATTTTCGCACGGCAGCCGCAATAATGAGCGCTATTTGCCATACTTCGATATGCTCCTGAAAGAGGGTTTCGATGTGGTATCGGTAGATTACCGTCTCGGAATGGCATACACACTTGATAAGACCGAGGATGTCGGTCCGTTGGAGGGTGCGTGGGCGATGTATCGCTCGGTGAACTATGCAGCCGAGGATGTGCTGCGTGCAACGAAGTATGTTGTGGATAATGCCGATAAGTTGGGTATCGACCCATCGCTGATTGTGGCAAGTGGTTCGAGTGCTGGTGCTATTGCGGTGTTGCAGGCGGAGAACTACATCTCAAATCACTCTCGCTATGCCAAAATTCTCCCCGAGAAGTTCAACTATGCGGGTGTTATAGCCTTTGCCGGTGCGATATACTCGGTACTTGGTGAGCCGGAGTGGGATGCTCAGCCTTGCCCTGTAATGCTCTTCCACGGAAATGCCGACAGGAATGTGCCATATCGCAAGGCGACAATCCTTGCAACCGGTTTCTATGGCTCGGACTTCATCGCTGAGCAACTTCACGAAAAGGGTGCAACCTACTATTTCCACTCGGCACACTATCGTGACCACGACCTCGCTCTGACTCCGCTGACTGAAAACCACGACGAGATTCTGATGTTCCTCGGTCGTTGCGTTCTTGGTGGCGAGAAGATGCAGCATACCAACGAATATGTTGCCGAAGGGGTTGAGCCGTGCCAGACCGAATTTACAATACAAGAATATCTCAATTCAAACTACTCTAACTAATACGATGAAAAAACAAGAAGTAGCGCAGAAATGCGCTACCTGTTGTTTATAATAGTTTCTTCACCAACGAGAACATCCTGTAAGGCATATACCTAAAAGGTATATCGAGCCAAGTCGGTGTTGTGACTACGGCTCGGTGGTGTGAGAATACATCGAACGAAGCCTTGCCGTGATACGACGACATTCCTGAATTGCCCACGCCACCAAATGGCAGTCGTTCGTTGGCAATATGCATAATCGTATCGTTTATGCAGGCTCCTCCCGACGAGGTGTGACGAAGCACATATTTTGCACTCTTCTTGTCGCCGAAGTAGTAGAGCGCTAACGGCTTTTCACGCTTGGTGATAAACTCCACGGCCTCTGCTATCTCCTCGAAGGTTACAACGGGGAATATAGGTCCGAATATCTCCTCCTGCATTATAGGACTATCCACCGAAACATTATCCACAATGGTCGGAGCAATATATCGCTCCGAGCGTTCGTATTCTCCACCTACGACAATATCTGCACCTTCGAGGTAGCCGATAAGGCGGTCGAATGCCTTGTCGTTTACGATGCGAACAAAGTGGTGGCATTCCTTCGGATTTTCGCCTAACAACGATTTGAACTCGTGAGCCAGAGTGGCAATAAGTTCCTCTTTTATATCTTTATGAACGAGTAGATAGTCTGGTGCAATGCAGGTCTGACCGGCATTCAGGCTCTTTCCCCACGCTATGCGACGAGCCACAGTGGCAATGTCGGCACTCTTATCGACGATGCAAGGGCTCTTTCCTCCGAGTTCGAGCACTACGGGTGTTAGATTTTTGGCAGCTGCAGTCATAACCTTGCGACCAAGCGACGGACTACCCGTAAAGAAGATTAAGTCGTAACGCTCATCGAGTAGAGCGGTGTTTACATCACGATTACCCTGCACTACGGCAATGTAGTTCTTGTCGAAGCTCTCGCTAATCATCTGCTCTATGACTGTCGATACATGCTCTACATATGGCGATGGCTTGAGTATTGCAGTGCATCCAGCCGAGATTGCTCCTACAAGCGGATTGAGCAAAAGTTGTACGGGATAGTTCCACGGAGCGATTATGAGCGATGTGCCGAGTGGCTCGCTAATAACCTTACTACGCGAAGGAAACATCTTCAATGGGGTAGGGCGACGCTTCGGTGTAGCCCAGGCTTTGAGGTGGCCTATGTGGTTGTCAATTTCGCCAAGCACAATGCTCAACTCAGTCAGGTATGCCTCCTCGTACGACTTGTGGAGATCGGCCCACAACGCCTCGGCGAGAGGTTTCTCCCACTTTTGGATAGCCGCTTTGAGCCTCTTTAATGCTGCAAGTCGATACTCTATATCGAGCGTCTTTCCGCTATGAAAAAACTCCTTTTGTGCCGCTACAACCTTTGTAATTTGCTCGGTTGGGGTATTTGCTATTGCCATTATTTTATCTATGTAAAGTTATCTGTACTCGCTCTATTTTTATGCCATTTGCGCTATTGGCAACGGAAAAAATCAGCATAAAAAAGTAGCGCAACTCTTTGCGCTACTTTTCGTTACTCCAACTCTATCGCCGTGAAGAACTCCGGACAGTGGAAGCAAGGTTGCGGCAGCGCAATTGGTTGCCACGAGAGGAAGTGCGGCTTCGAGAGGTTGTCGCCACACTTGTAGAGATTGACTTTGAGCTTCAAACCATCCCAACTCTCCACCTTGTGCTGGTGCATTATCGAGGTCGGAAGTCCCAACATCAGCGACCACTTATTCTCGCCCACACGCTCCTCGAAAGGCTCCGAGCCGAGCGAAGTATGGCGCTCCACCTGCGAGAGTACGCTCTCGCCTGCGTGGATGACATCTTGTCCCTTCTGGCGGTAGCCAATCAACATCTTGCCGATGCAGGTGGTCTCGACATTGTAGTACGCCTCGCCATCGAGCGAGAGGAAAAATTCGCAGCACGAATCGGTCCAAACCTCGCCATTATCCTCAGCAACGCGAGCTGCGGTGTAGCCCTCCTCCACATCGAAACGGAGATACAGCTTCTCGCCCGTGTGGAACATCTTGAATGTTACGCTTGGAGCATACGGAAAGTCAGCCTCCCAATTGCAACAAGCTATTTTTTCGGGCGCAATGCCCTCGAAAACTTGTTCGAGGGTGCGACCAGCCAAATCTATCTTTGCGACCTTCATACTAAGCGCGATATTTTGCGGTTGTCTGCTTGATTACCTCGCACATCTCGTCGTACTGCGCCTCGATGCTCTGCAACAACGCATACTGCGCGTGTGTACGCTCCAAGTTGTGGAGTGGCGACTTAATTTTATAATAGGTATCGCCATTGATGTAGTCCATCAAGAAGCGCAACACCTGCTCGAAGGTGATGTAGCGAGCCGAGAATGCAAGGTGGTCCAACTCTGCCTGATTGAGCTTGGTAGCCTGCTGCGAGAGGTAACCATCAGCATAAGCTGCGAACATCGGCAACGAGAGCGACACTGTCGAGAGGTCGGTTGCATCCTCTGCACCGGTGTTGGCGTAGGTGCGGATAGCATCGCCAAAGTCGTTCAATGCCGGTGCCGACATCACGGTATCAAGGTCGATAACACAGAGGACATTGCCCTGCTTGTCGAAGAGGATATTGTTGATTTTTGTGTCGTTGTGAGTTACACGCATCGGAATCTCGCCCGACTCGACCTTAGCCCAGAATGCAAGCATCTCCTCACGGCGCGACTCAATCCACGCAATCTCGGTAGCAAGCGACGCCACACGACCTGCTGCATCTTGTGCGATAGCCTCATCCCACTGCACAAAGCGGTGCTTGATGTTGTGGAAGCCCTTGATAACCTCTGCCAACGGCTCGGTGAAGTCAGCCAACTGCGACTGGAACTTTCCGATACCCATACCGCCCATACGAGCCAAAGCCTCGCTGTTTGCCGAGTCGTAGGCGATGGTGTCGGCGATAAACTCGCACACTGCCCAATACTCGCCCGCCTCATCCACGAAGTAGAACTTGCCATCGTGGGTGTGGTTGATAGTCATAACCTCGCGACGGATGTCGCCACCCTCGGCAGCCACCTTTGCGCGGATATGCGAGGTTACACGGTCGATGTTATCCATCATTGCCGGCACATCGGGGAAGATAGCCTTGTTTTTGCGCTGCAAGATGTAGTTTGGAGCCTCACCCTCGGTGTGGATGATGAAGGTGTCGTTGATGAAACCTTGTCCGAGCGGAGTAATCTCCTTGGTTGCGCCTTCGAGAACGAACTCAGCGGCGATTTTAAGAAGTTTTTGAGTCATAGTGTCGTATATTTTTTAGTTGTTACAAATTTTCTCAACTACAAAAATAACAACAATATCGCAATTAAACAAAAAAGCCGAGCGGAAAAATTCCGCCCGGCTCCCACCAATTAACTTATAAAACCAATTTTCATGGGGTTGTTTAGTATATCAACTCGCCACCGTCTTCGCTACCGAAGCCTGGGAGAGTGGTACCCTGGTTGAATATGTCGCCTGCACTTGCGCTGTAACCATGCTCAGCAGCCACTTCGTAGATATCAACCTCGGGAGCGCTATAAATTGAAATGCTCTTTTTCATAATTCAAAATTCGTGTTTAAAAAGTTTGACTTACAGGTTGATTATTCGATAGTGATGCCACCAATATACGAGCAACCGTCGCAGTTTGAAGCGCTTGCCTCAGCCCAAGTGCCACCGTAGATAACTTGCCAGAATGGAACGATCTCGCCTGTTGGTGCGTTTGGATCTTGGTCGAGTACCTCGCCTGTCTCAGGATCCACTTCACCAACATTTGCACTGCTCCATACAGTCTTGTACTTAGGAGTACCGTCTTCGTTCAATGCCTTAGCGATGCGACCACCAAGCTTACAGTTCTGTGCCAACTGGCTGCCACGGCTTTTAGCGATAATCATACCTACCTGGGTTGCACCCGGAGCAACAACATCACAGAATACCTGAGCATTTTGGATGAGTTGGGTGACATTACCACCAATACCACCAACATAGTTCACTCCGCTAACTTTTGTATGGTTGTAAACCTCAATATTACCAACATTGCGGAAACCGTTGGTTGCGTTGACTGTTACAGCCTTGTTCCAGTAACCTGCCAAGCCACCGACATGCTGGTCCTTTGTAGCCTTTGCATCTGCTTCAACCTTAACAACTCCAGAGTTGTAATTATTCTCATTTAAAGTAACAGTTCCAGAGATTACTCCAAAGAAGCCTCCGACACTAAAATGGTTAGCTGCTACAGTCTTCGCTCCAACAGTAATGTTGCCTGAGTTGTAACAATTTTTTAAGTTATGAGTTCTATCTGCCAAACCAATCATTCCTCCGAAACTAGCATGATTCCATGCCGTACCATTATGTACTACATTTATATCGATGTTTCCTGTATTAACAGCCCCATTCATTGTAAATGTACCAGTAACGAACTCACCAACAACACCGCCAACAAGAGAATAATAATTGAATTTCAATGGATTTTCAGTCTGTGTACCAAGCGTGATAGCACCAGCATTCTTTACAGTTGTCAAATTACCGGCTGGCTGTCCGGCAACACCACCGAAACGGCAGAGAATTGCTGAACTCAGTACCACTCCATCGCCGATAGTGATCGCACCGTTATTGGTTGCCGACGAAATGGTTGGAGTTGAACCTCCGCTAATCTCACCTTGTCCGGCAATACCACCTACATAGAAACCAGTAGATACTTTAAGTGTTACTTTTCCGGTAGAGCCAAGAGTGATTGCACCGTCGTTGGTAGCAGTGTCGATGGCTGCAGTAGTGTGCGAAGTAATACCACCAACACGGAATGCACCTGCTGCGAAAACAATATTTTCGATAGAGATAGGAGCGGTATTTGTTGCGTTAGTAATAGTAGCAGCAGCACCATCTCGACCACGACCTACGCAACCACCAAAGAATACTGCGTTAGCGAATGTGTTGTAACTCTCATCTGTCAACTTCTCGGGATCGCCACTGATGTTGATCTCTCCATTGTTAGTAATACCCGAAACAGCACCTTTAATATCACCGATAACACCACCGAGGTGAGGGTTTCCTGCTGTGTATAAAACTTTGTCGAATGCTATATTGCCTTTATTGGTAAGATTAGAGGCCTTTGCTTCGACATTAGCAACACGGCCCAATACACCTCCGAAAAAGCTGTCAGTGCTGAAAGTTGTTCCTACAATATTGATAGGAGCGTTGTTTGTAGCAATCTTTGCATAACCTGTTGCTTTATCAACGCAACCAATAGCACCACCGATGTAGCAGTCCTTCACGAATGTTGCTGCACCAATCTCGATAGTAGCGCTCTCATAGTTAGTTGCATTGTTGATAGTACCCATTGTGTAGCCAACGCAACCACCAATAAATGACACCTCTGAGTTTACTGCCCAATTGGTAGCCACTTCATCCTTTGTGACTATATGCTCAGGGAAGTTTACAACGCCATAGTTGTGGTAGCCACCAACGGTTGTATCGCCTTCATAGCTCATATCGCCAACACAACCACCAACATACCAACTCTTAACCTGACCATAAACGGTAAGCTTACCATAGTTGGTAACAGTGTTACAAGGTTGCATAGTCAAACCAACAACACCACCGGCAGAGAAACGCGGTGCATTTCCTCCGGAGCAGTTTACTGCATATTGTACATTAGCGTGGTTGGTACAGTTCTCGATAATCTTGCTCTTGTTGTAGGCAACAACGCCACCGAAACATACATCCTCCTTGAAGTTTGCAGCAGGAACACTACCTCCACAAGCCAACTCGCCCTTCTTCAAGTTATCGCAACGCTTAACATCGCCATCGGCAAATGCTACAACGCCGGCAATACGACGCATACGGTGTGCTGAGCCAGATGTTACAGGCTCGCTATTAGCTGTAATCTTGCCCTCGTTGCTACTATCGGTAAGCGAGCTGTTTGCGCGAGTGTGTGCAATAACTCCTGCCTGGTGCAAGATTGCAGTACGAGTGTTACCATTGAGATATACCGCAGCGTGGTTGTGAAGGTTGCTAAGCTGCGAACCCTCGCTACACATACCTGCAACTCCTCCGATATAGTGAGAGAAAGAGCAGTATTTAGCATCAGCAGTCGCTCCGCTGAAATTCACAGCACCATAGTTGTGTACATTCGAACAGCTCTTAGATGCAACATAACCAAATACACCGCCCAAGCAAGGGTCGATATCGTCGTAGCTTACATCATTGCCAGAAACTGTTTTACCTTGACCAAACCAACCGCCCAACTTAACAGCACCCTTGTTGGTGATATTCTCAATCGTGCAGTTGATGTTGCTGTCGGCGATAAATGCTGCAACACCTGCAACATAAGGAACAACCGGACCGTTAAAATCTTTCTTTGTGTATGATGCATCGTAGAAGTCGATAACGGCGTTGTTGGTCAAGTTGCTGAGGTTCGAAGTAACAGTTTTGTATGCCTCAACATAACCAACAAAACCTGCTGCGCTTGGGTAGATAAGCGAAGTTGCAACTTCGGTATTCTTTTGAACCTGGTCAACATCGATTGCGACATTGTTCACACAATCCTTGATATCGACACCCTGGATGTGTCCTACGAAACCACCGATTGCAAGCGCACCTTGAACATCGGTACCGCTTACGAACTCTGTGCAATTTACAGTGAGCTTACCGCTTGCCGAGCAGTGCTCGATGGTAGGCTTAACGGTGTCGGTAGCAACAACCTTACGAGCAAATGCACCAACATTAGGATTTACGGTCTCGTTGATGTTTACACCTTCGAGGTGCAAGCCCTTGAACGATGCCGAAGTGGTGCCGAACAATGGAGCAGTCAAGCCCTTGATTGCGTAGCCGTTACCGAGAACAGTACCTGCATAACCCTCGATTGGGGTCCAAGCCTCGGTAACCTCGATGTCGTTAGTGAGAACTACATTCGCAGTAGTCTCTGCTGCAACAGCAGCAAATGCATTCAAGTCATCGAAATTCTTGATTACAATAACCTTGTCGGTAGCAGCGTATGAAATATTGTTTGTAAATGTGCGGAGCTTACCAACTGTGATAGGTTTTGTGCTATCAGCTGTGATGGTTGCGTACATCACGCCATTAGCGTTGTCGTACAAAGTGATATACAACTCATCGTATGTGCCCGCAGGAACTGCTACATGGATGTACTGCACCTCATCAGAGAGCTGCAACCCCCCCCCAAACGAGTAGTTAATAACGCTCTCAGAAGCGTCTGTTGGGGTAACTGTGCCCTTCTCGAAATCGATTGCGAACTCACCTGCGATAGGGGCACGGTCGATAGTCGAAATCTGAGCGTGAGTCAAAGTAGCCTCGCCCACAACACCAAATTTGAGAATTGCAGTGAGGTGCTTCAATTGTGTAGCCTCACCTGCGTTGCAACGAGCGTACATTGTTGTAGCATTGTTGGCAATGTTACCAGCAGTGTACACCTGCTCTGCTGCAAACAATACCTTGCCCTCGCCAGCAGCAGGGTAGGCAATGTTGTAAACCTCAGCCTCAGTCGGAACTGTGAATTTCGCTGTTGCCTGGCCATCATACTCCTCTGCCAATGCAGTCGACTCAACTCCGTTTACCGAAATCTTGTCGCCAGCACTCCAAAGGAGAGGATAGAGTCCTGAGGTCTCTGCGCCGAGTTGAGTCTTAGTCTCCTCCAACGAGAGAGTCAGCTCTGTTAGACCTGCGCTTCCTCCCGGAATGCGAAGATCGT
>JAZQYJ010000037.1:0-5054 GCA_045633465.1 Alistipes sp.
TGAGTTGACCGAGAAGGGCGCTATCGTATCGCTCGGCGAGAACATCGAGGGCTTCGCACCAGCTCGTCAGTTGGTTAAGGAGGATGGCACTTCTATCAAGAAGGGCGAGACCGCAGAGTTCAAGGTTATCGAGTTCTCGAAGGCAACCAAGCGTGTAACTTTGTCACACACTCGCATTTTCGAGGAGGCAAAGCGTGCTGAGGTAGCAGCTGAGAAGGCTGAGCGTAAGGCAGCAGCTGATGCAGCTAAGGCTTCGATGAAGAAGATTCAGCAGTCGGTTGAGAAGACTACTCTCGGCGACATCGCAGGTCTTGCAGAGTTGAAGGCTCAGTTGGAGAAGAAATAATCTACTCCACACATAAAGCAGAGAGGCTGTCTTTCGGGACAGCCTCTTCTGTTTTTACTATTCGCCTTTATCTCTACTGCTTAAATGCCGCTTTTAGACTCTCGACAATATTTGCTCGAATGGTCTGCTCGGTCGAAAGAATCATACTTCTGATCGCCTCAGCAGTCGATTTGCCGTGTCCTATAATCACAGGAGCATTGACGCCCAAGACAGGTGTTCCGCCGATATGCTCGTAGTTAAGTCCCTCTACAAAGTGATTAGTCGTACCTAGTTTGGTATTAATAGCATAAAGCCCCTCGGTCAATTTAAGCACCGTATTTCCCACAAATCCGTCGCAAACGACCACATCGGCAATCTTCGATGTAAAGATGTGCGATGGCTCGATATTACCGACAAAGTTATAACGACCAGCCTCGCCGCCGAGTTGCATCAACTCGTGTGCTGCCTTGGTTTGTAGGTTGCCTTTGCTCGACTCTGCTCCTATATTTAGAAGCGCAACACGAGGTTTTTCGATACCGAGCACCGACTCGGCATAAATTGAGCCTATAAGGGCATATTGCTCCAATACATCGGGCTTGCAATCGACATTCAACCCCACATCGAGAATCATCACCGGTGCGCCCGTAACAGTTGGTACAACGGTAGAAATAGTCGGACGAATCACGCCATCGACAACCCTAACAACCTGCGTTGAGCCGACCATCATTGCACCCGTAGATCCTGCGCTTGCAAAGCCGTCAATCTTTCCCTCAGCAAGGTACTGAAAGCCGACAACAATGCTCGAATCGCGCTTCTGTTGGAAGGCACGAACCGGATGGTCACCCATCTCAACCACCTGCGAGGTTGCGACAATATCGAATCGCCCCTCTGCACACCCCTCCTTAGCAAGGTGCGCACGAATAGCCTCCGCATCGCCAAATAGGACAATGCGACTATTGTCGTCGAGCGAGTCGAGTGCCATCACCGCACCCTTCACCGCAACTTCGGGGGCAAAATCGCCTCCCATAGCGTCCAAACCGATTCTAATCATACCAAATAAAGGTTATAATTTATACAAAAAAGCCTGCTACCAAATAGGACAAGCAGGCTTTTTCCTTAGTGTGCATAAACTCGACTATGCCTCTACCTTCTTCTCGATAGCCAACTTGCCACGGTAGAAACCGCACTCTGGGCATACACGGTGATAGAGAACTGCCGAACCGCAGTTCGAGCAAGTTACAACTGTTGGAACAACAGCCTTGTAGTGAGTTCTGCGCTTGTCTCGACGGGTTGACGAGACTTTGTGTTTTGGATGTGCCATAATTGTACTCTATTTTTAAGTTTTACTTATTATTTTTCTCTTATTGAGTTATACTCTTTTACTCTTCTACCTCCTCGGCCACCGTAAAGCGAGCCACCATCTCAGGGTTGCAACCGCCCTCCTCGTGTACACGGCGATATGGCAACGAGATTACGATGCTCTCGTAAATGTACTGCTTCAACGAGAGCTGATCGCCCTTCGCAATCCACATTACATCACCGTCGTAGTCGTGCTGCAAATCCGAGAAACGAACAGTCAGCAATCCCGAAAACTCAACCGGAATATTGCAGTCGTCAAGACAACGGTCGCACTCTACGACTACGCTACCCGAAATCACAACATTCACATCAAGCTTTGTATCGGAGCAATTCACACAGGCATGTACCTTGCAGTTTCCGCCTTTGATTTCGTTCGACTCCATCTCGCCAAACAGAGCGTCATCAACCTCGAAATCAAAGGTGTGCAGACCGCTTGACAACGACATATAGTCGATTGAAAACTTGTTATTTGCTCCCATAATTGCGTAATTATCGTGCAAATGTACTACAAAAAAGCAAATTGTGCAAAGTTTTCTCACGAAAGTTGCTATATTTGCAATAAATAAGTCCCCAAAGTGGGTGAAAAAGTGGGTAAAATATAGATTATGAGCAGTTTCAAGGTGTCAGTTTCGAGCAATTTCGAAGAGTTGTGGCGCTACAATCTCGTCTTGGTTTGCGAGGTTTGTTCCGACAAAAATGAGCGTGTTGAATTTCTCTCGCAAGAGAGTTTTATCGCTCCTGTCGGCTCCAATCTCACTTCGCCTCCAAGCGATTATGTGGAGAACCGAACGCTCACGCTATCAACAAAAGAGGGCAACCATCTCAACATTTTAATCTATGTTCTACCACACACTCTGCCGACAACAGACGATGTTTTCAAGACCAAGCCTTTTCCGCTTATCGTAAAAGTTGAAGATGACAAAAAGGAGATTTTGGTAAATCAGGTATTTAAGGTAAATCAGTGGTCTGGCGACAATATTGCAATCAACAAAGTCGGTGCAAAAGATTAGATATCAAGCTATTATGAAACAAAATTGGAAGCCTTGTGCAATTGTAAACCCCGTGCCGGTAGTATTGGTTAGTTGTGGCGATGCGCCCGACAACTACAATATGCTGACCATTGCGTGGGCGGGTACGATATGCTCCGAACCGGCTATGGCGTATGTCTCGATACGCCCCGAACGCCACTCCTACGAGATAGTGAAGCGCACCGGCGAATTTGTCATAAACCTAACGACCAAGGCGTTGGCGGAGGCGACCGATTGGTGTGGTGTTCGCTCGGGTCGCAACTTCAACAAGTTCAAGGAGTGCGGACTGACACCCGAGAAGTCGGCAGTTGTAACAGCACCTTCGATTGCCGAGTCGCCCATCTCTATTGAGTGCCGAGTGAAGCAGATTATACCGCTCGGCTCACACGATATGTTTATTGGCGAAGTGGTAAATGTGGCTGTCGATGAGCAATATATCGACCCCGAAACGGGCAAACTCGATGTCGAGAAGATGCACCTTTTGACCTATGCACACGGAGGCTATTTTACTCTGGGTGAGAAGGTTGGCACTTTCGGCTGGACTGTCAAAGGCTCAACTTTACGCAAGGAACTCAAACAAGGTAAGCAGAAGGCAAAGCGATAGATTATGGCGCAGAAACTTGCAATTTTCGACCTTGACGGCACCCTGCTCGATACGATTGGCGACCTCGCAGAGGCGTGCAACTATATGCTATCGTTGCGTGGTCTCGGCTCTCACACTCGCGAGGAGTACGCCAAGATGGTTGGCAACGGCATATTGAACCTTGTCAAACGCGCCCTTCCCGAGGAGTTGCGCACGGAGGAGTATGCGATTGCTGCTCGTCACGATTTTCTCGACTTCTATACTGCCAATATTGACCGTTACACTCGCCCCTACGAGGGCATTTACGAGGTGTTGCACACTCTTCAAAATGAGGGTTGGGCGTTGGCTGTGGCATCGAATAAATTCGACGAAGGAACGCAGAAATTGGTGCACACAATGTTTCCTGATATCCATTTCTCGGCTATATATGGCAACAAGGATGGTTTTCCGTTGAAACCCGATGCAGCACTGCTCAAATTGATTATGAGGGAGTGCTCCGCAACCGCCAAAACTACGGTAATGATAGGCGACTCAGGTGTGGATATCCAGACGGCCAAGAATGCCGATGTTCGCTCAATCGGCTGTTCTTGGGGCTTCCGCCCTCGCACCGAGTTGGAGGAGTTCGGCGCAGATTATATCGTCGATACTCCTTCTGAGATATTGCAGATCTTGAGGTAATGAAATTTGGTCAAGTTAATCAAAATTAGTATATTTGTATATAAATAAACTATCATCATTAAGCCTATGGTAAGATAACAAATAAAAAGACATATAAAACAGAAGGCGTTAGCTTTTATTTCGGGATTCTGGAACTTAGACACTTTCAATACACACCCAAAGGAATAAAGTTTGACGCTCACGCTGTATATCGGCGTGGGCTTTATTCCGTATTTAGGGTGTGAGGTAGTCTAAGACCGCAGAATCCAAAATCGGCAATCTAGTCCGCGCTCTTTGTTTTGTCTATATCCCCAAGGACTAACTAACATTATTAACATTAAATACAAAAATAATATGAAAAGACTTTTAGAAGCGCTATTAGTAGTAGCGGCAATTGTGGCAACAGTATTTTGGAGTGATATCGAAGAGTTATTTGCAGGAACCCCTAATTCATCTCTGAGTGAACAGTATCAAGGAGGAGGATCAAACTATCAAAATTCATCCATTAAAAGATTGCAAGAAGAGTGGAACAGTTGGTACAGCAAAGCAGAAAATACTGCAATCCAGTTTGTAAAAAACGAGGGGTATGGAGTACAATCAATAAGACACGCAGGAGCTGTACCGGCAGGATACCCAGGAAGCCCACAATATTCATTCGTTGTTACAACAAATAATATATCTAGCTCAGGAGGACTGATAACTATATCTATTGGTATAAAAAAAGATGGGAATTCATTCATTGTAGACTATTTTAAAGCCTACACAATGTAGCCCCACTACACCTCATCAGGACATTATCACCATATGCGGTCGTCTTGATAACAACCTCACCACAAGTCTCAATAAGCCCCCTTTACAGGGACTGACGCTGCGGAGCGAGAGCAGAGAGTGCTTGCACTCTTTGCCGAGCCGCAAGGAAGAAGACGAATGTCAAGGGGGGGGGTTGGGGGATAGGTAACACAAATGGTGGCGGCAAAATATTTATCGGTGGCAAGGCTTAACTTACGGCACGAGCCTACGGCTCTGTTGTGCCGTTTCGATTGGCTGCACCTCGGCAGAGTACATGCCAGATATGCACTCTGCGCTCGGTTTGCACAATCGT
>JAZQYJ010000038.1:0-5855 GCA_045633465.1 Alistipes sp.
AAGTCACGAGAATACAGTAGTAGCAAGAGCAATTCGTGCTTTGGGCGTATATAGCGTGATATATCCGCACGACATCACTGCAAAGGAGTTGCAGGCATTGCCAAATGTTAAGGGTATCATCATCAACGGTGGCCCTAACCACGTAATCGACGGCATAGCAATCGACGTATTGCCACAGATTTACGAGGCAGGTTTCCCTGTAATGGCTGCAGGTTGGGACAATGCACAGTGCGAGGTTAAGTTGGCACAGTTCAACGACGACTTGGAGGCTATCAAGGAGGCTGTAAAGGGCTTTGTATTCGACACTTGCAAGGCTGAGGCAAATTGGAATATGACCAACTTCGTGGCTGACCAGGTGGAGCTTATCCGCCAGCAGGTAGGCGACAAGAAGGTATTGCTCGCACTCTCGGGTGGAGTAGATTCATCGGTTGTGGCAGCCCTCTTATTGAAGGCTATCGGCAACAACCTCGTTTGCGTACATGTAAATCACGGCTTGATGCGTAAGGGCGAGTCGGAGGATGTAGTCAAGATTTTCGGTGAGCAGTTGTGCGCAAACCTCGTATATGTTGATGCAACGGAGCGTTTCTTGACCAAGTTGGAGAATGTAGAGGACCCAGAGCAGAAGCGCAAGATTATCGGTGGCGAGTTTATCCGCGTATTCGAGGAGGAGGCTCGCAAGTTGGAGGGTATCGACTTCCTCGGACAGGGTACCATCTACCCAGACATCGTTGAGAGTGGCACCAAGACTGCCAAGATGGTTAAGTCGCACCACAATGTGGGCGGTCTTCCAGAGGATTTGCAGTTCGAGTTGGTTGAGCCATTGAAGCAACTCTTCAAGGATGAGGTTCGTGCTTGCGGTGTTGAGCTCGGCTTGCCACACTATATGGTTTATCGTCAGCCATTCCCAGGACCAGGCTTGGGTGTTCGTTGCCTCGGTGCAATCACTCGTGACCGCTTGGAGGCTGTTCGTGAGTCGGATGCAATCCTTCGTGAGGAGTTCGCAAAGGCTGGCTTGGACAAGACCGTATGGCAGTACTTCACCGTAGTGCCTGACTTCAAGTCGGTAGGCGTACGCGACAATGCTCGTTCGTACGATTGGCCTGTAATCCTTCGTGCAGTGAACACCGTGGATGCGATGACTGCGACTATCGAGCATATCGATTGGGCAATCCTCGGCAAGATTACCGACCGCATCTTGAAGGAGGTACCGAATGTAAACCGTGTTTGCTACGACCTCTCGCCGAAGCCAAATGCAACCATAGAGTGGGAGTAATAGCAATGAAAATTGCATAAGAAGAGGGGCGGTCCGCTGGACTGCCCCTCTCTTTATCTATTGGATATTTGTTTTACTCAGCCTTTGGATTTACAATCAACGACAGGATGTTGATGGTCTCTCCGTTCATTGTAAGAGCGATATTGCACTCAACAGGCTCCTCGAACGACTCAGGAATATTATCCTTAACCACATAGAAGAATACAGTGCTACGACCACGCTTTCCCGACAATGTAGTGCCGAAGTTAAATGCCTCAGGGTCGTTTCCTATACCGTAACCAATCTGTACATAATTCTTACCTGCACCAACAACCTCAGCAGTCCAGTCGAAGTTTGGAGTAAATGCATAGCCCAATATCTCGGAGTTGTACATCGTATAATCTACAAAGCCCAAACCTTTGGCAGGGGTGTAGGTGTGATCGATACCATCATCCAATGCATCAACCTTATTATCCTTATTGTCGTCGCCCTTATTCCAAGTCCAATCAATCTCCTCGAACTCGTTAAGTGTAGCTTCGGCAGTGATAAAGGTAGAAGGGAAAGCAGGAATAGCATCCGGAGTCTTCTTCTGCGCACATGATACAAACAGAGCCGATGCAACAATTGCAACAAGGCCCAACATAGCATTAAACTTTTTCATAATCTTTTTTGTGTTATTTAGTTAGTAATAAATTTATTTCTCCTTTATATAGCGGTCAATAGCTGTTGCAGCCTTTCGACCTGCGCCCATAGCCAAAATTACCGTTGCAGCACCCGTCACGGCATCGCCACCTGCAAAGACGCCCTTGCGCGAGGTTGCACCCCAATCGTCAGCCACGATACAACCACGACGATTTGTGTCGAGAGCCTCGGTAGTCGATGCGATAAGCGGATTTGGAGATGTTCCGAGTGCCATAACCACAACATCGCACTCAATCTCGAAATCCGAGCCTTCAACCACAACAGGCGAACGACGACCACTCTCATCGGGTTCGCCAAGTTCCATCTCTACACAGTTTATAGCGCGCACCCAACCCTTATCATCGCCCAAAATAGCGGTAGGGTTAGTTAGCATCTTAAACTCGATGCCCTCCTCCTTGGCGTGATGCACCTCTTCAACTCGTGCAGGCAACTCCTTCTCGCTACGACGATATACGATTGTCGCCTCTGCGCCCAATCGCTTGGCGGTACGCACAGCATCCATTGCAACATTGCCACCACCTACAACTACGACCTTACGACCTACATATATAGGTGTATCGTACTCCTCGTCGTATGCATGCATCAAGTTCGCTCTTGTGAGAAACTCATTTGCCGACAATACTCCATTCAAGTTCTCGCCCTCAATGCCCATAAAGCGAGGCAGACCGGCACCCGAGCCGATAAATACGGCATCGAAGCCCTCCTCGTAGAGCAACGCATCTACGGTAATGGTGCGACCAACAACCACATCGGTCTCAATCTTAACACCAAGGGCCTTCACGCTCTCAATCTCGGCTTTTACAATGCGCTCCTTTGGCAGACGGAACTCAGGAATACCATAGACCAAAACTCCACCTGCCTCGTGCAGAGCCTCAAAGATTGTAACCTCGTAGCCCATCTTCGCCAAATCGCTTGCACAAGCCAAACCCGCAGGACCACTTCCTACAATAGCCACTTTATGACCATTCTTCTCTATCTCAACAGCAGGGCGACCATTCTCCAACTGCCAATCGCCAACAAAGCGTTCCAACTTACCAATGGCAACCGCCTCGCCCTTAATGCCGAGGATACAAGCACCCTCGCACTGCGACTCCTGCGGACATACACGGCCACAGATACTTGGCAACGAAGAGTCTTGCGAGATAACCTCAGCCGCCTTTGCGACATCGCCCTCACGCAGACGCTCGATAAAACGAGGTATCTGAATACCTACGGGGCAAGCAGCCACGCAACGCGGATTCTTGCAGTCGAGACATCGGGTAGCCTCCAACTGTGCCTCCTCTACATTATATCCGTAACAAACCTCCTCGAAGTTTGTCGCTCGCACCTTTGCATCTTGCTCCCTTACCGGAACACGAGGTATCTTATTCGCCATAAACTACCTATCCAAACCAATATTACACTTATGTCCCGCCTCACGCTCGCGCTGTATTGCTTGTGCGCGTTGCTCCTGAGTGCGATACATTCCCTGACGGCGCATAGCCTCGTCGAAATCGACATCGTAGGCGTTGAACTCGGGACCATCCACGCAGGTAAACTTGGTCTTCCCTGCAATAGTCACACGACACGCTCCGCACATACCTGTACCATCAACCATCAAGGCATTCAACGATACGATGCACGGCAGGTCAAACTTCTTTGCCGTCAGCGTCACAAATTTCATCATTATCATCGGACCGATAGCAACACAGCAGTCATACTGCTTGCCATCCTCGACGATTAACTTTTCGAGTAGGGTAGTAACCAAGCCGTGGAAGCCTTCCGAGCCATCGTCAGTAGCGATGTAGAGGTTGGTAGCCACCTTACGCATCTCCTCTGCATAAATCAGCAAATCCTTCGACTTTGCACCGACAATCACATCAACCTCGCAACCCTGCTCCGCCAGCCACTTAACCTGCGGATAGACCGGTGCAGCACCAACGCCTCCACCCACGAATATATACTTGCGCTTACGCACCTCCTCGATAGGCTCCTTAACGAAGTCCGACGGGCGACCAAGCGGACCTGCCACATCGGCAAGATACTCACCAGCACCTCTTGCCACAATCTTGCGGGTCGAAACACCCAACGCCTGTGTTACAAGAGTTATTGTCCCCTCCTGCTCGTCATAGTCCGCAATAGTTAGAGGTGTGCGCTCGCCTTTCTCATCGGCACGAACAATTACAAACTGCCCAGGCTTTGCCGAGTGGGCAATACGAGGCGCCTTGACACGAGTCAAGTATATATTCTCGGCAAGTTCTCTCTTCTCTACTATCTCGAACATCTGTCTGCTTTTTTTATAGTTACCTCTCCACAATCGCCGACACTCTAATCGTTACAACTGGCATCTTGGGGTCGTTGCTCACAATTCGCAACCTCTCGACCACCGCACCAAACGGCAACTGCGAAGGATAAATCTCTACCTTTACTTTTCGTTTGTCACCTGCCTCAATCGTGCTATCGCCCTCTAAATCAGCCGAAAAGCCCTTCTCAGCAAGTTCTATTTTTCGTATTTCAATCGCTCTGTCGCCACAGTTCCGCACCTCAATCTCGCGCACCAACTTCGCAACATCGCACTTTACAGCCCCAAATTTAATAAAATTTTCGGATATAGCAATCATTTGTGAGCGATTATTTGCATTTTCTTCACGGGAGTCTATCGCAAGTCCGTTTAGAATAAACGGGTATTGAGCAGTTTTACCATTCAAAACAAGCGTAACCGAATAATCCAACGAGCCATATTTCGCACTGTTATCGGGCAACAAACAGCAAAAATTTATTGTCGCCTTCTCGCCCGCACCAACCTGCTCAGGAAGATAAAACTCCAACTCCGGATAGGGATTTTCGACAGCAAGTCTTACCGCTCTATCCGAAGCGTTATAGATATCGAAAGTCGATTGCTTCATCTTACCGTGTTCGAGATAGCCAAATGAGTGGGCATTGCTCGCAACACGCACACCCTCACCCATAACGATAGGGTACTCCTCCTCGATTGTCTTCTTGCGTGGAGTAACACGCCCCGTAACAAGCAGTGGCTCTTTCAGTGCGCCATCTGCTGTTACTATGGTTATTTTGCGGGCAAACACACCCGGATAGTTTATCGGATTAAACACAACTTTTATGGTTGCCACACTATCGGGCATAACGGGCTTACGCGAGAACTCCGCCTTTGTACAGCCACAAGAGGAGTGCGCTGCAACGACCACAATCGGCTTTAACGAAGTGTTGCGGAAAGCAAAGATGTGCTCCACGTTGCCACCATCCTCGGCTATTTCGCCAAAGTCGTGAGATTTTTCAAAAAAATTTAATTGCGCCCATGCAACACCATAAATCAGTGTAAATAAGGCGATAACAAATAATTGGCGGATATTTTTCATTGGTGCAAAGATAATTTTTTTAATTTTTTTATGCAAAAGTTTTGCAGGAATAAAAAATTTGCCATATATTTGCACTCGCAAAACGGAAATAACCGCATTGCAAGGTTCTAAAACACGCCTGAATAGCTCAGTTGGTTAGAGCACATGACTGTTAATCATGGGGTCCTAGGTTCAAGTCCTTGTTCAGGCGCTATTGCGCGAGGGTTGCAAACAAAGATTATTCAGCGAAAGCTTTGAAGAAAGCGAGCGAGTAAATAAGATTAGTGTGGATAGCAATCTTGTTGAAGATGAAGAATCAGCAGTCCCAAGCCATTTTTGAAAAGGGAGTTTAGCTCAGCTGGTTTAGAGCATCTGCCTTACAAGCAGAGGGTCGGCGGTTCGAATCCGTCAACTCCCACAAAATCAAGACGACTTAAACAAGTCGTCTTTTTTTTGTGTTCGTTGACGGATTCGTTCAGCTTGTTGCGCCTCGGCAGACTTATCTGCGCAGTGTTGTGAGCGTAGGCGAATTGCTACGCAATTATAAGTCTTGTGCGTATAGTCGA
>JAZQYJ010000039.1:0-1316 GCA_045633465.1 Alistipes sp.
ACTCGTCGTCTATGCGGCGGAGTGTCGCCTCGTCGAGGTGCAGATTTATCACTCGGCTCTCGTAGAACACAGGTCGCGTAGCACCATCTGCCACCGCCTGCGTCATATCGTAAACATCTATGTAGTCGCCGAACACCTCTCTTGTCGAGCGGTCTTTCTGCGAAATGGGCGTACCCGTAAAGCCGATATATGTTGCATTTGGCAGCGAGTTACGCACTCGGCGTGCTGCGCCTACTTTTACACGACCCTCGCTGTCTATTTTCTCGGTCAGTCCATATTGACTGCGGTGCGCCTCGTCGGCTATGACCACGATATTGCGGCGTGTCGAGAGGGGCTCTTCGCTCTCCTCGAACTTCTGCATCGTGGTAAAAAATATACCGTTTGCCTCGCGCCCCTGCAATAATTCGCCGAGGTGCTTTCTGCTCTCAGCTTGTACGGGCGTTTGGCGTAGGAAGTCGGCGCACTTGGCAAACTGACGGTACAACTGCCCGTCGAGGTCGTTGCGGTCGGTGAGAATTACGATTGTGGGCGACGATACCGCCTCTTGCAAACGTTTGGCGAAGAATACCATCGAGAGCGACTTACCAGAGCCCTGCGTGTGCCAAAACACACCGCCCTTGCCATCGGTTTGTGTCGCCTCGGCTACCGAGTTTACCGCCTTGCGCACGGCGAAGAATTGATGATAACCGGCCAAGATTTTTGCGCTCTGCTTTTCGTCTTTCGAGAAGCAGATAAAACCTCGCAAAATCTCTATCAGGCGTGCCTTGTCGAACATTCCCGAGAACAATACATCGAACGCTGCGTAGCGGTTTATCTCGCTCGTTCCGTCAATGGTCTTCCACTCCATAAAGCGGTCCTCGCCGGCGGTAATCGTGCCGGCCTTCGAGGTTGCCATATCGCTCATCACGCAGAAGGCGTTATAGACAAAGAGCGAGGGTATTTCGTGCATATAGTTGCGCAGCTGGGCGTATGCCACCGACACATCGGTATTCTCTGGTGAGGGCGATTTCAGCTCCACAACTACGAGTGGCAAACCGTTTACAAATACCACAATGTCGGCCCTGCGCACCGAACGCTCCTCTACGGTCCATTGATTAGCAACGGTGAAGTTGTTGCGTAGGGGCGTGTCGTAGTCAATGAGTTTTACGTGCGTTGCGCACTGCTCCTTACCGTCAAAATAGTTTACCTCGACACCATTTTGCAGATAGTCGTGGAACACCTCGTTGCGCTGCACAAGCGAGCCACTCTCGATGGTGCGAATCTTGGCTATTGCCTCCTCCACCGCCTCGGCAGGCAGCGTTGGGTTTATGGCATAG
>JAZQYJ010000040.1:0-1010 GCA_045633465.1 Alistipes sp.
CTGCTTTTGTCGCCTAGCCTTGCGCAAAAATAATCTCATCATCGACGATTTTTATTGTTTTTTATAGGGGGCGATTTTCTTGTTTGGCACAAAATTCCCTCAATCATTGACGATTTTTCTTTTTTGGAAAGGTTGAGCCAATTTTCTTTTTAAGGAGGCAAATATAAGGCGTACAAGAAAACCGCTTGCGCAGCATAGTCAAACCTATGTGAGCAAGCGGTTTATCGCAGTGCAACGCAGTAGTTGCCCCTTAAAAATAAAATTTACTCGTAGATGCGCTTCTGGCGAATAACCTGTCCCTCCTGTTCGATAAAGTAGCGACGAGACTTCAACAAGTTGCGTGACTGCAACACCATAGTCTTGGTCTCGGAGATGATGCCGAGGAACAACATTCCTGCACGCGAGTTCGACTCGCCAGCTGTGATACGAGCCAACTCCTCCTTCGTAGATTGAGCCAATCGCTCGAAGAGGTTATCACGCATAACGAGCACCTCGTCGATAGTCGAGAAGTCGTTCGAGGTGAACATATATATAATACGCGAGTAGATTTCGTTTACATCGGCATTTATCGACATCAGATTCTCGGTCTGAATCTTGCTCAAACCTGTGTGGTTGTTGTCGATATGCTGGAACGACGGACGAGTGATATGTACCAACGACTTGGTCATCTCGTTCAGGTAGTCGAGAATCTGCACATAGTAGAGCGAGAGGTTCAAGTCCGAGCCGTAGGTGCCACGCAAGGTCGATGCGATAGAGTATTTCAAGCGACGATTCTCCTCGTACATCTCCGACGCCTCGGCGGTAAGCTCCTTGAGCGCCTTGCGATCCTCCTTCATCAACGCCACGATAGTGCGGTTGTAGATGCGTGTGGTAGCCTTAACGGTCTCCGATACGGTGGTCATAGTGTTGTCCACGAGGTTTTCACGCACCGTTGCATCGTCCTTCTTCTTATCCTCCTTCTTCTTTTTAGGCATAAAGTTCGAGTGGATGAACATATATACTACGAGGAG
>JAZQYJ010000041.1:0-1414 GCA_045633465.1 Alistipes sp.
GTGGCTGATGGGGAGTGTTGCCTCGGTCTCGGTCTTCTTGGTGCAAATGCGGATGTAATAGCCTTGATCGGGACCCATTTCAAAGTCGCTCCATTGCAATTTGAGTATGTCGCTGATGCGAAGTCCTGTCATACAAGCAAATAGCGATGCTTGTTTCAGCACTGGAATACGGCAAGGAGTAGCGGCGAGTAGCTTTACTTCGTCAAGTGTCAGGTACTCCTTTTTAACCTCTTTCCACTCTATTTTTTCAAGGAAGTCATTGAGGTTTTCGCGCAACATCTTCTCCTTGTAGGCAATCTTCAGCAGAGCGCGGAAAGTGGAGTAATATCCCGCTGCCGAATTTCGACTGATATATGAGTTGGGATGATGTATCTGCTTGCATTTCAGAAGGTAATCGCGGAACTTTTCGCACAACTCAACTGTAATATCGCCGAAGGTGCATTTGCCACCGCAGAACTTCTCGAAATGGTTGCAGACGCAATCCCACTTTTCGTATCGCTCGCGTGCCTTTGCTCGGAAGTAGGCAAGGAAATCGACCTTCTGTTTGTTCTTATCGAGGAAGCCGAACTCCTCGTTAATGAGTGATTGCACACGAATACAGCGTATCGCCTCCGCCTTGTTGAGCATTTCTTGGTTAAACATCCGTTGCTGCTCGTTGCGTGGCTTGGCATAGAGGTAGATACCGAGGAACTCTCGGCGACTCATCTTCATCGTGTGAGGATTGCGGATTGCAGGATAGTAATCCAAATAGAGTGAAATTCGGTCATTGCGTAATGCCTTTTGGCGTAGGGTTACATTTGTACAAGTTAGTGTCATAGCTATTCTGTTTTAATTGTTTATACTTTTTGCTGCAAATTAAATTGGTGTTTCGATGGTGGTTGCTACCACCTCGAAATAACTTTACTCAATCTTCGGTGGCTCAAAGAATTTGTCGAGTTCGGAGCGCAGAATCTTAGTGTACTTGCCAACCTTGATGCGAGTGATGTTGTGATACTTCACATAGTGATAGAGCTGGTCGCGAGTGAGGTTGTATTTCTCCATCGCTTCGGGTATGGTGTAGTATTGCGGCTCTTCGGGCGTGGCAATACCTTTGGCTATATCGAAATGCTTTTTCGAGTAATAGACCATTTTGCCCTCTTTGCGCTTGGGGATTACATTCTTATATACAAAGGTGTAGATTGCCGATAGCGTCATACCGAACTTCTCTTGCAACTCCGCTACGCTATACCATTCTGTAATGCTCGCATCAGGAGCTTTCTTGGCAAAGTAGGAGTCGATATGCTTCTTGATCCAATAGGTTCTGCCACGATTAAATGTGCGAGGTATATTATGCTCCTTCGCAATCTCATAAATCCACGATTCCTTAACACCGAATTTCTCTTTAATCTCGGCAGTGGTGTAGAAGTCGGTGATG
>JAZQYJ010000042.1:0-1206 GCA_045633465.1 Alistipes sp.
TTTACCGAAGTGGTTAGTGTGGCTAACCACTTCGAAGGAGGCTATAAAAGAACAACTCGTGAGGTTCGCTCACGAGTTGCTGTCTATATAAAGATTGTCGTTTCTAAATTTCGCACTTGACTACCCACTTGCCATTGCGCTTTCCGTTCTCTCTTTCGAGCAAGCCTCGCTCAATCAGGGCAGGAGTCATACGCTTTACTGTTCTTTCCGACTTGCCGATGTGCTTTGCAATCTCAATTTGGGTTGCGTCTGAGTTTTCTTTCACAAATCGCAAAAGTGCCAGCTCGTCGAGATTACAATTCAAAGTGCCATTCAAAGTGCCATTTTGGCTCTTTGAAATTTCAGGCGTGACACTTTGGAGCTCACCTGCCAACATTGTACGGTTGCTCAACTTGTTTTGCTCGCCGAACAAAAGGTTGCGAAAAAACAGTTCGAGGAACTCTGATGTTGCAAAGATTCGCTTCGGAATATTGTTGTAGTTCGCCCTTACAAGCGCATTCCTGAAATACCACGAATTATCCTTGAACACATCGTTATCGACACTGAAACCGAATGTCTGCAACCATTTCATCGTAAATACAGCCGTAGTGCGAGTATTGCCCTCGCGGAAAGGGTGTATCTGCCAAATGCCCGACACGAACTTGCAAATCTGCTTAACAGCCATATCGGCATTCAGCACTGAATAATCGGTCTTTTTCTCCTGCTCGAAGTCGTATTCGAGCGTCTCGCGCAGCATATCATAGTTCGAATAGAGCACCGTGTCGCCATTCAACACCCACTCTTTCTTTGTGATATTTACATCACGCAACTGGCCGGCGTGCTTGTAGATTCCCTCGAACAATCGACGGTGAATTCTCAATAGATAATCGGGCGTGAACGAGAACGACTGCTCGGACAAAATCTCGGTTATGCGTGCCGAAACTTTGTCTGCCTCCTCCGTGCGTTCGTCATCAAGGTGCTCTCGAACATCTTTGGTCTCGTAGTAGGTGTCGAGCATATCCTTGACCTGGTCGATCGTAATATCGCCCTCGATATGCTGCACCGCAGTCTTGATAAGATATTCCGACGGCTTCAAACCATCGACATCTTGAAGACCTATCGCCGTCTGCCACGCATTGGCTTTCGCCTTTTTGTCTGGTTCCCCTTGAACTATATATTTATCAAATTCGCTCATGTTGCAAAATGAATAGATTAGTAGCCTTATTA
>JAZQYJ010000043.1:0-1174 GCA_045633465.1 Alistipes sp.
GTCGAGTGTATAAACTCATTCTTCGTCTTGATGCCTCCGCTCTCGTTCGTGCCCAACAGGTCTTGGAACGAACCGAACACCACGATAGGTCGCGACTTGTCGGCCAGACGAAACTCCTCGTCAATGTTCAGGTTGTTGTTCTTGGCTCCCTTGTTCGACACATATTGCCATCCCTCAAAGTCGATGTGCGACACGAGGTCCTCCCTCCATGCCGACTCCACGGCAGGCTTGAAGGTCAGTATCAATACGCGCGATAGCCCCATCTTCTTGGCCAACTGATAACTCGCAAAGGTCTTGCCGAAGCGCATCTTCGCATTCCAGAGGAACTTGGGCACACGGCCCGGCTCCTCCTTCAGGGCCGACTCGAAGTAAGCCTTCGTCTTCGCCACCGCCTCATACTGCTCGGGGCGCATCTCGAAGTTCTGCGTGCGATTCTCCTCATTGTCGCGTCCCGTGCGCAGTGCCACGATGGCCGCCATCACATCGCTCACCGAGCAGCGAAACCACTCGTCGGTCTTGTCCATGGGGTTGAGGCGGCGATGCCCCTTGCGTTCGAGGATGCGGTGCACATCCTTATCCGTGAAGCACGAGCCGTCGTTTGTCATGGCCGACTCCACCAATACAATCTCATACTGCACCTTGCTCGTGTGCAACTGCTCTTCGATGCGCTCCTTGGCGGTGCGGTCGGTATAGCCCACCTTCAAGAAACCCTTATGTGTGTCCACTCCCAGCAACCGATAGGCATAGATGGTTGGGGTAATCTTTGGGCGTTGGGGAAAGAATTCTTGTGCCATAGTGTTATTCCATTGATGTTATCATTGATTCTATAAAATCAATTTCATCTCGTGTCAAATTGTATTTTTCATAAAGTTCTTTATCAGTCCAAGATTTTGAAAAATCCTGAATAGGAACAAAATGATAGACTGCTTTAGATGCCCCTTGGTCTTGTTTCCTAATGCTGATTAATGCTCTAAAGAACTTCGTTCGAATATAATTATCTGCATTGTTGGCCTCTTCAATAGAAGAGAATGGCCCAACCTGAACAAAAGTTTCTGTACATAAATCGTTCGGAGAAGCAATTACTGTATTTGGAGTAAAGTCTCCAAAGTCTCCTACGCCGACATTTCGTGGTATAAATATCTTATAATTGTTTAGTAAATCCCTTTTGGGTAAT
>JAZQYJ010000044.1:0-18718 GCA_045633465.1 Alistipes sp.
TCCACGAGCTACTGCGTGCTCATACTCCTCAAAGACGAGAACACCTGCACCCTCGCCAATCACGAAGCCGTCGCGATCAACATCAAACGGGCGTGAAGCGTGTGCCGAGTCGTCGTTGCGGGTGGAGAGTGCTTGCATAGAGGAGAAACCACCGACTCCCTCAATGGTTATCGGAGCCTCCGAGCCACCTGTTACAATGATATCTGCCTTGCCCCAACGAATGAGGTTTAGGGCATCTATCATCGCGTGGTTTGACGAAGAGCAAGCCGACGATACAGAGTAGTTAGGCCCCATAAAGCCGTACTTTATGGAGATATATCCCGCTACAATGTCGGTTATAAGGCGAGGTATAAAGAATGGGCTGAAACGAGGGATACCATCTCCCTCGGCCCAGCCCACAACTTCATTTTGGAAAGATTGGATACCACCAATACCCGAACTCCAAACAACGCCTGCGCGCCCCTTGTTCAGTGTATCGAAATCGAAAGAGGCATCTTCGATGGCCTCTGTTGCCGCGATGAGTGCAAACTGACAGAAACGGTCATATTTGCGAGCCTCCTTGCGGTCGAAATATTTGGTCCAATCGTAATTCTTAACCTCGCAAGCAATGCGTGACTTGAAATTTGTAGCATCGAAGAGTGTTGTTTCGGCTGCCCCTGACACACCTTGTTCGAGGTTGTTGAAATACTCCTCGATATTGTGTCCGATGGGGTTAATAGTGCCTATTCCTGTAACAACAACTCGTCTTGCCTCTTTCATACGCACTGTATGCTGGTTTGAAATTTCGAATGTGTTTAAGACTATTTGTGCTCCTCGATGTAGGTGATAACATCGCCTACGGTCTGGAACTTCTCAGCGTCCTCGTCAGCAACCTGAACACCAAATGCCTTCTCGAACTCCATAACGAGCTCTACGGTATCCAACGAATCGGCACCGAGGTCGCCAGTGAAGGTAGCCTCAGGTGTAACCTCCGACTCCTTAACGCCCAACTTGTCAACGATAATCTTAACAACTTTTTCTTGAATCTCTGACATAACTTTCAGTTTTTAATTTAACAATAGTTTAGTTGTGTATAAAATTCTCTTTCAATTTCTTATCCAAAATGCGCTTCTACGCCATTTTGATAGTGAATTTCTCTCAAAACATATCAAATTTTAAGAAACGCAACGGTGCAAATGTAGTGTTTTTTTCTTATCTTTGGCATAAATTTACAAATAATTTATGAACAAAAGACGATTTTGTGATTGTAAATACTTAAAAATCAGTTGAATATATGAAATTACTTCTTATCTCAAATTCCACTAATGCCGGAGAGGCATATTTGAAGTACCCGATTGGGCAGATTGGTACACATTTGCAGGGCGTGAGCGAGGTCGTATTTATCCCTTACGCAGCCGTAACTTTCTCCTACAACGAGTATGAGCGCAAGGTGCAGGAGCGCTTCAATGAGATTGGCGTGAAGGTGCGCTCGATTCATCGCGAGAAGAATCCTCGTAAGGCTATCAAGGAGGCTCAGGCAATCTGCGTAGGAGGTGGCAACACCTTTGCTCTCACGAAGAAGATGCAGGAGCAGGGCTTAATGAAGGCTATCTTGAAGAGAGTTAAGGAGGGTGTTCCGTATGTTGGTTGGTCGGCAGGTAGCAATGTCTGCTGCCCTACAATCTGCACCACCAACGATATGTCTATTGTGGAGCCTGAGTCATTCAAGGCTATCGGTGCAGTGAAGTTTCAGATAAATCCGCACTACCTCGATGCAAATCCCGACGATCACGCCGGTGAGACTCGTGAGCAGCGTATCGAGGAGTATA
Organism: Alistipes sp.; assembly: GCA_045633465.1. Taxonomy (GTDB): domain Bacteria; phylum Bacteroidota; class Bacteroidia; order Bacteroidales; family Rikenellaceae; genus Alistipes. The sequence continues at coordinate 1,809 of JAZQYJ010000044.1, forward strand.
TCGAGGCAAATCCACGCCGCTATGTCGTAGGCTTGCGTGAGGGTTGTATGCTCCGTTATGTCGATGGTAAGTTGGAACTTATAGGCTCTCGCCCAATGCGAATTTTCAAGAAGGGGCAGCCTGCTTACGAAGTAAATGCTGGCGACGACTTATCTTTCTTATTGTAAAATTTTATTAGGGTCGTTAGGGTCGTTAGAGGCGTGAGAGGATGCAGAATGCAGAATGCAGAATGAGTTTTCCGTTTTCCGTTTTTCTTTCGTCTCTCGTCTTTCGTCTCTCGTCTAAATATGCAGACTGAAAAGCAATTGCGTGGCGCCATAGGTGAACAGGCGGCGGTGGAATACCTCCGTCAAAATGGCTTTATGATAGTGGAACGAAATTATCGTATCGCTCGCAGTGAGGTCGATATCATAGCTGTTCGTCACGATGAACTCCACTTTGTGGAGGTTAAAACCCGAAAATATGGCTCGCTGACCACTCCCGAGGAGGCCATTACCGAGCAGAAGTTGCGAGCTATGCGTCGTGCCGCTTCGGCATATATGGCGCAATACCACTCAATGCTCGAACCCAAATTCTCGCTCATTGCCATTGAGATGGTCGGAGATAGGGTTGAGGCGTTACGATTTGTCGAGGATGCACTACAATATGGTTGGTAACGATGATATATCTCTATAATTTTTGTATTGCGGTGTATGCCCTGCTTATCCGCTTGGCAGCCCCCTTCAATAGGAAGGGTCGGCTTTGGTGTGATGGGCGCAAAGGGCTTGTCGAGCGTCTGCAACAGGCGATTGGCGATGCGGAGCATATCGTTTGGGTGCACTCCTCGTCGCTTGGCGAGTTCGAGCAGGGGCGACCTTTGGTCGATTATATTAAGGCGCACTATCCCGACTATAAGATTTTGCTCACCTTCTTCTCGCCGTCGGGCTACGAGATGCGCAAGAACTACCCAAATGCCGACTATGTCTTCTATATCCCTGCCGATACACGACGAAGAGTACGACAATTCCTCGATGTGGTGAAGCCTGAGGTTGTGATTTTTGTGAAGAATGAGTTTTGGCTCAATATGCTTGCGGAGTTGCAGAGGCGTAATATTCGTACCTATTTGGCTTCGGCAATTTTCCGTCGCAATTCGATATTTTTCAACCCCTTTGGCGGAATTTGGCGCAAGGCGTTGCACTCGTTCGATACACTTTTTGTCCAGAACGAAGGCTCGAAGGCTCTGCTTGCCGAGATTGGTGTTGAAAATGTTGTTGTGGCAGGCGATACTCGCTTCGATAGAGTTATTGCGATTGCCGATGAAGCAGAGCGAGTGGAGGTGGTCGAGGAGTTCAAGGGCGATAAGCGACTCTTTGTTGCGGGCTCGACCTGGGGGCCCGACGAGGAGATGTTGTTGCCTTTAATAAACGAAAACCCCGATATTAAATTTGTGATTGCTCCGCACGAAATGGAGGAGAGCCGTATTGAACGCCTTTTGCGTGAGGTGAAGGGCGGAGCGGCACGGTATACGCAACTGCCCGATGATTTTGCCGAGAAGCAGGTGCTTGTTCTCGACACCATAGGTCTGCTCTCTCGTGTCTATGGCTCGGCAGAGTGGGCGTATATTGGTGGTGGTTTCGGAGCAGGTATCCACAGTACTTTGGAGGCTGCGGTCTATGGTATGCCGGTGGCTTTTGGCCCTAAGTATCACAAGTTTAAGGAGGCTTGCGACCTGATAGAACTTGGGGCTGGTCGCTCGGTAGCGAATGCCGAGGAGTTGAAGGAGTGGTTTGCTGAGTTGAAGAGTGATAACGACTATCTGGCTCGCCTATCAGCTCTTGCCAAGGTCTATGTCGGACAGCACCGAGGCGCAACCGAGAGAGTCGTAAAAGCAATTTTTAATTAAATTAATTAAAAGTTTTCAACTCTCAACTCTTAACTCTCAACTATTTTTTTTATCTTTGCCGCGATTATGAAGAAGATAAGAAATTTTTGCATTATAGCCCACATTGACCACGGTAAGTCTACCTTGGCGGACCGTTTGTTGGAGGCTACAAATACACTTAACCAGCGAGAGATGCAGTCGCAGGTCTTGGATGATATGGACCTCGAACGAGAGAAGGGTATTACGATTAAGTCGCACGCTATTCAGATGAACTATGTGGCGCGCGATGGCGAGCAATATACACTTAACCTGATTGACACCCCGGGACATGTCGATTTCTCATACGAGGTGTCGCGTGCTATCGCTTCGTGTGAGGGTGCGCTGTTGGTGGTTGATGCTACGCAGGGTATTCAGGCGCAGACCATCTCGAACCTCTATCTCGCATTCGGTAACGACTTGGAGATTATTCCTGTTTTGAATAAGATTGATATGCCATCGGCAATGATTGACGAGGTAAAGGACCAAATCGTCGATCTGCTCGGTTGCGACCACGATGATATTCTCTGCGCTTCGGGAAAGACGGGCGAGGGAGTCGATGAGGTGTTGGAGGCGATTGTAAATCGTGTGCCGGCTCCGAAGGGCGACGAGAATGCTCCATTGCAGGCTCTGATTTTCGACTCGGTGTTCAATCCGTTCCGAGGTATTATTGCCTACTTCCGTGTATTTAACGGCTCAATCAAAAAAGGCGAGCATGTTAAGTTCTTCAATACGGGCGAGGAGTACGATGCCGACGAGATTGGCGTTTTGAAGTTGAAGATGCAACCTTGTGCCGAGTTGAAGGCTGGCAATGTAGGATACATCTGCTCGGGTATCAAGAACTCGAAGGATGTGAAGGTGGGTGATACTATCACTTCGGTATCGAACCCTTGCGTGGAGGCTATCGCAGGTTTCGAGGATGTTAAGCCAATGGTCTTTGCGGGAGTCTATCCTGTCGAGGCGGACCAATATGAGGATTTGCGTGCTTCGCTCGAAAAGTTGCAGCTGAATGACGCCTCGCTCACCTTCGAGCCGGAGAGTTCGTTGGCTCTCGGTTTCGGTTTCCGTTGTGGCTTCTTGGGCTTGCTCCATATGGAGATTATTCAGGAGCGACTCTATCGTGAGTTCGATATGGATGTGATTACTACCGTGCCGAATGTGTCGTACAAGATTACAACCACTATGGGCGAGGAGATAGAGGTGCATAACCCATCGGGCTTGCCAGAGGTTACCAAGATTGCAAAGATTGAGGAGCCTTATATCTTGGCGCAGATTATTACAAAGGCGGACTTCCTTGGTCCTGTGATGAAGTTGTGTATCGACAAGCGCGGAATTTTGAAAAATCAGACATATATCACCCAAGACCGTGTTGAGGTCAATTTCGAGATGCCGTTGTCGGAGATTGTATTCGACTTCTACGATAAGTTGAAGAGTATCTCGAAGGGGTATGCTTCGTTCGACTACCACCGCACGGGCTACGAGGTGAGCAAGTTGGCGAAGTTGGACATTTTATTAAATGGTGACCCTGTCGATGCGTTGTCGTCGCTTATTTATGCCGACCACGCCTACGACTTTGGTCGTAAGATGTGCGAGAAGTTGAAGGAGTTGATACCACGCCAGCAGTTCGATATCGCTATTCAGGCAGCTATCGGTGCGAAGATTATAGCTCGCGAAACCGTGAAGGCGGTGCGTAAAGATGTAACTGCGAAGTGTTACGGTGGCGATATCTCGCGTAAGCGTAAGTTGCTCGAAAAGCAGAAGGCAGGTAAGAAGCGTATGCGCCAGATTGGTCAGGTGCAGGTGCCGCAGACAGCATTCCTGGCGGTACTCAAAATGGACTAAATTAGCAAATATAAACAACTATTGATATGAAAAAGACAATTATAGACCTCTTTGAGGGTACTGTTGCAAAGTATGGCGACAAAGAGTTCTTGGTTGAGAAACACGGTAAGGTGTGGGATTCTACTACTTACAACGAGGCAAAGTGTGAGGTTTTGCGTATCGGCGCAGGTTTGGTTGCTCTCGGAGTTGAGCCAAAGCAGACAATCTCGATTTTGGCAGAGGGTTGCAATAATTGGATTCTCTCGGAGTTGGGCTTGTTGTATGCCGGTGCAATCAGCGTTCCGCTGTCGATAAAGTTGGAGGAGTCGAATGACCTCTTGTTCCGTCTGCGCCACGCCGATGTTTCGGCAATTTTTGTGTCGCAGTATCAGTTGCCAAAGATTCGCCGCATCAAGGAGCAACTACCGCTTTTGAAACATATTATCGTCTATGAGGATATCGAACTCGAAGGGGGCGAGATGTCGTTGAAGGCGTTGAAGAAGATGGGTGATGAGTTGCTTGCTGAGCGCAAGGAGGAGTTCTTGGCTATCGGTCAGGCGGTGCAGAACGACGACTACGCCACAATCACCTATACCTCGGGTACTACGGCAGATCCTAAGGGTGTGGTCTTGACGCACCGCAACTATACCGCCAATGTTGAGCAGGCGCAGTCCCGTATCTCGATACCTTACGATAAGCGCACACTGATTATACTTCCGCTCGACCATTGCTTTGCACATGTCTGCGGATTCTATATCATCATCGCTTGCGGTGCATCGGTGGCTACCGTGCAGGTGGGCAAAACCCCACTCGAAACACTCCGCAATGTTCCGGGCAATATCCGTGAGGTGAAGCCATACTATCTTCTTTCGGTGCCGGCACTTGCAAAGAATTTCCGCAAGAATATCGAGGGTTCTATCCGAGCAAAGGGTGCTACAACCGAGAAGTTGTTCCACTTTGCATTGAAGACCGCATACGAGTACAATCAAGATGGCTACTCGAAGGGTAAGGGTTGGCGTTTTGTGTTGAAGCCACTCGTTGCTCTCTTCGACAAGATTTTGTTCAGCAAGGTGCGTGAGGCATTTGGTGGCGAGTTGAAGTTCTTTGTGGGCGGTGGAGCATTGCTCGACGCAGAGTTGCAACGATTCTTCTACGCTATCGGTATTCCGATGTATCAGGGATATGGTCTTTCGGAGGCTACACCTATCATCTCGACCAATACCTATGGCAAGAAGCAGCACCGCTTTGGCTCATCAGGTCAGCTTATCCAACCTCTCGACTTGCGTATTCTCGATGATGAGGGTCGCGAGATGCCTGTGGGCGAGAAGGGCGAAATCGTTATCAAGGGCGAGAATGTTATGGCGGGCTATTGGAAAAACCCTTCGGCAACTGCCGAGACGGTTGTCGATGGCTGGTTGCATACGGGCGATATGGGATATATGGGCAAGGATGGTTTCCTCTATGTCTTGGGTCGCTTCAAGAGCCTCTTGATTTCGAGCGATGGCGAGAAGTATAGCCCGGAGGGTATGGAGGAGGCTATGGTGGATAAGTCGCCATATATCGACCAGATTATCCTGCACAACAACCAAAATCCATATACTATCGCTATTGTAGTGCCTAACAAGGAGGCGTTGCGTAAGGTGGTGTGTAACGATGCTGCAAAGGCGGCAGAGTTGATTGACTCGGAGATTCGCAAGTACCGTACAGGTGGCGAGTTTGGCGAGGAGTTCCCTGACCGCTGGTTGCCGGCAGCTTTGGTGATTGTTGATGAGGCATTCACCGAGCAGAATGGACTCGTCAATAGCACAATGAAGGTTGTGCGCAACAAGGTTGAGTCGCACTTCAAGGCTCGTATCGACCACGCTTATACCGCTGAGGGTAAGCAGTTGCTCAACGCAAAGAATATCGAATCGTTATCGAAGCTGCTATAAAAAGCTAATGGCCAATAGCTAATAGCCCCAAATAAATAAGGACCTCCACTCGGAAGTCCTTATTTATTATATATAGGTATAACCTATCGGTACTGCAAGCCCTTGACCTCGGTCCAGCGACCATCCTTGCCAACCTCGACAGGCGAGAACGATACATACCAGAATGGAGTCTGATAGTGGAGCGGTGCCTCGATGAGGAGGGTATTCCAACCCCTCTTCAACTTGATCTTTGCAGGCTCGCGCATCCAGAACAACTGCTCGTTTGTCCAAGCCAAGTTCTGAATATCAGGATACTTGTAGGTGCTGAAATGGTACGAGTACATACCAGGCTCCTGCCAAGGTGTTGGAGGAACAACAGCCTCGCCATTGATAGTTACCTTACCGCCGGTCTCCCACTCGCCCTGCTCGCCAATACCTGCCGAACGACGGGTCGAACGAGAAGGTGTTTCGAGCGATACCCAAGCACTAATCTCACGATCCTCCTCCGAGTAGATCTCGGTTTTGAGGTAGGCGATACGGCTCTTGCCGGTGTTGCCCTCGTGTGCCTTTGCAAAGGCGTGGAGATTTACCGAGCCACCATAAGCCTTCTCCCACTTCATATCCTCCATCTTGGTACCCTTAGCCGCAGGGATTGTCACCTGCCAAGGAATATGCGCATTGGCTACCCAATGGCAATCAACATCCTTGAATTGGTGGTCACGGTGGTAAGCCAACTTCTTCTCGAAGGCTACGAGGTCGTGGTGTCCCTGATTTTCAGGGCCTGGAACGAGCATATCGTAGTCAAGACCATAGCCCTTGCCGCCTACCCAAGCACGCTCGGCAAATGGAAGCATCACAAGTGGCATTCCGTTGATTGGAAAGAGCTGCTCCTCCGAAGCGAGTCGAACATCATTCCACAAGCAAAGGATGCCTCCCAAAGCACGGTCTGTACCCTTTTCGGTAGCGCACATCTGGTGCAAGAAGTGACGATGCATATTGTTTACAGGGTTGCTGTGGTTGAGGTAGCCCATATAGGAATCTACATAAGGATTCTTATATGTCTTATTCTCGGCAATGCTATTCTTGATAGCCTCGTTCCAAATCTGACAAATGGTGGTTGATGACGGCTTGATACCCGGGTCCCAAACGAGCGGAATGCGATTGTGCTTTGCGAGGAACTGTTCGTAGTAGCGAACAAAACCCTCGGCATCCTTCATCTTGCGACGCACCTCGTCAGAGCCGAGGTGGATATAAGGGCAATCCTCGGCAGGAATCTCTGCGAAGAACTCCGCAAAGAGTTTATCGAGAATCTTCATACCCTTCTCATCCTCCATCTGGCAACCGAAGATAGTCCAGAAGTATTGGCTATGACCTGGAATGTCGAGCTCAGGGATAATCATCACACCACGCTCCTTGGCATACTTAATCACATCACGAATCTCGTCGTAGGTGTAGAACTTGCCCGGGTTGCGAGCCGCAGGGCAGTATTTTGGGTCGTTGAGCTGTGGATAGCAATGGCTCTCGATGCGCCATGCAGGGTTGTCGGTCAAGTGCCAATGGAAAACATTGAGCTTGTATGCCGAGAAGAGGTCGATATCCTTTTTGAGGTTCTCCACCGATCGGAAGTTACGACCTGTGTCGTGCATAAAACCACGAAGAGGGAATGCAGGGTAGTCCTTAATCTTTGCGATGCGCACCAAACCCTCCTCATCGTGGAGTTGTGCGAGTGTGGCATTTGCCCAAACCAAACCTTGTGCGGTCTTGGCGCGGAGTACGGCTGTTGTACCCTTGATTTCGAGGGTGTAACCCTCCTCCGGGAGGTTGAGCGAAGCATCTACTTTGGCATCTACCTGCTCAATCTTAACCCTCTTCTTACCCTTGTACGAAACCTCCACAGGAGTAGGAATCAACTCTTGTGCGGTGAGCATACCTGCACAGCACACCAACACGAGGCTGCACAATACAAATTTCAAATTTTTCATATATCTCTGTTTTTAGTTTAAGTTTTGGCTATTGGTGTTGTGGGCGGAGCAAATCCTGTACAACCTTTACCGGCGAAAATGTCGAGATTGGCACATCTACGAAGATGGTGTTCCACTTCGCCATTGCGCCATTCCACAAGCCCGGCAACTCCTGTGCTCGCAACTCACGACCTCCGCTCGACTTCGACGAAATAAAGCCCGTCTTAGGGTCTGTGTAGCCCATAAGGTCGAACTTCGAGCCGTCTGCCTTGCGCACACCGCAAACTAAATCAACGGGGTTGAAGTGGGTTGCCTCCTTCATCAACGGCATATCCTCTGCCGAAATCTGGCTCGACTCGGCAATCTGCAACGACTGTGTGCCATCGTCGTTCTTTACCCAGAATGGACCACCGCCAGGCTCACCCTCATTGCGTACCATACCGCAGACACGGATAGGACGGTCGAGCAACGATTCTAAAAGAGGTGCGTCATACTCGGTTGGGAGTTTGGTGCAGAGTTTTTTCTCTATGAACTCGGCAACAATAGCCAAATCGGCTACGCCCTTGCGCAACGCCTTCAAGTGGGCGAAGGCTTGCGCTTGGAGGTTGAGCAATATGCCGGCCAATGCCTTCTTGTAGCGAATGGTGTCGCCACGAAGGGCATCGGTAGTAACATTATCGATATTCTTCACGAAGATTACATCCGCCTCGATATCGTTCAAGTTCGAAAGCAACGCTCCGTGTCCCGCAGGGCGGAACAAGAACTTTCCTTCGTCGGTAAGGAATGGAGTGTTGTCTGGATTTACCGCGATGGTGTCGGTTGAAGGCTTCTGCTCCGAGAAAGAGATGTCGTACTTGATGCCGAACTTCGCCTCGTACTTCGCTACACGCTCATCGAGCAATGCCTTGAAGGCTGCCTTATGCTCAGGCGATACGGTGAAGTGGAGTCGCGAAACTCCCTTCGATGCGCCATATTGTGCGCCCTCCATCAAGTGCTCCTCGATAGCCTTGCGAGCACCCTCGTCGTAGTTGTGGAAGGTTACCAAACCTTTTGGCTTTGCGCCGTAGTTTAATCCCTCCTTAATGATTGCCGAAACAACCGCCTTGTCGTCTGCAAAATCCACGCCCGTAGCCTTCAACTCCTTGTAGAAGGCGAACTTCTCGATATTCTGCAAGAGGGTGTCGATACCCTTACCGCGTTTGTCGTCGTTCACAAACTCGAACAACTCCTTAAACATACGGGTTGCCGCGCCCGATGCAGGTACGAATTTTACAACTTCGAGTTGCTCGCTCGCCTCGTCGTAGTGCTTAACAGCGTTGTTGCACTCCTCCTCCGAGAGAATTGTGATGCCATCTTCGGGCGATGCCGCCTTTACAACTTCGAGCGATGGAAAACCTCGCTTGAACGCCTCGATTTGAGCCTCTACTTGCGCTACGGTCAAGCCGTGAGCCTCGATTTCGTTAATTTGATTTTCGTTGAACATATAGTGTATGTTTTTTTTAAGATTTTGCTAAACATCAATCAAAGGTAGCAATAAAATTGCTAATTGCCAAAAAAAATGTCATCTCGCAATAATTGGCATATTTTTTGGCTCTGTATAGTGCCGAAAAAAATCTACCATGAGAAAAATAGTTATCCACTCGTTGCGTTCAGAGTTTCGATCCCTGATTCGAGGACTACTGACAAATGTTAATGCCTTTTTTGTGCCATCCTCCTCGCGCGAGGAGCTGTTCCGTATCTGCCAAACCACAAAGTGCGACCTTCTGCTTACCGACGATGTGCGTATGTTCATGAATGGTTCCGACGCTATGTCGCAGATTCGTCAAGGTGGAGCATTGCCCCAAATCTTTGTCCTGTCGCACGACCTCTCCGAGGATGCTGTTACGGCCCTGCTCGAAGAGGGTGTAAATCAATTTATCACAATGCCCGTCGCCCCGGAGCGACTATGTTGTAAAGTTTCGACACAATACAGAGATTTGGTATGACGATGTTGTTGAATGAAGGCGTGATGGTGGCAATGGCGTTGCCGTTGGTGGTTGTTGTAGCGCAGGTCTCGCATGTTGCTCACAAGCGACTTCGCTCCTACGCTATGGCTCGGTGTATATGCTATATCTCAAATCTGATTATGGCGGAAGAGGAGCCGAGTGATGAGGAGATGCGCATTATGCGTTTGCGATTTTCGGCTGGTGTTGTGCTCGATTCGGTCCATTTTGTCGCTGAAAAAATATATGGGAATGCACTTAATCGCCTTGCGCTTATCGTCGAGGTTTGCGAGATAGATTACTATCTGATTGAGCAGATACATCGTACGCGTGGTTGGTCGAGAGTTGGTCTTCTTGCAAAGCTCTCTGCTCTTACCCATGCAACGGCTATTGTGGGGCATGCGGAGGTCTATATGGAAGAGGATAATCGCGAGATTCGATTTTATGCTATGGCGGCTCTTGTGGCGGCTCGACCAGATAAAGCAATGCGCTACATTATGAGGTTTAGCACCTCTTTGACTCTGCGTGAGGTTGCTATACTAACACAACTCCTTCGCCGTGCAGGCGCACCCATAGCCTACACGCCACTGCTCTTGTCGCAAAATCGCAATTTGCAACTCTTGGGAATCTATCTGAGTGGTCACTTCTCGATTGTCGATGCCGAGCCCCATTTGCAACGCCTTGTCGAGTCGGAGGATAACGAGGTGTCGTATATGGCGTTACAGACACTCTGCTCGATTCGCGGCGATATGTCCACTGCGCAGGTTGGAAAGGCCGTGAAGCGACTCGCTCCACATGAACGCAATTCGTTCATATTGTATGCTGTGCAGAACTGCTACTCTTTGCGCTCGTGCGCCCATCTTCTTACGAGCGAGGAGCGAAGACTCTTTGCTCAGCGAATGAACTCCTATAAATGTAGAATGGTATGCAACTAATATCCCTATCTCTTTTCGCACTATCGCTATTGAGCCTTGTTGGTGCCGTGTTTTTTTTGGTGTTGTGGAGTCGTTCGTGCCGCAGATTGTCGATTGTACATCGTCTGCGTGAAACCATTGCGCATATCGGCGTATCGGCTGTGGTAGAATACCCCGAAACACTCGCTCCGCTTATGGCATTGCTCGAAGAGGAGTATCCTCGCAGCGAGGCTGTAATAATCACCGACTTGCAATATCAGCACTCTCCGTTTGGCGATATATTGGGTCAATATCATCTCATCAGAGTAAATCATACGCATCTCGATGGGGTGAGGGCATTGTATCGCTCACGCCATCGTGCATTTCGTCGGGTGGTAGTGGTTGATTTGCCAACAGAATATCGGAAGCGAGCCAAAGAGATAGGTGGTTTGGTCGCCTCGTACGACTATGTTTTGCATCTGCAAGGCGAGAGTATAGTAGAGCGTGATGTCATAGCCTATTGTGCCGACATTATCGCTTCGCAACCCTATACAAATGCTATATCGTTGCAGAGTATCGTGGGCGCTGCGGCACACCTTGAAAATGGGCGAGGGGAGGTGTCGCGACGAGTCATAAGAGTTCGTACGGACTATGCTTTGGCGTGGCGAAATAGGAGGTTGATATATGCTATGGTGGCACTACTCTCTCCTGCGGCAATGGTTCTTGTGTCATATCTCTTGGGTAGTAGGTTGATATTCGCCTCGGCGGTTGTTGCAATGTTGGCGGTGGGGGTGTTCCTGTATGTTTCGTGTCGTGTGGTGACGGAAAAGGGTGTATTCGCACGACTCGATACAATATTGCGGAATTTTTCTCGATTATTAGTTGAAAGAGCAAAAACTTTTTGCTATCTTTACAAAGGAGGGTGGTATCAAGAAGACCTCGTCGTAAAGAGAGCTCCGATACTAAATAAGCGCCAAAGAAGAACTAACCGAGATCCACTATGATAAATCAACAACTTCGAGCCTATCTTTTGCCATTTGCCTTCAATGCTGCGGTGCGTGCCGGAGCCGAGATTATGAAGGTGTATAACAACAGAGAGGGGTGCGATATCGAGGTCAAGCGAGATAATACTCCTTTGACTATTGCCGACCGATTGGCGCATAACAAAATCAAGCAGGTGTTGGGCGAAACTCGTATTCCGATACTCTCGGAGGAGGGTCGCGAGATGCTATACGAGGAGCGCAAGAATTGGGATATGTTCTGGCTGGTGGACCCGCTCGATGGCACCATTGAGTTTATCAAGGGTAATAACGAATTTACCGTAAATATAGCCCTGATGGCGGACAATGAGTGCATAGGGGCGATTATTTATGTTCCATATCTTGGAAAGGTATATTTTGCCGAGAAGGGTTGTGGCGCGATGCTTTTGGAGGGAATATCTCCCGACGAAAATGCCGATTATAGCAACGACAACATACGCCAACAGGCTCGCAAGTTGCCACTCTCTTCCGCTGCGCACGAGAAATTCCGTGTTGCGGTATCTCGTTCACATCAAACGGTCGAAACGGCATACTATATCGAGCAGATGCGTGAAATGTACCACGATATAGAGGTTGTTGAGCAGGGAAGCTCCTACAAGTTCTGCCTTATGGCGGAGGGTGCAATAGATTACTATCCTCGTACTACAATGACCTATGAGTGGGATACGGCTGCTGCCGAGTTGATACTTGTTGAGGCGGGCGGTTCAGTGCGTTCGTTGCCAGACCATAAACCATTATGCTACAACAAGGAGAATCTGCACAATCCGTGGTTCGAGTGCCACCGATTTATATAGTGCGGCCTATTCGTTTAGGGTAGAGAACTCTCGGTACTCCTCATTTCCCCTCTCGGGTGCGAGAACAAAATAGACGCAGATGCTGTCGCACAGGCTCTTTGCCAAGGCTATGGCATCTTTTTCGTCCGATGCCATAAATGCCGTTGCCAAGGCATCTGCCGTAGCACATCGTGGGGCAATCACCGTAGCCGAGAGTAGCGAGGTGGTTTGTGAACGACCTGTCTGTGGGTTGAGCGTGTGCGAAATACGCTCGCCCTGCTCGTTGTAGTAGAAACGGCGATAGTTGCCCGATGTGGCGAGAGCCGAGCCGCTTATCTGCACCACCTTCTGCTGATGTGCGCCAGGGGAGTTGTTATTGTCGAATGGAGTATCAACACCCACACGCCAAGCGATACCTTTGGCATTCACGCCCTTGGCGCAAATCTCACCACCCACCTCTACTATGTAGTTTTCGCAGCCTTGCGCGTTGAGCCACTCGGCAATCAAATCGACAACATAGCCCTTGGCAATCGAGTTGAGGTCAATTTGCAAACGGCTATCCTCTTTAATAATTCGATTATCTTGCAACGAAAATTTTTGAAAACCTACAAATTGCACCAAAGAGTCGATATTGGGTTTTGCCTCACGGTTTTTAGCGGCAAAGCCGTAGGCATCGACCAGCGGTTTGACTGTGATGTCGTAGCGAGGTGTTAGGGCATTTATCTTCGATGCAATCTCGATGTTTCGTGCAATATGGATATCCACCGAGTCGGTTTCGTTGCGGTTTATGCGACTCAATAACGAGGTTGGGTTGAAGATAGACATCGAGGCTATCGCTTCGTTGTTTATGCGCTGCATCTCCTCGAAAATTTGCTGGTTCGAGAGCGATGTTTCGGCTACGATATGGTATGTAGTGCCGAGCATCGCACCATCAACGGTGCGATATTGCGGTGTGGTAGAACAACCCACCAAAAGCAGAGCAATGATAACTATAAACCACCTCATTTTGAGCCATATTTGCGTTCGAGCAACGCCTCCGAATCTCGTACGGCGTAGCGGTACCAATCGTAGAGTATGCGTGTGCGAATCTCGTCTGCGAGTTGCCAATCGTTGCATTCAAGACGCATTCGCTGCGAGAGCATATATATCAAAATTGCAGCCGAAGCCGACACATTCAACGAATCGACCATTCCGCACATCGGAATCTGCAAAAATTCGTCAGCCTCCGCCAAAATCTCCTCCGACACACCTGTCTTCTCGGTGCCGAAAACGAGCGCAAACTTACCCTTTGTAACATCGAATGTTTCGGGCGTGCAACTCTTGTGGTGAGGTGTGGTGGCGATGATGCGATAACCCTGCGCACGCAACGCCTTCACCGCATCGGCAGTCGTGGCGTGGCGGTTTATATCAATCCACTTGTCCGTTCCGAGGGCGATATTGAGGGTTGGCAGAAATGGGCATAACTCCTCTACGGTGTGGATATTCTGCACTCCAAACGCCTCGCAATGGCGCACGATGGCACTTGCATTTTGGGCGTGGAACATATTTTCGGTCATCACCGTTATATACTCGGTGCGCATATCGAGGGCGCGAGTAAGCGTTTCGATACGGCTCTCCAACAAGAACGAGGAGAGGTAGTCAATGCGCTCACGCAACTCGTCAAGCGTGAGATTATTTTCGGTATTTGTCATCTTCATCGAGTATTTTTAGGTAACTTTCGTAGCGCGAAAAGGCTATCTCCTCACGCTTTACCGCCTCAATCACGGCGCAGTGTGGCTCGTGGGTGTGGGTGCAGTTGAAGAATTTGCACTCGCCAGCCCTCGAAATCATCTCGGGGAAGTAGTGCCACAACTCCTTATCGTCAATATCAATCAAACCGAAGCCCTTTACGCCCGGAGTGTCGATGATATAACCATCGGCAATGCGGTACATCGTAGAGAATGTTGTGGTGTGCTTGCCCTTGTGGAACGAGTCGGAAATCTCGCCCGTGCGAATATCTATTGTAGGGTCTATCGCCCCTATAAGTGTCGATTTTCCTACGCCCGAATTGCCCGAAAGCAGGGTTGTCTTGCCCGACAACATCGCCTTTACTCGCTCTACGCCAATGCCTTGGGTTGCCGAGATGTCAATAACCTCGTAGCCTGCACCTTCGTATATGCGGTGGAACTCCGCCACCGCTTCGGGCGACTCTTGCAAGAGGTCAATTTTGGCGAGAAGAATAGTTACGGGCACTTTGTACGCCTCGCAGGTAACGAGGAAACGGTCTATAAACTCCACTGCGGTAATCGGCTCTACGAGCGTTACCACCAGCATTGCACGGTCGATATTTGAGGCGATGATATGCGACTCCTTCGAGAGGTTCGATGCTCGGCGAATGATGTAGTTGTGGCGCGGAGCAATATCGACAATCACCCACTCGCCATCTTCGCCACACTCGCAATGCACGGTATCGCCCACCACTACGGGGTTTGTCGAGCGAACACCTCTAAGGCGCAACTTGCCACGCATACGACAGCGCAACACCTCGCCTTCGTGCAACACCTCGTACCAACTGCCTGTGGCACGCATCACCAATCCTTCAACTCTCTGCATCGGCTACACATTTGGGGTTTGTGAAATAACTGCCTGCTTTGCCTCGTTCCAGAATTTGAAGAGTGGCTCGGCACACTTGCGTACAACATCGAACGATATGGAGTTGTCGAAGTAGGTCGGCTCAACGAATTGCAGATTGGCGTTGAGGGAGTAAATCGCAGCATAGAGCATACTCAACACGATAAGCCCTTTGACTATCGAAAGCGCAATTCCGAGCAGGGTGTTTACCCAACCCAAACCTATGAACGAGAGCACTCGTGCAAGGAGTTTTGCGAGAATGGTCGCCACGATAAGTGTTGCGACAAAGGTTATCAGAAAACCTGCAACAACCGAAAATCGAGCGTCAATATGGAACATTGCGCCCACCGCAGCACCATAACGCAGGGAGAGGACAATGCCGAGGATAATGCCGAGCAAACCGAGCAACTGCGACACAAAACCGCTTCGCCAGCCACTTATAACCGCCCAAACGAGGGCAACAAGGGTTAGAATATCAAAAAAATTCATCTGCAAAAGTCTTAAATAACCGCACGAAGTTAGCAAATTATTTTGGAATTAGGAGCGTTTGGTGAGATTTTTAGATGACATTGAATGGCAACGAATGGCATTCGCTCGTTTCACTCGCTTAATGGCATTGAATGGCAAAAAACGGCTTATCATCAAGCAGTCGCAGACTGCGAATCCAATTCAATCCTATAAAATCCCATTCAGCACCGCAGGTGCGCCTCCTACAAAAAAAACAAACCCTCCGCAGAGTTTTTTTTCTGCGGAGGGTTAAGCCAATGGCTAAAAGCCTAAGAATTTAGAACTCTTTGCCTTCGATATAGTCAGCATAGCCGTTCCAATACTCTGCCGACTTATATGCCTCTACCGAATTGCGTGGCACATAAATCTTGCAGTCGGTAGTAAAAGCCTTCCACATATCAGTAGTCGTTACTGCTGTTGGTGGAGTAATAGGTTTACAATACACCTCTTTCAGCGAGTGGCAATTAGTGAATGCTCTTTCTCTAATTTCTGTAACACTATCGGGAAGTGTGACACTTGCTAACGAGGTGCAGTTCTGAAAAGCATAGCTTCCAATCAAAGTAACGCTATCCGGAATTGTAACACTTGCCAAATTTTTACAATCAAAAAATGTTTTATTATTAATCGAAGTTATACCATCGGGGATTACAATACTTGAAATGCCCAAATTGCATAATGCATACTCTCCAATCTCGGTAACACTATTAGGAATAGTAAGACTTGTAATACTAGAACATCCTTGGAATGCCGCAGTGCCGATTATTTCTAAGTTAGCGGGAAGAGTAATATTTGTCAGAGCCTTACAATGAAAGAAGGTGTGATTTTCAATTTTGGTGATGCCATTAGGGATTGTAACACTTGTCAGCGAGGTGCAATCATAGAATGCTCTCACTCCAATCGAAGTAACACTATCAGGAATTGTAACACTTGTCAGCGAGGTGCAACTATCGAATGCATAATCTCCAATCGAAGTAACGCTATCAGGAATTGTAACGCTTGTTAGCGAGGTACACGTAGAGAATGCCTTGTATCCAATCGAAGTGACGCTATTTGGGATTGTAATACTTGTCAGCGAGGTGCAAGAAGCGAATGTATACTCTCCAATCTCGGTAACACTATTAGGAATAGTAAGACTTGCAATACTATGACACAATTGGAATGCCGCAGTGCCGATTATTTCTAAGTTAGCGGGAAGAGTAATATTTGTCAGAGCCTTACAATGATAGAAAGCATGATTTTTAATCTTGGTGACGCCATTCGGAATTGTAATGCTTGTCAGCGAGGTACACTCAGAGAATGCCCTGTTTCCAATCGAAGTGACGCCATTTGGAATTGTAACACTTGTCAGCGAGGTGCAATTCTCGAATGCACTATCTCCAATCGAAGTAACGCTATCAGGAATTGTAATACTTGTCAGCGAGGTGCAACCCTCGAATGCCTCCAATGGAATAATTGTGATAGTTTCTGGAATCACAATACTTTTCAGTCCTGAGCAAGAGGCAAAGGCATAATCACC
>JAZQYJ010000045.1:0-1620 GCA_045633465.1 Alistipes sp.
CATTACCATCACTAACGAGGTTGGTGAGGTTATCAGCTGGTCATCGGCCGGTAAGATGGGCTTCCGTGGTTCGAAGAAGAACACTCCTTATGCAGCACAGACTGCAGCAGCAGACTGCGCAAAGGTTGCCTTTGATATGGGCTTGCGTAAGGTTAAGGTTTATGTGAAGGGTCCGGGTCAGGGCCGTGAGAGTGCAGTTCGTACAATTCACGGTGCAGGCATCGAGGTTACCGAGATTATCGATGTAACTCCATTGCCACACAATGGTTGTCGTGCTCCAAACCGTCGTCGTGTATAATGCGAGGGTAAACGAAGAGAATCACTGAAAAACTTAATCAAACAAAAAAAGTAAATTACAATGGGAAAGTATATAGGACCAAAAACTCGAATCGCCCGCCGCTTTGGTGAGGCAATTTATGGTGCCGACAAGTCTCTCGACAAGCGCAATGTACCACCGGGACAGCACGGTCTTGCTCGCAAGCGTAAGAAGGTTTCGGAGTATGGCGTACAGTTGAGCGAGAAGCAGAAGGCAAAGTACACCTATGGATTGTTGGAGAAGCAGTTTGCTCGTACCTACGACGCTGCTGCTCGTATGGGTGGTATCACCGGTGAGAACTTGTTGAAGTTGTTGGAGTGCCGTTTGGACAATGTAGTATATCGTCTTGGCATTGCACCAACTCGTGCAGCTGCTCGTCAGTTGGTTTCGCACCGTCACATCTGTGTTAATGGTAATGTTGTTAATATTCCATCGTATTCGTTGCGTGTAGGCGATGTAGTATCGGTACGCGAGAAGTCGAAGACTTTGGAGGTTATCACCGAGTCGTTGCTCGGCACAAACCACAGCCGCTATGCATGGTTGGAGTGGGATGGTGCTTCGATGAGCGGTAAGTTCTTGGCTCGTCCAGAGCGCGAGGAGATTCCAGAGAACATCAAGGAGCAGTTGATCGTCGAGTTGTACTCTAAATAGTAACTAATTAACACACAATAGATTATGGCAATTTTAGCATTTCAAAGACCCGAGAAGGTAATCGTAGTAGAATCGACCGCATCGTTCGGAAAGTTTGAGTTCCGTCCGTTGGAGCCAGGCTATGCGATGACCATCGGTAATGCTTTGCGCCGAGTGTTGCTCTCTTCATTGGAGGGTTATGCTATCACAACCGTTAAGGTTGACGGCGTTGACCACGAGTTTGCCGCTATTCCGGGCGTAATGGAGGATATGTTGAATATCATCTTGAATCTCAAACAGATTCGCTTCATTCGCACCGTCGAGAATCAGGATTTCGAGAAGGCTACAATCAATGTAGCAGGCGTAACCGAGCTTACCGCAGGTTATATCTCGAACTTCTTGACCTCGTTCAAGGTTCTCAATCCGGAGTTGGTAATTTGCCACCTCGCACCAGGAGCAAAGTTGCAGCTTACTATCACAATTGGTAAGGGCCGTGGCTATGTACCAGCAGAGGAGAATGCATCGGAGAATGCAGAGTTTGGTTTGTTGCCAATCGACTCGATTCACACTCCAATCGTGAATGTAAAGTATTCGCGCGAGGACTATCGTGTTGAGCAGCGTACCGACTACGAGAAGTTGAACCTTGAGATTACAACTGATGGCTCTATCAAGCC
>JAZQYJ010000046.1:0-1141 GCA_045633465.1 Alistipes sp.
AACAGTCTTAACGATACCACGCTCGATGAGCTTGCGAATGATAAATGGCTTGTACAACTCTGCCGCCATATCCTTCGGCATACCCATCTCGTGCATCTTCAACTCAGGACCTACGACGATAACCGAACGAGCCGAGTAGTCGACACGCTTACCGAGCAAGTTCTGACGGAAGCGTCCCTGCTTACCCTTCAACGAGTCTGACAACGACTTCAATGGTCGGTTGCTCTCATTCTTAACGGCATTGCTCTTACGCGAGTTATCGAACAACGAATCAACAGCCTCCTGCAACATACGCTTCTCGTTACGGAGAATAACCTCAGGAGCCTTGATGTCGATCAAGCGGCGAAGACGGTTGTTACGGATGATTACGCGACGATACAAATCGTTCAAATCCGAAGTTGCGAAACGACCTCCATCGAGTGGTACCAACGGACGAATCTCCGGTGGAATAACCGGAACAACATCGAGTACCATCCACTCTGGACGGTTCTTGCCCTGCGATGCACGGAACGACTCAACAACATTGAGCTGCTTCAACAACTCGCTCTTACGCTGCTGCGAAGTCTCTCGTGACGCGCGGTCACGCAAATTGTATGACATAGTGTCGAGATCAACATCCTGCAAGAGGAGTTTGATTGCCTCGGCACCCATCATTGCGATAAACTTGTTAGGGTCGTCGTTAGGGAGCTGCTGGTTGCCCTTTGGAAGTGCAGCCAAAACATCGGTGTACTCCTTCTCGCCAAGGGTAGCCAACTTCTCGATACCCTGCTCGGCAGCAGCACCCGCCTGAATAACCACATAACGCTCGTAGTAGATAATCGACTCCAACTTCTTCGATGGAATACCCAAGAGGTATCCAATCTTCGAAGGAAGCGACTTGAAGTACCAAATGTGTACTACCGGCACTACCAACGAGATATGTCCCATACGCTCGCGGCGCACCTTCTTCTCGGTAACCTCCACACCGCATCGGTCGCAGACGATACCCTTGTAACGGATACGCTTGTACTTTCCGCAGTGGCACTCATAGTCCTTCATCGGACCAAAGATTCGCTCGCAGAAGAGTCCGTCACGCTCCGGCTTGTAGGTACGATAGTTGATGGTCTCTGGTTTGAGGACCTCACCGCTCGACTGCGCCAAA
>JAZQYJ010000047.1:0-2539 GCA_045633465.1 Alistipes sp.
CCCAACAAATTCAATAATGCACTAAAATTCAAAATTAAATAACAACTAAAAATTTACAGCTATGTTAAAAGTAGAAAATTTACAGAAGAGTTTTTTCACCGAGGAGATTGAGACTGTTGCTCTTAACGGTGTATCGTTTGAGGTTAAGGAGGGCGAGTTTGTTGCCATTATGGGACCTTCGGGTTGCGGTAAATCTACGCTGCTCAACATCTTGGGTTTGCTTGACAACCCTACGGGCGGCTCATACCGTTTGCTCGACCACGAGGTAGGTGGTCTGAAAGAGAAGGAGCGCACCGCCTTCCGTAAGGGCAATATCGGTTTCGTATTCCAGTCGTTCAACCTTATCGACGAGTTGTCGGTGGCGGAGAATGTCGAGTTGCCGCTTATCTATATGGGCGTGAAGCCCTCGGAGCGTAAGGAGCGCGTAAAGAAGATGCTCGACCGTATGAACATCTCGCACCGTGCCGGCCACTTCCCTCAGCAGCTCTCGGGTGGTCAGCAGCAGCGTGTAGCCATCGCTCGTGCCCTTGTGTCGAATCCCAAGCTGATTCTTGCCGATGAGCCTACGGGTAACCTCGACTCGAAGAACGGTCAGGAGGTGATGTTACTCCTGCAAGAACTCCACAAGGAGGGCACGACCATCATTATGGTTACCCACTCGCAGCACGATGCCTCGTATGCGAGCCGTACCATCTGCCTGTTCGACGGTAAGATTGTAACCGATGTAAAGAGCCGCCTATAATCCTTTTTGAGAAAGGTATTAATATTAAAAAACGCCTATTACCATAAGCAGAGAAGCGTTTCAGGTGTGGGTTGGCTTGACTGCCTCCCACATCACTAAGACAAAAACAAATAAAACTTAACGAATATGAAGATTGCTTTTAAGAATTTCTTGATGACGCTCAAGCGTTACAAGGTCGCATCGCTGCTTAATGTGCTCGGTTTGACCCTCGCCTTTGTGGCATTCTACATCATCTTTTCGCAGGTGTGGTTTACCATCACCTACAACCACTCATTCCCTAATGCCGACCGCACCTATCTTATCTCGCCCGACTTCGGTGGAGGTAACGATGGCGAGACACAGTGGAGTACCAATTCGCCTGGCAACTTGGCCTATACCGCTGCCGAGCAGTTCCCCGATGCCGAGGAGGTCGCTTCGACAATGCCTTACCCACGCATTAGCCGCATTTGGATTAAGCGCAATGAGTACACTATGGAGCCATTCAATGAGTATGTATATCAGGGAACGGCCAATGTGCCCTCGTTCTTTGGGTTTGAGTGCTTGGCGGGCGATTATTCACAACTCAAAGAGCCCAACACGGTGGCAATGTCGCGCTCCAAGTCCGAGAAATTGGGTGTCGGTGTGGGCGATGTAATCTACTTTGAGGGTGGAAAATACAACGACGACGGCAAGCCTACTGTTCAGCAGACCATCGTGGCCATCTACGAGGATATGCCCAAAAACTGTATGTTCAGCCATTGGGGCATTATGCAGAACGACGAGGGTGTATATACAGAGGGTAATAACAACTGGAACTACTCTAATTTTGTCCGTATGCGCGAGGGCGCCGACCTCGACACCTACATCGAAATCTTCAAGAAAGGTTATGCCGATTGGTTCCTCGGAATGGTGCAGAAGTGGATGGCCGAAGCAGAGGAGGCAGCGGATCCCGAGGAGATTGCGATGGTCAAGGAGGAGTTGGAAAGCGGTGCACAGGTGCTGGAAACTCGCCTCGTGAGTCTTGACAAACTCTATTATGATGGTAACTTCTACGACTCTGGCAACTTCCGCACGGGTAAGAGATCAACACCAATCATCCTCGGTAGTATTGCATTTATAATCGTGCTGATTGCCTTTATCAACTTTGTAAACTTCTTCTTTGCGCTCGTGCCTGTGCGTATGCGTGCGGTGAATATCTGCAAGGTGTTCGGTGCAAGTCAGGGCACACTCCGCTGGAACTTCCTCTTCGAGGCTATCGGCTTGGTGCTGCTATCAATGGGACTGACGTTCTACCTGATGATTGCTATCCAAGAGAGTTTTATCACCAACTATTCTATCTGCTCGCTGGCGCTTGGAGATAACATCGTAGTCATTATTATGATGGTAGCGCTGATGGTTTTGTTGGCTGTTGTGGCAGCATTGTACCCTGCGTTCTACATCACCCGTTTCAATGCCTCTTTGGGCGTGAAAGGCGGCTTTGCACAATCGGCAACTGGTCGTCGTTTGCGTTCGGTGATGGTGGGCGTGCAGTTCTCGGTAGCGATGATTCTCATTATCGTAACGGCCGTGTTCTGGTTGCAATATCGCTATATGATTAAATACGATTTGGGCTTCGATCGAGAGAATGTCGTAACCTTCGCTTCGTGGGATTTAGGTACACGCTCTGAGACGGTTGTAGAGCGATTGCAGCAACACCCCGACGCTGTGGATGTAACCAGTTCGGCCGTAAATCTGTTCCGTTGCAACCAGATGTGGGGACGAATGTACGAAGATAAGGAGTATGTGGTTCGTGCCAATCCCGTGCGTTGGAATTTTCTC
>JAZQYJ010000048.1:0-24913 GCA_045633465.1 Alistipes sp.
TTTGAGCTATTCTGCTCCAATGATGAATGTGTTTGAGATTGTTGCCGAGCGCGGTTACAGCGCAAGTGCAGGCGACATCTTCAATCAGGGTACTACACTCCCAGGCTTCGGCAGCGAAGACGGCGGCGAGTTGATTTACTAAAAAGAAAGCGGGGTTAAGCCCCGCTTTTTTTTTAGTAAACCTGGTGTTACCTATCCCCCAAACCCCCTTTCTGTAAAGGGGGCTTGTCGCTTCGCTCCATTAAACGAAATTGCGGGGTCTTCGGGCTCCGCAATTTTTTTAGCAAAGCGAAAACCGAAAAACAAAAGTTTTCCGTTTTCCGCTTTCCGTTTTCCGCTTAATTTAGTATATTTGTACGATTTTTCGTATATTGTGGCTTTATGACAACTTTACAAGCTATCATTTTGGGAATTGTGCAGGGCTTGACCGAGTTCCTGCCCGTGTCGAGCAGCGGACACCTCTGTCTCGCGCGCGAAATTATGGGCGTAGAACTCGCCGAGAATATCGCATTCGATGTTACGCTCCACGCAGCAACCGTGTTGAGCACTATCGTGGTGCTGTGGCGCGAGATTTGGCGACTCCTCAAAGGGGCATGTGTCTTCTCGGGCAAGATAAACGAGGAGCAGTCCTATATCCTCAAAATCGTTATCTCGATGATTCCTGTCGGCATCGTCGGCGTATTCTTCAAGGATTACATCGACCAACTCTCCGACCATATCTGGGTGGTGGGCGCATTGCTGCTCGTGACAGCATCGTTGCTCACATTCGCCTACAAGGCAAAGCCACGAGAGAAGAGCGAAATCTCGTATCGGGACTCTATTATAATAGGTATCGCGCAGGCGTGCGCGACGATGCCCGGACTTTCGCGCTCGGGTACGACCATCGCTACGGGCTTATTGCTCGGTAATCGCAAAGAGGCGGTGGCGCAGTTCTCGTTCTTGATGGTATTGCCTCCAATCCTCGGTAGCGCACTGCTCGACATCCTCAAAGGCGACTTTGGCGGTGGGGTGGAGTTGTTGCCATTGATGGCGGGCTTTGTCGCTGCATTTGTTACGGGAACTTTGGCCTGCAAGTTTATGATGGAGATAGTCAAGCGCGGAAAACTTATCTGGTTTGCTGCGTATTGTGCCCTCGCAGGTGTTGTGGCAATCGTTTCGTACCTGATTTAGTATGATTGACTTCAAGAATTTCAACCCCAAGGAGGAGGGTTATGTTGCCGTAATCGACAAGCCCCTCGAATGGACTTCGTCGGATGTGGTGCGAAAGATAAAGTTCCGTCTTAACAAGATGGGACATCGCAAAATCAAGATTGGTCATGCCGGTACACTCGACCCGTTGGCTACGGGAATTTTATTGGTCTGCATAGGCAAGGCGACCAAGCAGGTCGATGCGTTGCAGGCGGAGCGCAAGGAGTATGTGGCGGAGTTGATGCTCGGAGCAACAACGCCAAGTTACGACATGGAGCACCCGGTGGATAAGACCTATCCTACCGACCATATCACTCGCGAAAAGGTGGAGGAGGCTCTGCTCTCGCTTACGGGCGAGCGTCTGCAAGCTCCGCCAATCTTCTCGGCAAAGAAGGTCGAGGGGTTGAGAGCCTACGAGCTGGCACGAGCAGGTGAGCAGGTCGAACTTCGCAAGGCGTTGATAAATATCTACTCGATAACGCTCGAAGAGTATGCGATGCCGAAGGTGCGTATCCGTGTGGCGTGCTCGAAGGGCACATACATTCGCTCGTTGGCGCACGAGATTGGCGAGGCGTTGCAGAGTGGGGCATATCTCACCTCGCTGCGTCGCACCCGAAATGGTGCATATTCGGAAAAAGATGCCATTTCGTTGGATGACTTTCTGAAAAATTTACCTCTCGACGAAACAAAAGAGTAAATTTTTCGTAGTACTTATGATTGTTGTGCATTATTTCGCAATGGTCAGACAAAATATAGTGAAAATACTTTTATAAAAGAATATGAAACTTTCACACTATGACTTCGATTTCAATCCGGATTTGATTGCCAAATATCCGGAGATAAATCGTGACGATGCTCGATTGCTGGTCGTTCACCGCGACACAGGCGAAGTCGAGCACAAATTGTTTAAGGACATTATCGACTACTTCGAAGAGGGCGACACATTCGTTCTCAACGACACAAAGGTCTTTCCGGCTCGCCTTTATGGCAACAAGGAGAAGACGGGTGCCGAAATCGAGGTGTTCCTCTTGCGTGAGCTCAATCGCGAGCTGAAATTGTGGGATGTATTGGTTGATCCGGCGCGTAAAATCCGTATCGGAAATAAACTCTACTTCGGTGAAGACGATATTCTCGGAGCCGAGGTTATCGACAACACAACTTCGCGTGGTCGTACCCTTCGTTTTCTCTATGATGGTCCGCATGAGGAGTTCAAAGAGATGTTGTACCGCTTGGGTGAGACTCCGCTGCCGTCGTGGGTGCGCGAGAAGGTTGAGCCGGAGGATGCCGAGAACTATCAGACAATATTTGCCGATAAGGAGGGCGCGGTGGTTGCTCCTACGGCAGGTATGCACTTCTCGAAGCACTTGTTGAAGCGAATGGAGATTTTCGGCATCGAAAAGGCTTTTGTTACACTTCACGCAGGTTTGGGAAACTTCCGCACTGTCGATGTCGAGGATTTGTCGAAGCATAAGGTCGATTCGGAACAGTTCTTCGTAACGGCGGAGAGTGCCGAGATTATCAATAAGGCAAAGCGCGAGAATCACAAGATTGTTGCTATCGGAACAACCGTTATGCGTACGCTCGAAACCGTTGTTTCGACTCACGGAATGGTGACCGCACAGGAGGGTTGGACCAATAAGTTTATCTTTGCTCCATACGACTTTACCGTGGCTGATGCGATGGTGTCAAATCTCCACACTCCGGGCTCTACGCAGTTGATGATGGTTGCAGCATTTGGTGGCTACAACACCGTGATGAATGCCTACAAGATTGCAGTGGAGGAGGGGTATCGCTTCGGAACATACGGCGATGCGATGTTGATTCTCTAAAAAATAATTTAGTCAATTTGAATAGTAAAATATAAAAACCAAGAGCGATGGCGAACAACAAAATATTGTACATTTGTCAGCAGATAATGCCTTATCTTCCCGAGAACGAGGAGTCGTGTTTGTGCCGACAACTTTCGCAGGCTATGCAGGAGCATGGTAATGAGATTCGCACATTTATGCCTCGCTATGGCTGTGTAAATGAACGCCGCAATCAACTGCACGAGGTTATACGACTCTCGGGTATGAACCTTATAATCAACGATGACGACCATCAGTTGATTATCAAGGTATCGTCTATCCCTTCGGCTCGTATTCAGATATATTTTATTGATAATGACGACTTCTTTGCTCGTAAGGCAGTCTTGACCAACGAGGATGGCAAGGAGTTCGAGGATAACGATGACCGTATGATGTTCTTTGCGCGAGGTGTTCTTGAAACCGTGAAGAAGTTGCAGTGGAAGCCGAGTGTGGTACATTGCCACGGCTGGTTCTCGGCAATCGCTCCGATATATCTGCGCAATATGTTCAAGGATGACCCTCTCCTTTGCGACTCGAAGATTGTGGTATCACTCTATGAGGATAAGTTCTCTGCTCCACTCAATGCTGGACTTGGCGAGAAACTCGTGAACGAGGGTGCGCCACAGGCAGATGTGGAGAAAATGAAGGATACTTCATACGAAAATCTGATGCGTTTCGTTATTGATAATGTCGATGGTGTGGTTGCAGGTTCCGAGAAGGCAGACAAGGCTTTGCTTGACTATGCTCGTGAGGCTGGTAAGCGTGTTCTCGACTACCAATCGCCTGAGAACGAAGGATTTTTTGATAATTACGATCGCTTCTATGAGGAACTTTTCTAACAGATTTTGTAGAACCATATCACTTTTATCCGTTGTTATAGCGACTCTGGCTTTTTGGGGTTGCTCGATGACTGCGGATAACACCCTCGGCTCGAATATTATGCCCGAGGAGCAGGTTATGGTTATGCGACATCTGAAATTTCAGGGGAATAAGATTATACGATATAATCCTAATACCGAACAGAACGAGGAGATAGACGCCTCGCTTGAAGGTAAGAATTTCCTCGAAACACGACTCTATCGTACCGACTCGCTTCTTGCTTCGAATACGGGAACGGGCTATCTGGGTGTGCGTCGTAGCGATACGCTCGGTGTGCGTACAGCAGGCTTTGCTTCGACTATCCTCTACATGAATGCAATAGACGAGGAGAATGGATTTGGCTATATGCCTATATTCGACACAATGAAGTTGGTGCTATCCATCAAAAATTATGGTGGCGATACCCTTGCTCCTGTTCGTTACAGGGTCTACGAGTTGTCGAAGTCGTTGAAGGATAATGCGTTGCACTACGACGAGGTGCGAAAAGACACGGTAGCATATATAAATTGCGATTTGAGCGGTGTGTATGATGAGTCGAAGCCTATTTTCGAATTTACATTCCCGAACAGCGAATTGGGCTATGGTCCTTCGACCATTATTATCCCGATGGAAAATACGGATTATTCGTGGGATTTTGCTCGTCGTCTGATGCTTATTCCTGATAATTATGCTGATGCAGAGAGTGGTTGGGATGGCTATGGTCGCCAGGATATAGAGTGCTATACAGACGATAAGAAATGGACAGATAAGTTCCATGGTTTGTATATTAAGCCCGATTTGGCTAATACTCCTGCCGATAAACGAGGTGCATTCTACGAACTCGACCTTTCGGCTTCGGGTATAATGTTGCAGGGTAGAAGTCGCAATCCGCAGGACCCTTCGATGATTAAGGATACGGTAGGTATGTACTACTACTTCTATGACGAAGAGTCAAAATGTAATACATCTGTAAATAGGGTAGAGCATAACTATGAGCAGAGCCTTTCGGGAGGAGCATCCTTGCTGAATAGTGTTGTTATGGATTACACGAAGTCGCGAGAGGAGCGTACCGAGGTCTCAACGGGCTATGTTGAGGGTTTGGGAGGACCATCGACCGAAATATACCTTACCGACGACTTTTTGAAGGAGTTGGTAGCGCTCGAAACTACCGAGCAGGGCGAATACTCCCGTATGGGTATAAATCAGTGCCTCTTTACGATATATGTTGTGGGAGCCGATTACGATTGGAACATAACACAGAGTCGTGCGGAGCAACTTATTCCGATACTGAATAACTCATTTGCTCGTTTGGGTACATACTTGAACTACAATACATTGTCGCCGATTATCGACTATGATTATGTATATGAGAGTACCTATGGTAAGGAAGGCATATACAATGGATATCTGGATCGTAGCCGAGGTTGCTATGTGTTGAATATCACGGCTCATATTCAAAAATTGTTCAATTCAATCCGTCAGGAGGATGGCTCGTACGACATATCGAAGGCTGACGAGAAGTTGCGAGTGCTCTATGTCGGAACAGAGGCAACAGCACCGTATGCACCATCGGAGAGTGTGTTGCAGGGAGCTGACAATGGCTCGAACGATGCGCCGATACAGATTGATTTGACTTATACATTGGTTAAATAGTTTACATGCACAAATGGTTGCGAGGTGTGCTACGACTTGTGCGGTGTTGAAAGAGATATAAAAACGAAAGAGATGCAAGAGAATTTAGTTATTGTGGAGTCCCCTGCGAAGGCGAAGACCATAGAGAAGTTTTTGGGCAAGGAGTTTGTCGTAAAGTCGAGTTTTGGTCATATCCGCGACCTTCCGAAGAGGGAACTAAGCATAGATATCGAGAAGGGCTTTGTACCGACATACGAAATTCCGAAGGAGAAGTCGAAACTCGTGTCCGAGTTGTCTAAGGCGGCAGCCGAGGCGAAGACAGTGTGGTTGGCAAGTGATGAGGACCGCGAGGGAGAGGCTATTGCTTGGCACTTGTCGGAGGTTTTGGGCTTGTCGTTGGAGAATACCAAGCGAATTGTCTTCCACGAGATTACCAAGAATGCGATTTTGAATGCGATTGAAAATCCTCGCAAGGTAGATATGAACCTTGTGAATGCGCAGCAGGCTCGCCGTGTGTTGGACCGTATTGTGGGTTTTGAGTTGTCGCCAATTTTGTGGAAGAAGGTGCGTCCGGCACTCTCGGCAGGTCGTGTTCAGAGCGTCGCCGTACGCCTTATCGTGGAGCGTGAGCGCGAGATTATCAACTTCAAGGATACTTCGTGGTATCGTGTTGTAGCACAGTTCTATCCGGCTGGCGACGCATCGAAGACTCTGTTCAAAGCCGAATATTCGGAGCGTTTTGCAACAAAGGAGGAGGCATTGGCGATGTTGGAGCGTTGCAAGACGGCAACCTTCACTGTCGAGGGCAGTGAGATGAAACCATCGAAGCGCTATCCTGCACCTCCATTTACCACTTCGACTTTGCAGCAGGAGGCTGGTCGTAAGTTTTCGATGTCGGTGTCGCAGACGATGTCCATTGCGCAGAAGTTGTACGAGCGAGGTCTGATTACCTATATGCGTACCGACTCGGTAAACCTCTCGGACTTGGCGTTGAACTCTTGCAAGAAGGAGATTTGCGAGATGTTTGGCGAGAAGTTCTCTTCGCGTCGCAACTATACGACAAGCAGCAAGGGTGCACAGGAGGCTCACGAGGCTATTCGCCCTACCTATATCAACAACCACACAATCGAGGGCACAACTGCCGAGAAACGACTCTATGAGTTGATTTGGAAGCGCACTGTCGCCTCACAGATGGTGGCAGCCGATATAAATCGCACAACTATCACAATAAATATGTCGGGCAGTGCCGAGAAGTTCGTTGCTACGGGCGAGGTGGTAACCTTTGACGGTTTCTTGCATCTCTACTCCGAGTCGCACGACGAGGAGCCTACCGAGCAGGGTGAGGCAGCTATCTTGCCTGCTTTGGCAGATGGCACTTCGCTCTTAGCGCAATCCATCACCGCAACCGAGCGTCACGCCGTTCCGCCAATGCGATTTAGCGAGCCGTTACTCGTTAAGCGATTGGAGGAGTTGGGTATTGGTCGTCCTTCGACCTATGCACCGACCATTTCGACCATCATCACTCGCGGTTATGTCGAGAAGAGTAATAAGCCGGCACAGAAACGCCCATATACACTACTCACATTGAAGGGCTCGAACATCACCGAGAAGGTGGCTTCGGAGAATTATGGCGCAGAGAAGAACCGCTTGGCTCCAACCGATATAGGTATGGTAGTGAACGACTACTTGGAGCAGAACTTCGGTATCGTTATGGATTACAACTTTACCGCCAAGGTGGAGAAGGAGTTTGACCGCATTGCCGATGGCGAGCAGGGCTGGAATACGATGATTGGCGAGTTCTATGGCTCGTTCCACAATCTGGTGGATAAGGCTATTACTACGCAGGTTGAGAAGAATACACAGGTGCGTGTTCTCGGTGTTGACCCGCAGTCGGGAAATCTCGTAAGGGCTCGTATTGGTCGCTTTGGACCTATGGTCGAGATTGACAGCAACGATGGCGAGAAACCTCGCTTCGCATCGCTCAAAAAGGGACAGCTTATCGAAGCTATCACCTTGGAAGAGGCGTTGGAGTTGTTCGCTTTGCCGCGCACACTCGGCAAGTACGAGGAGCAGGATGTGATTGTCGGTATTGGTAAATTTGGTGCTTATGTTCGCTATGGCAACAATTTCGCATCGCTTACGAAGGGTGATGACCCTTATACTTTGACCTACGAGCGTGCTGTGGAGTTGATTGAGTCGCAGAAGAAGAGTGCTACTGCCGCTGCAACGCCAATCAAAACATTTGCCGAAGATGCCGATATGGCGGTTAAGAATGGTCGCTACGGTGCATATATCGCATATAAGGGCAAGAACTATCGCATTCCTCGTGGCAAGAAGGCGGAACTGCTAACTTATGCAGAGTGCTTAAATATTGTAAATAACACAAAGAAATAGAGAAAAATGAAGAGATTTATCACAGCATTGTGCTTGTGTGTTGCGCTTGTTGTTTCGGCGTCGGCACAGAACGATGGTTACAAGTTTACCGATGGTAAGGTTGTTAAGGGTACTTCGGTTAAGAATCAGTTCCGTAGTGGCACTTGTTGGTGCTTCTCGGCACTTTCATTCTTGGAGAACGAGATTATCCGTGCCGGAGGCGAGGAGATGGATTTGTCGGAGATGTGGATTGTTCGTAATATCTACTTCGAGAAGGCTGTTAAGTATGTTCGCTTGCACGGTCACCTTAATATGGCAGTTGGTGGAGCATTCCACGATGTAACCAAGGGTATCGAGAAGTATGGTATCGTTCCGCAGGAGGTCTATGAGGGGTTGAACTATGGCACCGACAAACCGGTATTTGGCGAGATTGATGCTATCTTGAAGGCTTATGTTGAGGCTGTGGTGCAGAACAAGAACCGCAAACTCACTACTGCGTGGAAGGATGGCTTGAACGCTATTCTCGACACCTATTTTGGCAAGATGCCCGAGAAGTTCACTTGGAAGGGTAAGGAGTACACTCCGCACTCGTTTGCCGAGTCGTTGCCTATCAAGATGTCGGACTATGTTTTCGTAACATCGTACACTCACCACCCATTCTACGAGCAGTATATCGTTGAGGTGCCAGATAACTGGATGTGGGAGAAGGCATACAATGTACCACTCGATGAGTTGATGCAGATTGTGGATAACGCTCTCGCAAATAACTACTCGCTCGGTTGGGCAGCCGATGTTTCGGAGAAGGGTTTCCACCGTACCAAGGCTATCGGTATCGTTCCGGAGGATAATATCGAGAGTATGAGCGGCACCGAGGCTGAGCGTTGGGGTCGTCTTTCGGAGCAGGAGCGTCAGAAGGAGCTTTACAGCTTCGACAAGCCTGTTAAGGAGAAGAAGATTACCCAGCAGATGCGTCAGGAGGCGTTCGACAACTACGAGAACACCGACGACCACGGTATGGTTATCGAGGGAACTGCAACCGACCAGGAGGGCAACCCATTCTTCAAGGTTAAGAACTCGTGGGATGTACGCCCACCATACGCAGGTTATTACTACTTCTCTCGTCCGTATGTGGAGTACAAGACTATGGAGATTATGGTAAATAAGAATGCTATTCCAAAGGCTATCCGCAAAAAACTTGCTTTGTAATTTCTTGTGATAAGCCGCAATCTGTGGCACATCCCTAAAAGTAAGAGACCTCGGGCTGTACATTGTGTACTATCCCGAGGTCTCTTCTTTTGCGATGCACCACATCTCACGACTTCTGACAAGAAATTGGGTGCTATACCAATTTTATCTCTTCTCGCCGAAGTCGGTCTGTTGTTTCTCGACCTCTTTCAGGCGTTCAGCATTTGCTGCGCTCAATGCCCTCTCTCGCTCGATGTCGGCATCGCTCTTTGCCGAAGCTGCCGAGAACGAAGAGTTGGAAGCCGTAGGCAATAGTGTTGCCTCACTCTCCTTAAATATCAACTTCTGCGCTGTTGGCTTGCTCTCAAATTCGAGAACGCCACTTATAGGCATCTGCTCACCCTCGAACAATACCGATGCGGTGATGCGAATTTTGCCCGCGTTGAGGGTTGATTGCACGATGATAGGTGCTGTGCCCCACTTTACGGGAGCAGGGTTTGCCAACTCGCCCGCACCACCGAGAATGCGACCTTCGCCCTCGATGTGGAATTTTATATAATAGTTGTTCAATCGCTTGATGTTGCCCTCACGGTCGGTGATGGCTGCTACAACGGTTGTGAAGTCCGAGCCGTTGGCTTCGAGGTCGTTACCCTCGTTGTCGAGCCACAACATAACCTTCGAAGGGCGGCGTGCAGGGCACACTTTGTGGGTTGCTACGACCTCGCCATTGATTAAGCCCTCCGCCAAGAGATAGACATCCTTCTGACGCTTCTTCCAACTCAATGCCTTGTCGTCCATAAAGTTATACACATCCTTGAATGTGATGATAGGCGATGGCATACCCACATGGTTCTTTGGCTTGCGATAGGTCCAAGTCTTGCCATCGGCAAGGTATGTCAGGCGTACCTCGTCGCAGTTAGAATATACGGTTACATCCTTTGGCGAGAACGGAGTCATCTCGTGTGCGATATATACCATAGGTCCTGTTTCGTAGAGGCGATTTTCCTGTTTAACAGGCGAGCGTTGCGCCATAAACATATAGTATGAGTACTTTGGCTGGCGGAAAACATCAGCCAAACCTCCGTAGAATGGGTCGGGATGATAGCCGCGTTGGTGGTCGAATGAGTGCCACAAGCAACCTCCGATATGCGACTTAGAGAGGCGGTAGAATACATCGTATGAGGTGCATTGGTACGACGGCTTTGCGTAGTGCTCAGCCTGAACGAGCATCGGCACCTCGCCCCAATTGCGAGCCACACGACTTGGCGAGTTGTGCGAGTTCCAATCATCGACATTGTCGCCCCACTCACGAGTGAAGTAGGTTACATCGTCGCGCAGAGCGAACTTTGGTTTCGAGTAGGTTGTACCCTCGCCCTCGGCAGGGTGCGCAAACTGAATAGGGTAGACGATGGTCGAGGCGGTGCGAGCCTGCATATCGTATGCGGAGTATGCGCCCTTGTATGGGTATTCCTCGTTGATGTAGTTGTAGGCATTCTCGGCAAACGATGCAGGGAAGCGTGTTTCGTTCAAAGTAGGCTCCCAGAACCACACCGAAGGGTGGTTGCGGCCACGACGCACAAGGTTACGGATATCGCTATATACCGATTGCTCAAATCGAGGGTCTTTTTTGTTCCAGAACTGCCAACCCGGCACATTGTCGATAACGAATAGACCGAGTTCGTCGCAAGCATCCATAAATGCAGGGTCTTGTGGGCAGTGGGCGTTGCGGATAACTCGCAAACCGAGGTCACGCAACTTCTTCGCATCGCGCCAATGGGCGGAGTTTGCTACGGCATTACCCACTACGGCAAAGTCCTGATGACGATTTACACCGATGAGAGGCTCCTCGTAGTGCTTGCCATTGAGGTAGAAGCCCTCGGCACCCTTGAACTCGATTGAGCGGATACCGATACGACGACGATAACCATCTACAACCTTTCCGCTATTGTCGAGAATGCTTATGTAGAGGTTGTAGAGGGTAGGGGAGTCGGGCGACCAAAGTTCGGGCTTTGCAACCGAAATCTTGCGAGAGAAACTCATCGCTGAGCCACCCTTAATGGCGATGCGACTCTTCGATGTTGCCACCGATGTACCCTCCGCGGTCTTAATTTCGTACACTAACGAGCCTTTGAAAACGCTCTTGTTTGCGTTGCGGATATGGGCTTTTAATAAAACATCTGCCGACTTGTCACTGACCTTGTCGTAGGCAACAAAAAGACCTCCTCCTGCTACGATATCTTCGTGATTAGGGTCGGTGATAAATACTTTATTATGTGCAATGAGCCAACAGTCACGATAGATACCGCCAAAGTAGGTGTAGTCCAATACGCGCTGTGGCTTGCCTGGTGCGTAGCTTGCATCGTCGCTATTGTCCGACCATACGGCTACAACATTTTCGCCCGAGAAATCGACCGCCTCGGTGATATCGACCACTACGGGGAGATAGCCGCCAAAATGCTCTGCGAGTTGCTTGCCATTTACAAATACTCGGCTCTTACCCATAATCGCCTCGAAGTGGAGAAAGAGTTTTTTGCCTTTGAGCGAGTTGTCGAGCGAGAAGTGTTTGCGATACCACACCACGCCCTGGTAGTTGATGCAACCACTCGCCTCGGTTGGGAGGTACTCGGTGCCGTGAGGCAACGATACCACGCCCCACTTTGAGTCGTCGTAGGATGTAGCCTCGGCTCCTGCCACTTCGCCCTTGTGAAAGCGCCACGCAGGATTCATCGAAAAGACCTCACGACCACTATTCTCCATAGCATAGAAGCCTGCGGTCGAGAATTTTGGTTGATAGGCAGCACTTGCATTTGTGAATGGCGCAAGTAGTGCCAAAATCAAAATCGGTAAAAGTTTGGTTACTCTCATTTTATTATAGATTTTTGTGTTATTCAATCGCTTCGGCATCTCCGATTTGAGCTTG
Organism: Alistipes sp.; assembly: GCA_045633465.1. Classification (GTDB taxonomy): domain Bacteria; phylum Bacteroidota; class Bacteroidia; order Bacteroidales; family Rikenellaceae; genus Alistipes. Next base: position 12,004 of record JAZQYJ010000048.1, read on the forward strand.
GCGTACCACCTCCATAATCTCGTTGCGCAACGCCTTGGGTGTTACATTCTCACGGATGACGGTGAGGTAGGAGTGGCGAATCTCCCGTTCTACAACCTCGCGTGGCAACTGCTCGAAGTAGAGGTCATTCCAATGCCTTTTGTTAAAGTGCCACGCCGGAGTTATCACCGATAGGTACTCATCTCGCAGAGCAATTGCTCGGTCGGGGTTGCACTTTACGGCTATGCGCTCGGCATGCTCCAACACACAGCAGGCGAACATCTTTCCGCCCACCTTATATACTACTGCATCGTCGCCAAAGGGTTGGCACTCCTCGACCAATGGTAGCGAAAGCATATATGTGCGTATATCCAAAATGTCCATAGTTCAAACAAAGATACAAAAAAAACGAGAAACCGCAAAGGTTTCTCGTTTTATAGTTTGTGATGCTTGCTTAGGACTACTTTTCCAAGTCAGCCAAAGCAGCCTTTGCAGCTTCAACACCTGCACCTGCGGTAACCTTCTTGAAGGTTGCGACAGCCTTCTCGCGAAGAACTGCATCTTTGTTGCCACCAGCGTTGTACTGTGCGTTGTATGCAGCTGCTACAAGAAGATAGATTGCGCTCTTGCCCTCTTCGTCAGCCTGTGCCGCAGCAGCAGTCTCGCCGAGTGCGATAACCTTTGCGTAATCCTTCTTGCCGTTATAAGCCTCGATGCGAATCTTCTCTGCCAAAGCCGGAGATGCAACCTGCAACTTATCTGCCATAGCGATTACGCCATCGAAATCGCCAGCCTGCTGCAACGCTGCAACCTTGTTGTTGGTGTAGAGAGTCTTGTTTGCAGTAGCCTTTGCGATAGCGTCAGCGTACTTGTCAGCCGGCATCTTGCAGATCTTGTCGTAGATGGCCATACCCTCATCGTATTTGCCCAACTCGCAGTAAGAGGTTGCGAGGTTGAGAGCCATCTCTGCGTTACGAGGGTTTGCCTTGTAGCCCTTCTCGAATACCGAAGCAGCGGTAGCATAGTCCTTTGCGTTGAACGCCTCGCCACCCTGTACCTGATAAACCTTCGCAAGAATCATATTGGCCTTCTGCTTTGCAGTGGTGTTGCCATACAACTCTGCGGTGTCAGCAGCCTTGGTCAAATAGTCGATAGCCTTAGCGTAGTTCTTCTGCGATGCAGCCGAAAGACCTACACCCTGATAGCATACAGGAAGATACTTCTTTGCAGTAGCTACGCAGTTGAGAACGGTGTTATCCTCCGAGTCCATACCCTTGTCAATAACCTGCTCAAAAAGGGTAATGGCCGAAGCATAGTTCTTTGCCTGAACAGCCTTTGCTCCCTCGTTGAACTTTGCAATAACCTCGCTCTGAGCTGAAGCTGCTACAACTGCGAGGAGTGCAAACATTGTTACAAATAATTTTTTCATAATTGTTTATGCTTTTTATTGTTTGAAAATTTCATTTTCAGCTCGCAAAGGTAAAAAACTTATCTCAGTTTTGCAAAAAAATTCTTCATTAGTGCTTCGCACTCTTCACGAAGTATTCCTGCTGTTACAACGGTGCGAGGGTGTAGCATATTGTCCGAGATGGTCGAAAATCCTCTCTTTGGGTCGCTTGCGCCATAGACGATGCGCCCGATTTGGCTCCACGCCAAAGCCCCTGCACACATTGGGCACGGTTCAACCGTAACATATAAGGTGCAATCATTTAGATACTTACCGCCAATAGTTGAGGCGGCTGCGGTGATTGCCTGAATCTCGGCGTGAGCCGTTACATCGACCAAAGTCTCGACCAAATTGTGTCCCCGACCTACGATGCGACCACCCGATACGATGATTGCTCCGATGGGCACTTCGTCGGCTTCGAGGGCAAGTTTAGCCTCTTCGAGAGCCAAACGCATATATTTTTCGTCAGTTTCGTGATTGATTTCCATATTTTTTCGTAACTTTGTGAGTTATTTGACGACAAAGATACAAAAAATATATACAAAACTATGTACAGAAGTAATACTTGTGGCGAATTGCGTGCCACAAATGTTGGACAGACAGTGACATTGGCAGGTTGGGTACAGAAGGTGCGTAACCTTGGTGCAATGACTTTTATCGACTTGCGTGACCGCTATGGTATCACCCAGATTGTGGTTGAGGAGCACTCTGACGAGGCTACCAAGGAGGCTGCATCGAAGCTCGGTCGTGAGTGCGTGGTGCAGGTTGTCGGTCGTGTTATCGAGCGTGAGTCGAAGAACTCGAAGATGGCAACAGGCGATATCGAGGTTGTAGCCGAGAAGATTAACATCCTCAATCAGGCTGTTATTCCTCCATTCACTATTGAGGAACACTCGGACGGTGGCGATGACCTTCGTATGAAGTATCGTTACCTCGACCTTCGTCGTCCGCCATTGCAGCGCAATATGATTTTGCGTCATAAGATGGCGCAGGAGATTCGCCGTTTCCTCGATGGTGAGGGCTTCTTGGAGATTGAGACTCCATACCTCATCAAATCTACTCCGGAGGGTGCTCGCGACTTCGTTGTGCCTTCTCGTATGAACCCTAACGAGTTCTACGCATTGCCACAGTCGCCACAGACCTTGAAGCAGTTGCTTATGGTGTCGGGCTATGACCGCTACTTCCAGATTGTTCGTTGCTTCCGTGATGAGGACTTGCGTGCTGACCGTCAGCCAGAGTTTACCCAGATTGACTGCGAGATGTCGTTTGTAGAGCAGGAGGATATCCTCAATGTATTCGAGCGTTGGGCAAAGCATATGTTCAAGAGTGTCTTGGATATCGATTTTACAGAGCCATTCCGTCGTATGCCTTGGAGCGAGGCGATGGAGAAGTACGGCTCGGATAAGCCGGATTTGCGTTTCGGTATGGAGTTCTCGGATATTACCGACTTGGCTCACGGACACAACTTCTCGGTATTCGACGATGCTGAGTATATCGTAGGTTTTGCAGCAACAGGTTGCGCTTCGTATACCCGCAAGCAGATTGACGCCTTGACCGACTATGTTAAGCGTCCGCAGGTGGGTGCCAAGGGCTTGATTTGGATTAAAGTTGAGGAGGGCGGCATTAAGTCGTCGATTGATAAGTTCTTCTCGCCAGAGGAGTTGCAGGCTATTGCCGGGCGCGTGGGGGCAAAGGCGGGCGACTTGTGCTTGATTCTCTGCGGTAAGAAGTATAAGGCTCTCACTCAGTTGTGTGCGCTCCGTTTGGAGGTTGCCGAGCAGTTGGGCTTGCGTGATCCGAAGAAGTTTGCTCCACTCTGGGTTGTTGGTTTCCCAATGTTCGAGTGGGATGACGAGACTGAGCGTTTCTATGCAAAGCACCACCCATTCACTTCGCCAAAGCCTGAGGATGTAGATAAGTTGGAGAGCGATCCTGGTGCAGTTCGTGCCAATGCATACGACTTTGTTTGCAACGGAACGGAGATTGGTGGAGGCTCAATCCGTATCCACGATCCTAAGTTGCAGTCGCTTATCTTCAAGTGCTTGGGCTTTACTCCTGAGCAAGTTGAGGCGCAGTTTGGCTTCCTCATTAACGCGTTCCGCTATGGTGCACCGCCACACGGAGGTTTGGCATTCGGCTTCGACCGTCTTTGCTCGTTGTTTGGTGGCGTTGAGTCTATTCGTGACTTTATTGCCTTCCCTAAGAATAATGCAGGTCGCGATGTTATGCTCGATGGCCCATCGCCAATCGATCCGGCACAGTTGGAGGAGTTGTATCTCTCGTTGGTTGAACCTCAAAAGTAGTATTGAAAATACTAAATATCGCAATTCGCCTCGATTTTTTTGTCGAGGCGATTGTTTTTTACTATATTTGTGGAGAAATAGCAAAATTGCGATGAAAAGGAGCATTATAATATTAGTTTCACTATTTGTGTCGGTGTCGGTAATGGCAGCGGTACGCCAAACGCGCGAGGAGTATGTCGAAAAGTATAAGGCGATAGCCATTGCCCATATGGAGCGTTACGGCATACCTGCAAGTATCACTATGGCACAGGGAATCTTGGAGTCGGATAGCGGAAATAGCCGATTGTCGCTCTCCTCGAACAACCACTTCGGCATCAAGTGTAAGAAGCATTGGGCAGGCGACAGAGTCTATCACGATGACGATGCCAAGGGAGAGTGTTTTCGCGCCTATCCTTCGGTTGAGGCTTCGTATCAGGACCACGCTGACTTCCTCGACCAATCACCTCGCTATGACTCTTTGTTTGCCTACCCATCTGATGACTATCGCAGTTGGGCGAGGGGTTTGAAGGCGGCAGGTTACGCTACTGCTCCCGACTATGCCGAGCGATTGGTCAAGATTATCGAGTCGATGAAACTCTACCTGCTCGATAAGGAGAATGGTAACAAAATCTACTCGGCAGCAAAGAGTGCAACGGCAAATACCGAGGCGTGGTGGGAGAGCAATATCGCCACCTCCGACGAGCAGATTAACCCTAATGCCTTCCGTGTAACGGTCAATTCGCATAAGGGCTACGGCGTATATCGCACCAATCATACCTTCTATGTTGTGGCTAAGGAGGGGGATACCTTCGAGTCTGTGGGTGAGGTCTTCGATATCTCGGCGAAGATGTTGCGCAAGTTCAACGATGTTGCAAAGGATGGTAAATTGTCGAAAGGCGATGTAGTATATATCGAGCGCAAAAAGACGCAGTGGCTTGGTAATGTTATGCAACACAAGGTTGTGCGCGATGAAAATCTCTACTCATTGTCGCAGTCGTACGGCATTCGCCTGAAATCGCTTGCAAAACTCAACCATCTCCGCCCTAACGATGATGTCCGCAAAGGCGAGATAATAAGATTGAAATAATAAAAACCCAATATAACTATGGTAGAGATTCGTGAGAAAATCTTGTCAGCGATTATCGACAAGTCCTCGCTCAAACAGCGAGTGTTCGACAATACATTTTCGGTATTTGGCGAGTTGAAAGATGCTCTCTTGGAGATGGCTTCGGAGATTGACGATGCGCTGGATGGCAAACTCGACCGTCGTGTGCGTATCGAGTATCGTGACCGAGGCAAGTTCGAGGCGCAGTTGCAAGTTGCCTCTGATTTGCTCCTTGTGCGTATGCATACCGATGTATTCTGCTTCGACTCCAATCATGTAATCTGGCAGAACGAGTATGTGCAGATAGATAAGGCTAACGCCTACTGCGGAGTGATCGATATTTACGACTTCCTCTCCGACTCGTTCAAATTTAACCGTTCGGCTGACGAGGGCTATTTGATTGGTCGCATCTTCATCAATCGTGAAAAGATGTTTTTCGTAGAGGGTAAGCGCCAAAACCTTGTGCGTGCAATGGCATTTGGTAAGGAGTCTATCTCTCGTGAGAACCTTATATCGGTGCTCGAATCGGCTATTCTCTACGCATTGAACTTCGATCCGCTCACTCCGCCATACGAGGCTAACAAACGAGTTACTGTCGAGCAGTTCAATACAAAGATGGATAACTCTAAATTTGTAACCGGCAAGCGACTTGACTACGATTTTAATGTCGATGATATTTAATTTATGAAAAAACTGATATCTATGGCAGTGGCGGTTGTGTGCGCCACTGTCATTGCATACGGCTCTACCGTAAAATATGAGCATATAGCCAAGTGCCGTGCCGCCAATGGTGCGATATATGGTGTGCGTTCAATGGCTGATGGCGAGCATTTTACGATTATCAATGGCAGTAAAATTGTGCGATGTTCGTATGCCGATAGGGCAGATAGCCTTGTGGTGTTCGAGAGCGATTTCCGCATCGGCTCGTACTCGTTTTCGGCAGATGAGAAACACATCCTCCTCTCCGATGCAAAGAGCGTAAAGCCAATATATCGCCGTTCGGCAACGGCAGACTACTATCTTGCAGAGGTGGGCGGTAAGGCGCAGAAGGTATTGGCGCAGGTGCGAGATGTGGAGTTCTCGGCTGATGGCAAACATCTTGTCTATGCGCAAAATAACAATCTCTACCTCTACGATATAGCCTCAGCAACCTCGAAAGCCGTAACCACCGATGGCGAGTGGAACAAAATCATCAACGGCACAAGCGATTGGGTATACGAGGAGGAGTATGGCTTTACGAAGGGGTATGCTGTGTCGCCTGATGGGGCGAAGATTGCATATCTGCGCTTCGACGAGAGCGAAGTGTCAACCTTCGAGATGATGCGCTACGACGACAAACTCTACAATAAGGCCTACTCGTTCAAATATCCGAAGGCGGGCGATAAAAATTCGGTTGTAACGCTCCATCTCTACGATGTCGCTACGGGCAAAACCAATCAGGTGGCTACGGGAGAAAACAGCGACCAATATATCTTTAATTTGGTTTATGCTCCGAACGGAAAACTATATTTCTATCGTGTTAATCGTCTTCAAAATCACTTCGAGGTGTTGATGTTGGAGAGCGATGGCTCGCTCTGCCCAATCTACGAGGAGCGCTCGGCTACCTATGTCGAAAGACCCTCGTTGGCAACTATCCAATTTGTTGATAGCGACAGATTTATCGTGAGCGAGGAGAGCTCGTTGGGGTACAATCATCTCTACCTTCATAGCATCAAAAAAGGTCGTCTGAATGCCATTACTTCGGGCAGGTGGGAGGTTGCATCGGTGGTCGGTGTGGCGAAAAATCGCATCTACTACCTCTCAACCGAGCGTTCGCCACTTGGGCGTGATTTGTACTCGGTAGGGCTGAATGGCAAGGGCAAAAAGTTGCATACTGCGGAGGAGGGTTTCAATTCTATTGCTCCGTCTGTGGGTATGCACTACTATATCCGCACCTTTACGAATGCCACAACTCCGAATGTGGTTACGGTATGCAAGGCTTCGGGTGAAGTGATTGATACTCTGATTGATAGTCGAGCAAAGGTTGCTGAACGAGGAGTTTGGGCAAAGCGCGAATTTAAGCAGTTTGTTACCGAGCGTGGCGATACGCTCAACTACTATATTCAGTTACCGTTTGGCTTCGAGAAGGGCAAGAAGTACCCTGTTCTTTTGACTCAATACTCGGGTCCGGGCTCGCAGTCGGTACGCAACCGCTGGTCGCTCGATTGGGAGGATGCGCTGCCACACGAGGGCTATATCGTGGCGTGTTGCGATGGTCGTGGCACGGGTTTCAGGGGCGAAAAGTTCAAGAAATGCACCTATGCCGACCTTGGTCGCAAGGAGGTGGAGGACCAAATCTCATTTGCTCGTTTTCTCGCAAAGCAGGAGTTTGTCGATGCGGAGCGTATCGGCATCTACGGTTGGTCGTATGGTGGTTTTATGGCTCTGAACTGCGCTCTGCATGGCGAGGGGTTGTTCCGTATGGCTATTGCAGTGGCTCCTGTTACATCGTGGCGCTACTACGACACAATATATACCGAAATTTACAATGGCTTGCCACAAGATAACCCGAAGGGCTATGACGACAATTCGCCACTTTCGCACGCCGCAAAACTCTCGGAGCGTACGCAGTTGTTGATTATTCACGGCACGGCAGATGACAATGTTCATTTACAGAACTCGATGGAGATGTGTCGCAAGTTGAACGAGGCGGGTAAGCAGTACGATATGATGGTCTATCCTGACCAAAATCACTCGATGCGCCCTTCGGCTACGACGCTGGTACGACAGAAAATGATAGATTATACGATAGATAAGTTGTAATAAGAAAACGGCAGTGAGATTTTCACTGCCGTTTATATTTTGGTTGATATTCTCTTACTTTTGGAATGATGCCACGCGAGCGATGAGATATCTCTTTACATCCTCCCACTTGTAAAATGGACCTTCGACGCTCTTGATAGGGAGCGTCATATCGTTCTCGTTGTGAAGAATGCGCACTAAAACATCAGCCGACTTATTGCTTCGGTAGAATATGAACTGCATATTCGACGCCATGGTGATAAATTGGTGTGAGCGCCACTGCTCTGCCAACTTGTCAATATCCGAGTAGTCGTAATCCATACGAATTTCGTTGAAGTTTGTGGTTGCAAGCAAACCGAGCAAGTAGTAGTCGTGTCCGAAGCGGAGGTCTGCCGAGGCACTGTTCTTGCCCTCGATGGCGAGGTCGGCATACTTGATAATATCATCCACCATCAAATTCATTGTGGCAAAATATCGGTTCGAATCGGGAAGAGATGTACCTGCATAGATGCAGAATATGCGGTAGTTTTCGTACTTGTAGATGGTATGACGCTCCTTCGCAGTGAATACGCTATCCACGAACGAACGGTCGTGCCAACCGATGTTCTGCATAAATGCCAGACGCTTGTAGATTGAGGCAAGAAGCGAAATCTTCTCTACACCAAAGTGGTTGCAAATAGGGTTGATGTCGGTGAATAGTGCGTTTGTTGCGTGTGAAAAATCCTGCTTTGCAGCCCACTTCTCCACAATCGAATCCCAACAGTGAGGATTGTCGCGACGAAGATTGTGGTGGTAGTCGTTGGCATTTGGTCCGAGCGGACGAATCATCTTCTGATCGTTCTCCGAAGCCGTCAATCGGGTTTCGATGAGAGAGTTACACTCTTTGAGCGACTCGTTGAATGCCGCCATACTCAAAATGCAGCGAGTGTAGGTTGAGGCGCGAGAGCTAATAATTGCCCCACGCTTGAAAACTTGGCGGAAGTTGTTGTACATGCGACGAGCAATACCTTTGTGTTGCTCGGCTCCCACCTGAGTAAGTTCGCCAAAGTGTCCATCCTGTACTGCGTGAATCTTTTCGATGAGAACCTTCGCCTCTTTGCCCTTTGGAGTCAAAAGTCCATGCGCATCGGCATAGTCAAAATAGGCAACAAGTTCGGCTGTGTATTTGCCGTTTGCCTCAAATCGAGAGCCGTGACGACCATAATGTGAGATGTAGAATGGCTTGTAGCCCTTTGGAGCCTTGGCAATAGGCTCGGAGTAGATGGGACCGGCATAGACCGAGTGTGTCGATACGGCAAGATGAGGGTATTTGTCAATCTCCTCACGAGAGGTCTGTGCAAGAGCAAGCGATGCAATGCACAATGCAGATAAAATAAGTAGAAATCTCTTCATGATTTAGTTATTTAGTTATTTAGTTATTCGTTTGTTGCAATTCTTGTTGCATTTGTCGCACTCCGATGCAGGGCAAGTAAAGCGTCGTATGCACCACGCTATGGCAAGCGCAAACGCTGCCACTATTATCACCCATGCCAATATCTCGTGCCACGCCATACTCTTGCTACATAAATAGTTGGGCAATGTGATATACCGCAAAAGCGCACAACCACGCTACCGCTGTGCTATATATGGCTGAGGCTGCTGCCCACTTCCAGCCACTCTCCGAGCCTATGGCAGCAATCGTTCCCACGCACGGCATATAGAGCAGTGTAAAGACGAGCAGTGCCAAAACCGATGGCGATGTAAAATCGCCACTCTTTGTCAAGTTCTGTTTTAGTTGAGCAGGACTGTTGTTTTCGTCGTTATTGCTGTATAATACACCGAGGGTGCTGACCATCAACTCTTTGGCTGCTATACCCGAGAGTAGCGATACGCTTGCCTTCCAATCGAGTCCGAGAGGCTCGAATGCAGGCTCGCAGAATTGCCCTACACGCCCAATATATGAGTGCTCGTATTGTTGAAGGTTGTTCTCCTTCTCCTCGTGTCGAGGAAAGTAGCCGAGCGCCCACACCACAATCGAAGCCACGAGAATCATTCCTGCGATGTTGCGCAGATATTGTGCGCACCGTGTCCACATGTGCGATATTGTGGCTTTCAAAGTTGGTATGCGGTAGGGTGGTAACTCCATTACAAATGGTGTTTCATCTCTCTTGAATAGCACTTTTCGCATTAGCAAGGCAGTAATCATTGCGACGATAATGCCGAGGAGGTAAAGTCCAAGCATTACCAACGATGAGTGCCCCGAGAAGAATGTTCCGATAAGGATGATGTATATTGGCAGTCGTGCGCTGCACGATATAAACGGTATGATGAATGTTGTGATAAGGCGACTGCTGCGACTCTCGATTATGCGTGTAGAGAGCACCGCAGGAACATTACAACCAAATCCCATTACGAGTGGAATGAATGACTTGCCGTGCAGACCTACCTTGTGCATTAACCTATCCATTATGAACGATGCACGAGCCAAGTAACCTGAGTCCTCCATAAATGAGATGAAGAGGTACAAAATCATAATGTTGGGTAGGAAAACAATGACGCTGCCAACGCCTCCGATGATACCGTCGCAGACCATATCTCTGAGTATGCCGTCGGGTAGCCAGCGTTCAAATGCCGAGCCGAGAAGTGCTACGAGATGTTCAATCCACCCCTGCGGATAGGCGCCAAGACGGAAGGTGCAATAGAACATCAACCACATTACCAAAATAAATATCGGATAGCCCCAAATGCGATGCGTAACGATATGGTCGATTGCATTCGAGATATTTTCGATGTATCCTTTGCCTTTTGTGTATGTTTCGAGTAGAGCACCGGCGATAAAGCCTCGCTTTTGGTTAGCTATCGTGGTCTTAATATCCTCGTCTCGGCTGAGGTCGGAGTGTAGATGTTCTCGCTCCTTTTCGCAGGTGTGTTGCCACTCCGCAAAGTGCGGACATTCGGATAACATCGCCACAATTTCCTTGTCGCCTTCGAGCATCTTCATTGCCAAATATCGTGGCGAGAAACATTTTGGGAGTTCTTCTCGATGCTCTTTCATCTGTTTGTTGAGAGTCATAATACTCTCCTCTACAATACCCTGATAGATGTGAATATGACGCACTCGCTCGTCGCGCTTTTCGTGTACGGCGATAATCGTGTCGAGAAGGACCTCGATGCCCTCTCCTCTGCTTCCTACGACAGGAAACATCGGAACTCCCATCATCTTGCCGAGTAGGTCGTGGTCGAGCGTGGCACCATTGCGTTCTAATTCGTCGTACATATTGAGCGCTACGACCATGCGATAGCCTATGTCAATGAGTTCGGTTGTGATGTAGAGATTGCGCTCCAAGTTCGATGCGCATACAACATTCAAAACGACGTCGGGAGTGTGCTCTGCAAGATATTTGCGGACATAGCGCTCCTCGTTTGTAGCGCCCGAGAGGGCATTTGCACCCGGAAGGTCGGTAATGTGGAGTTCGTAGCCCTTGTAATGACAAGTGGATATTTGAGCCTCTACGGTTGTACCTCCGTAATTGGCGGTGTGTTCGTGTTTGCCCGTAATATGGTTGTATAGCGAAGTTTTTCCGCTATTCGGGTTGCCAACGATGGCTATATGTATTACCTTTTCCAAAACCATATTTGGTGCAAAGATAATAAAATCTCTCAACTATTAACTCTCCACTCTCAACTTTTTTGCTTTGCAAAGAGTTGTTTGTTTCGGGAAAAATTACTACTTTTGCCGATTAGAATAAAACGAAACAAAAATATATACGAAATTATGGCAATTGCAGACAAGTACTTACCGCAAGAAATTGAGGGTAAATGGTATGATTACTGGATTGAAAAGAATCTTTTCCACTCGGAGCCTGATGCTCGTGAGCCTTACACTATCGTTATTCCGCCACCAAATGTAACAGGTATGTTGCATATGGGCCATATGCTCAATAATACCTTGCAGGATGTATTGGTGCGTCGTGCTCGTATGCTCGGCAAGAATGCTTGCTGGGTGCCTGGTACTGACCACGCATCTATCGCTACCGAGGCGAAGGTTGTGGCTAAGTTGAAGGCAGAGGGTATCGACAAGGCAACCCTTACTCGCGAGGAGTTCCTCGCTCACGCTTGGGAGTGGAAGGAGAAGCACGGTGGCATCATCTTGAAGCAGTTGCGCAAACTCGGTGCTTCGTGCGATTGGGACCGTACATGCTTTACTATGGACCCAGAGCGTACCGAGAGTGTTATTTCGGTATTCTGCGACCTCTACCGCAAGGGTAAAATCTATCGTGGTGTGCGTATGGTCAATTGGGACCCATCGGCAAAGACTGCTCTCTCGGATGAGGAGGTAATCTACAAAGAGTCGCAGGGTAAGCTCTACTACTTGCGTTACAAGTTGGAGGGCTCGGACCGCAATATTATCGTTGCTACAACTCGCCCTGAAACCATTTTGGGTGATACCGCAGTCTGCCTTAACCCTAACGACCCTCGCTATGCCGATGTACCAGAGGGCGCTCGCGTAATCGTTCCGTTGGTAGGTCGCTCGATTCCGATTATTCGCGACGAGTATGTAGATATCGAGTTCGGAACAGGTGCATTGAAGGTAACCCCTGCACACGATGTTAACGACTATATGCTCGGCGAGAAATATGGACTCGAAACCATCGACATCTTCAACGACGACGGTACTATCAACGATAAGGTGGGAATGTATGTCGGCATGGACCGTTTCGACTGCCGCAAGCAGATTGAGAAGGATTTGGCTGATGCCGACTTGCTCGAAAAGACTGAGGCTTACACCAACAATGTGGGTTACTCGGAGCGTACAGGTGTAGCTATCGAGCCTAAGTTGTCGATGCAGTGGTTTATGGCGATGAAGGAGATTTCGGAGCCAGCAACCAAGGCCGTTTTGGAGGATATTATCCGCTTCGTACCAGAGAAGTACAAGAATACATACCGCCACTGGATGGAGAATATCAAAGATTGGTGTATCTCTCGTCAGTTGTGTTGGGGACAGCGTATCCCTGCATACTACCTTCCAAAGGGTGGCTATGTTGTAGCCGAGACTGCCGAGAAGGCGTTGGCGTTGGCGCAGGAGAAGACGGGCGATGCAACTTTGACTTTGGCGGACCTCCGTCAGGATGAGGATGTACTCGATACTTGGTTCTCGTCGTGGTTGTGGCCAATTTCGGTATTCGACGGTATCCGCAACCCTGACAACGAGCAGATTAAGTATTACTATCCGACCAACGACCTCGTAACAGGTCCGGATATTATCTTCTTCTGGGTGGCTCGTATGATTATGGCAGGCTATGAGTATCGTGGCGAGAAACCATTCGGAAATGTATA
>JAZQYJ010000049.1:0-30699 GCA_045633465.1 Alistipes sp.
TATTTTAGGTTGCAGGTTGTAGGAGACCTTTATAGTTAAAATAAGCAACAGCCTCACGCCATACCAAATGGTATGACGCAAAAGAATGTCTGCCTACTCTCACTATAAAAACGAACTTCCTACATTCGCAAACCGAGAATAAACTTACACTTTCTGCGTAATTATGTATTGCAAAGTTAGAAATTTATTCCGAAATGCACAAAAAAAAGAGCGGAGAAATCGAAATCTCTCCACTCTCAACTCTAAACTTTCACCGCTGCGATTAAGCCGAGTGCAGAGTCGAACTTTGTTCGAACTATGCCGAGGCGGAGCAGTGAAGACCGAAGGTCAACTCTATTCGTATCTTCCCGCTTTGAGGCGTGCAACCTCGTCAGAGGTAAGGAATCGCCAAGCGCCACGCTTCAAGTTCTTCTTTGTCAAGCCTGCATAATACACACGATCGAGTTTGGTAACCTTGTAGCCGAGGTGCTCGAACATACGGCGCACGATACGGTTACGACCCGAGTGAATCTCTACGCCCACCGACTTTTTGTCATCTTTGATATAGGAAATCTCATCGAAGAAGATATCGCCATCTTCGAGAGTAATACCCTCGGCAAGTTGCTCGAAATCAGCGCGAGTGAGAGCCTTATCCAAAGTAACCTCGTAAATCTTCTTCTTGCGCAACGATGGGTGAGTGAGCTGACGAGTAATATCGCCATCATTTGTGAAGAGCAACAATCCCAACGAGTTCTTATCGAGGCGACCAACCGGATAGATGCGCTCCTTGCAAGCACCCTGCACCAACTCCATAACGGTCTTCTCGGCGTGGTCATCTTCGAGGGTTGTAACATAGCCCTTCGGCTTGTTAAGCACGAGATAAACATTCTTCTCGCCCTGCAAACGCTCGTCGTTGAACTTCACGACATCGGTAGGCCAAACCTTCGTTCCGAGTTCGGTTACGATAACGCCATTTACGCTCACCAAACCTGCTGCGATAAAGTCATCTGCCTCACGGCGTGAGCAGAGCCCCGACTGCGCCACAAAGCGATTCAAACGAATCTCGCCTGTAACCTTATTAGGATTATATTTTGGATAACTACGCTCGGCAGTTGGCTTACCTTTGCCACGATAGCCCTCGCTCTTTTTGAAGCCCTCGCTCTTGCCAAATGGCTTGCGACCACCCTTATTAAAGCCTTCGCTCTTCTTGAAGCCCTCATTCTTTTTGAAACCTTCGCTCTTACCCTTAAAAGTGCGCTCGGCACGACCTTCGCCCTTATTCTCAAACTTTGGTCTGCTCTCGAACTTAGAACTTTTAGCCTTGAAAACTTCACGCTTCGGGCGATTATCGTCGGTAAAATTCGGGTTGAACGATGCTCGTCTTGGTCGCTCGCTCTTAAAACTCTCCCTTCTCTCGCCTCTATCCTCTTTTGCTGTACGCAAACGCTTATCCTTCGCAAAGCGAGAAAGCGCAGACGATGAGTCGCTATTAAAATTTTTCATACCTATATAATTGTTACTTCTTTCTCTATTTTCGGGTGCAAAGGTAATCTATTTTTCGCAATTACCACCACCCTGACACCAAAACCGCAACAAAAAGGTCGAAATACTACTCTCTACCCTTTTTGAATGCCTCAATTACCGATGCCGAAATGCCCATTGATGAGTAACCGCCATCGTGATAGAGATTCTGCATCGTAACCTTGCGAGTCAAATCGGAAAAGAGTGTCACGATATAGTCGGCACACTCCTCCGCCGAGGCGTTTCCGAGTGGCGACATCTCCTCGGTAAAGGCGTACATATCGCCCATACCAGCAATTCCCTGACCTGCGGTTGTAAGGGTTGGCGACTGCGAAACGGTATTCACGCGCACCTTGCGCTCACGGCCATAGACCGCACCAAACGAGCGTGCTATGCTCTCCAACATCGCCTTCGCCTCTGCCATATCCGAATAGCCTTCCACTGTGCGCTGTGCTGCGATATAAGAGAGCGCCACTACCGAGCCATACTCCGCCATTGCATCCTTCTCGTAGAGCACTTGCAACAACTTATGGAACGACAACGCCGAAATATCTATCGTCTTTGCAAAGTTGTTGTAGTCGAGTGCCGAGTAGGGGAAATTTTTGCGTACATTTGGCGACATACCCACCGAGTGAAGCACAAAATCGACCTTACCACCAAAGTATTCGACTGCCTTATCGACCAAATTCTGCAAATCCTCCACCGAGGTAGCATCGGCAGGCACTACAATAGTGCCAAATTGCTCCGCCAACTTCTGTGTTGCACCAATACGCAACGCCACCGGTGTATTTGTAAGGAGAACTTCTGCTCCCTCCTCCACTGCTCGCTCGGCAACTTTCCAAGCGATAGATTGTTCATTCAAAGCTCCGAAGATTATTCCTCGCTTGCCCTTCAATAGATTGTACGACATATATCTCTAATTTTTAAGTTCTTTTTGATATGCCTCACGGTATGCACCCGAAGTGAGAGTTATGCGACCACAGTGGGTGTAACCCATCTTTTTCAGCAACGAGCGCATTGCCCTATTGTCGCGGTGGGTGTCAATACGGATATCCGACACTCCTCGCTCGACACATTTCTCCTCCGCAAAGTGTAAAATCTCTTTTGCAATACCCTTGCGACGACACTTGTCGGCCACCGCAATACGATGCACTACGGCATAAGGTTTTTCGTTTAGCCACCCCTTACCCTTTATCTCTGCATAGGTTGGTTCACCATCAAAAGAGGTAACAAATGTGGCTGATACAACTCCGTTTAATTCAACAATATAATTTTGCCCACCTAAAATATCACTTAATATAAGTTCTCGTGTCGGATAGCCATCTTGCCATTGGTCAACACCCTCTCCTCGAAACCAACTTTGAGCATCGGCAACCAGCTCCATAATTCGCTCCATGTCGCCACCTTCGCCTTTGCGGAAACGAAGATTTTTGCGAATGCCTTTCAGTTGGCGATTAAGCTCTTTTTCACGACCACCCGTAACTCTGTCGAGTAGTTTATAGAACTCTGCCGAGTGGTTGTGATACACCGTATGGCACAACTCGTGAAGCACGACAAACTCCTGCAAATGGGTGGGCAAAGTCATCAAAAAGAGCGAAAGCGAAAGATTATTTTGCGAGGTACAACAGCCCCATTTCGAACGAGTGGCACGAATCGTAACACGACCATATCGGAAGCCATATTTGCGAGCCAAACGCTCGACCATTGCGGGCAGTATCTGCTTTGCCTCTCTGCGCAACTCTTCGATTTGAGTAGGCGAATAGTCTGCGCCTTGCATCGCCTTTTCGACAACTTTTTTGCGCATCTGCAACACCCACTCCGCCTTCTCCTCCAAAAAGCGCAAAGCCTTTGCGGTAGATACAAGGCGTGGATAGGACAATCGCACCTCGCCCGACGGCTTTACCGAGAGCGAAATGCGACTTGTAGTCCATCGTTGGCGCAATAAGATATCGCCAAGACGAGGGTGTTTATAGACCTTATCCAATAGTTTAGACTATTTTATCCAATGCGCTGACGCACAACTTCGTAAATCATAATTGCAGCCGCAGCAGACACATTCAACGACTCGATTGCACCAATCATCGGAATTGCCAACTGCTCATCGCACAACTTCAAAACCTCCTTCGAAATACCATTCTCCTCCGAGCCCATAACGATAACCGTAGGCTTGGTCAAGTCGGCATCGTACATCAACTTACGGCTATGCTCGGTAGCGGCAACAATCTGAAAACCATCAGCCTGCAACGACTTCAATGTGTTGCGAATTGAGCCTACGCGAGCCACCGGAATACGAGTCAAAGCACCTGCCGACGAGCGGATAGACTCAGCATTTACCGGAGCCGAATTCTTCAACGACGAGATGATACCGTGAGCACCTGCACACTCTGCCGAACGAGCAATACCGCCAAAGTTACGCACATCGGTAACATTGTCAAAGACAATAATAAGCGGAGTTTCATCCTCTGGAACACGATCCAAGATATCCTGCACCTCGACATATTCGATTGCGGCAATCACAGCCACCACGCCCTGGTGGTTGCCACGAGTCATTCGGTTTAACTTCTCGACAGGCACCTCCTGATAGTGGCGACGATGGCGATAGCAAAGGTCTTTCAAATCCATCATCAACTGACCTTCGGCACCCTTGCGGATATAAATTTTCTCAATTTGTTTGCCCGACTCAATAGCCTCGGCTACGGGGCGAATACCAAAAACGATATTTTCCATATTATTGTTGTTCAGTTATTTCCACTTCGTACGACGCCTTTTCCCACTCGTGCATCAAGTGGTCGTAGCGACTCTTCAATTCATCATACGCCTTGTAATCTTCGGCGTTATAGTCGGTTGCCGTAGCAAAGCGAGCGTCATACTCGGCAATCTTCTTCTCCACATCTGCCAACTCCGCCTCAATCTGCTCGACATTCTTGCGGAGTTTGCGCAACAACTTCTCCTGCTCCTTTTTCTGCTCGTATGAGAGTTTGCCACTCGACGCAGGCTCACTCTTTGTCGCAGTTGCGACCGGGGCTTTACGCTCTATTTCGTGCAGATTTTCAAGTTTGCGTTTTTCGAGGAAGTAGTAGATACCGCCCAGATACTCTCGCACTCCCCCATCTCTAAATTCGTAGACCTTATCAACAATGCCATCGAGGAACTCACGGTCGTGCGACACGACAACCACCGTTCCGTCAAACTTCTGCAACGCAGTTTTGAGGATATCCTTCGAGCGCATATCCATATGGTTGGTAGGCTCGTCGAGAATCAACAAGTTGTGAGGTTCGAGCATCATTCTCGCCATCGCCAAGCGCGAGCGTTCGCCACCCGATAGCACCTTCACTTTCTTCTCGATATCCTCACCACGGAACAAGAATGCTCCGAGAATATCGCGCAGACGAGTACGAATATCGCCCACGGCTACCCTATCGAGTGTATCATAGACGGTGAAGTCGCCATTCATCAAGTCGTCTTGATTCTGCGCATAGTAGCCAATGCTGACATTTGCGCCAATCTTTATCTCGCCCTCCGACTGTTCCAACTCGCCAATCAACATACGAGCAAAGGTGGTCTTACCCTCGCCATTGCGACCAACAAGCGCAATTTTATCGCCCTTATGAATGGTAAATTCGGCACCTGAGAACACACGATGGTCGCCGAAGGCCTTGCCCACACCCTTGATGTCGGCAACAATCTGTCCCGAACGAGGTGCAGGAGGGAATTTTATATTGAGGGTTGCCAAGTCTTCCTCCTCGACTTCGATGCGCTCCAACTTATCGAGCTGCTTGATGCGAGATTGCACCTGATTGGACTTGGTAGGCTTATAGCGGAATTTTTCGATAAACTCCTCGCTCTTTTCGATAAGGCGTTGCTGGTTTTGGTAGGCAGCCAACTGCTGGGCTCTACGCTCGGCACGAAGCGTTACGAAGTGCGAATATGGCACCTTGTAGTCGTAAATCTTGCCCAGCGAAAGTTCGATTGTGCGAGTGGTTACATTGTCAAGGAATGCACGGTCGTGCGAAATCAAAAGCACCGCACCGTTATAGTTTTTCAGATACTCCTCCAACCACTGAATGGACTCGATATCGAGGTGGTTGGTAGGCTCATCGAGCAAGAATATCGAAGGTCGGCGCAAGAGCAACTTCGCCAACTCGATACGCATACGCCAACCGCCCGAGAACTCTCGTGTAGGTTTCTCGAACTCCTCACGACGGAAACCCAAGCCGAGCAGAGTCTTCTCGATATCGGCATCACGGGTATCACCACCGAGGATATGGTAGCGGTCATTCGCATCGTTCAGGCGATGCAACAGCTTCTCATACTCCTCGCTCTCATAGTCGGTACGCACCGCTATTTCGGCAGTTAGACGCTCAATCTCCGCCTCGATTGCCAACACCTCCTCGAAAGCCTTTGCGGTCTCGGCAAGGAGCGTCGTCGTATCGGCCACCTGCATCTGCTGTGGCAGGTAGCCTATGGTGCAGTCCGCAGTCTTGGTTACCGCACCCAAGGTGGGCTGTTGCAGACCTGCAATAAGTTTCAAAATTGTAGTTTTTCCCGCTCCGTTTTTGCCGACCAAGCCGATGCGCTCTTTCGGATTAACGAGGAACGATATTCCATCGAAAAGAGTCCAGCCACCAAAACTTACGGTGAGATTATCTATCGAGATCATTATGCGTTCAAAATATCAATTATTGCCTGCTCGGGATTTGACGCAGAGAATACCGCCGAGCCCGCTACTACGGCATCGCAACCTGCATCGAAAACCTCCTTTGCATTCTTTGCCGAGATACCTCCGTCAATCTCAATCAAACAGTTGTAGCCCTTCTCATCAATCTCCTTACGCAATGCTCGCACCTTGTCAAGTGAATCGGGCATAAATGACTGACCACCAAAGCCTGGCTCTACGCTCATCACCAAAACCAAGTCCAACTCCGCGAGATAGTCGAAAATAGCCTCGGCAGGGGTTGCAGGTTTAATACTTACTCCCGCCTTTGCTCCTGCCGCCTTAATCTCGGCTATCGCAGCGCGAGGGTCGGCACACGCCTCGTGATGGAAGGTTACATAGTCAGCACCTGCCTCGACAAAACGCTTCGCATACTTCTCCGGCTCGACAATCATCAGATGCACATCGAGCACCTTCGAGGTCGCCTTGCGCACAGGCTTCATCACAGGGAAGCCAAACGAGATATTCGGTACAAAGACACCGTCCATAACATCGATATGCACCCACTCTGCCTCGGAGCGGTCAATCATTTTGATATCTCTTTCGAGGTTGCCAAAATCGGCTGAAAGAATCGAAGGGGAAACTATTCTTTTCATAAAAGTCTCAACTATTTTCCGCAAAGATAGCGAAAAAGTTGAGACTTTTAATTAGAAATTAAAAATTAAGAATTAAAAATTGCTTTTTATCGCAATTTCTTGCAATAGAGCGTCGATCCATCCCCTTCGAAGCCTGCCCGTTCGAAGAGTGATTTGCTGGCCAAATTACGAGGGAGAATGATCGCATAAAGGTTGCGCATGCCGAGCGACTTGGCATAAGAAATCAAAAGCTGTAAAGCCTCGCTACCGAAGCCTTTACGACGATTATCTAAATCAAAGATTAAGATTGATACAAACGCCTTTCGACCATCGTATTCAGTGAGGTCAACACACCCTAATCGCTCGCCCTCGTGCGAACAAATCATCAGTCGCAACTGCTCGGTTTCGGCAAGTGAATATCGTTGCTGATTTTCGACAAATTGCACAACATCTTCACGGGTATATTGCTCCTCATAGACACCATAAAGAGGCTCAGCCGAAGAGTTCTCCCATAAAAGGATAGTGTCGATATCCGAAGAATCGACACTACGCAAAACTATCTTTTCACCTTTAAGCAGAACAGTCATTTACAAGCCAATAACCAAATTACGCATCAACATAGCAACGCCCCAAGCATTGGCATTTGCGCCCAACTTAGACACGCGGAATTTGGTATCCTTATAGACCAAGCTCAATGAGTACTTGTTGGTTGCAGACTTCAACGGAAGCATAATGTAATCTCCCGCAGCAGCGAGGTTACCTCCAACGATAACACTCTCTGGATTGAAGATGTTAATCAGGAATGCCACAGCCTTACCGACCTTCTCGCCAGCCTCCTCGATAAGTTCAATGGAGAGGTTGTCGTCGTTGCAAGCCGCATTTACGATATCGTTGATATGGATCTGTTCCTTTGCCTCGTAGCGCTTACGAAGAATGGTATTTGCACCATTGCGCACCAACCCATTCATCTTCTCCTCAATAGCAATACCCGAAACCTCAGTTTCGAGGCAACCCTTCTTACCGCAGAAGCATATCTTCTCGTTGTCGAAGAACGGAATATGACCAAACTCGCCCGCAAAGCCATTCTTACCATAGTATAGTTTGCCATCGCTCACGATACCAATCGCCACACCAAGTCCAAGATGGAGATAGATGACATTACTCTCGGTCTTTGAACGCGAGAAGTTATACTCGGCATAACAACGCGCACGAGTATCGTTCTCGACCAAAACGCGCAAGCCCACTCTACTTTCGATAATCTCGCGCAACGACTCGTCGAACGATGTAAAGTAGTGGAACGAACGCCCCTCCGAAGTGTTCACACGACCTACTATGCAGACACCCAAACCAAGAATTTTGGTGCGGTCATATCCACACTCGTCAAGAAACTTATTTATATTATCACATATAGTGTCAAGGCATTGTTCCCTGTCCGTCAACTCGAAATCGTCATAGACCGACTCGCAAACGAGATTGTTCTGCATATCGGTAATCACACATGTCATGTGGTCACGACCGACATGCACACCCGCAAAGTAAAGTGTCGAGCAGGTCAAACCATAGACATTAGGGCGACGACCACCCGAAGTTTCAACCTTACCCAAGTCCGAAACAATATTCTCGTCGACCAACTCCTGAACGAGTTTAGTCATCGTAGGAATGCTGATTTTCAACTCCTTGGTAAGTTCAGCAAGTGTCACTTCGTCATTGGCAACCATGTAAGCGATAATATTTCGCTTAATCAGATTGTTCTTGTGCGACAATCCTTTGTTTGTTGCCTGATTATTGAAAAAATCAATCAGAGAGCTCATTATTTTCCGTTATTTCTTTACTAACCCAACACAAAGATAATAAAAAAAGGCGAAAAATATCCGCCTTTGTTAAAATTTTTTCAAAAAATATTCATAATTTTCAAAAAGTAGCCTTGCTTTCGACTACTGCATCGGGCGAAATTTTAGAAATCAAGCCTTGCAAAACCTTCCCAGGACCGAGTTCTACAAAGTCGACAGCACCATCTGCGCTCATATTCTCGACAATCTGAGTCCAACGCACCGGGGCAGTTAGTTGCGCCACAAGATTTTGCTTAATCTCCTCGGGATTTGTGTGTGGTTTTGCATCTACATTCTGATATATCGGGCATATAGGCGTTCTGAAATCGGCATTTTCAATCGCCTCCGCCAGCTCTCTGCGTGCAGGCTCCATAAGCGGAGAGTGAAATGCTCCACCCACGGGAAGTGGCAAGGCGCGACGAGCACCAGCCTCTTTCATCTTCGCACAAGCCTCATTTACTGCCTCGACAGCACCCGAGATAACAAGCTGACCGGGGCAGTTGTAATTTGCTGCAACAACCACACCATCAACACTTTCGCAAACTGCCTCGATTGTCGCATCGGGCAATGCAAGCACTGCCGCCATCGTTCCCTGCTCCATCTCGCAAGCCTTCTGCATAGCCATAGCTCGCTTTGCCACAAGTCGCAAGCCATCCTCAAAAGACAATGCCCCGGCAACGACCAATGCCGAGAATTCTCCGAGTGAGTGTCCTGCAACCGCAACAGGCTCTACTCCAAGCACTTTTGCCAATATTACCGAGTGGAGAAAGACAGCCGGTTGTGTAACTTTTGTCTGCTTCAACTCCTCAGCCGTTCCGTCAAACATAATATCGGTAATACGAAAGCCGAGAATCTCATTTGCCGACTCGAACATCATTCGAGCCTCCTCATTGCTTTCGTATAAATCTCTTCCCATTCCACAATATTGCGCACCTTGGCCAGGAAAAACATATGCTTTTTTCATCTTGTAAAAATGTTTTTGTCTTAAAATCTTTGCAAATATAGTAAAAAAGAGATAATTTTGCGCAGTTATAATAAAATTATAAATCAATCATAACTCATGAAACCTAAATTTAGTGGTTTAATCCTACTCATTGCAACAATTATCGTTGCGACGACAGCATGTACCGTGAAAGACCAAGGCGTCTCCGACTCGGATAAGTTTCGCATCAAAATCACACAAATAACCTCCTCCACCACAGGAACGACCATATCTTGGATTGATGACAAAGGTGATAACAAGAATTATACATTAAGTGTCTATACCGACGCCGCTTGCCAGGATTTACACCAGTCGTACAATCTCGTATTCGATGAGAAGAAAGAGAAGAGATTTTCGGTGCCGTATCTCGACACAAGTCGCAAGTACTACATCTGTATAGAGAATGCTTTGGGATACAAATCAACTCCTTTCGAGGTCTCTCTCTCGGCAGAGCTCATCCGTCGAGAGGTGCTGTCGCAGGACTTTGACAACCTCTTCTGGGGATACGACTACATCAACGCAGCAGCCGGTGTCAAACTTACAGAGAGCAAAAAGCCCGAAACCTATATCATCGAGTCTTTAACCGATGCAATAGAGGATTCTGAGCCTTCGACAAACATTGACGACCACGGAGGTTTGCTATCCAAATACAAACCGGCAATGCTCAAACTTATGGGCTTCGAGGGTTGGCCTACGACCAAGGAGGCTCGCGTTATGCCCGGATATATCCGACTTGGAAACAGAAATAGCGAGGGTATACTTCGCACCCCTGCACTATCGAAACTCGAAGATAAAACCGAGAGCGTAGAGATTAGCTTTAATGCCGCTATATTTGTTGGCTCACTGCAAGCCAATGGAGGTAAAGTCAAACTTTTAGTATTAAAGGGCGATGGTTCCGAACTCGAAAGCAAAGAGTTTGGCCTAAAAGGCGTAGATGGCAAAGTAGCATGGAGCACTTGTTCGGTATTGGTTGATGATGTTACAGCAGATTGCTACTGCGAGATACGAACTACCGACAGTGCAAAGCAGGTCTGCATTGACAACCTCAACATCACACGCCATTTAAGTATTCCAGATGGCTACATCTACGGCTACACATACGACGCAGCCAGCGGCAAGCCAATCAGCAATGTTGCTGTCAGCGACGGTTTCTCTGTTGCGGCAACCGACAAGGATGGTCTATATATGCTGCCAAGGCACAAAGACGCATATTATGTATTCTACTCCACGCCTGCAAATTGCGAAATTATAACAAGCGATACAGGACCACTGTTCTACTCCACCTTGGAACACAACAAAACAGAGTATAACTTTGAGTTGAAGTATCTGCCAGACGGAAAGAAGGAGGATAAATTCGCCCTCTTTACATTTGGCGATATTCAGGTGTCAAACAACACCGGCTTAACCCGATTCAAAACTGAGGCGGCACCTGCCATTAAGGCTCATGCCAAGTCGTTTGATATTCCATGCTACGGAATAACTCTTGGAGATGTGGTATCCACCTCCGATTCAAAAAGCGCAGTGCCATACATGAGCGATATGAAAAATGCTTTACGCTCTAAGTATGTGGGAATGCAGGTCTTCCAGGTTATGGGTAATCACGATTGTTCAAACTTCCACAAAGACGAGACTGCGACCGACGCCAATTTCGAGATAAAGGCTCAGCGTGCATTCGAGAAGATGTTTGGTCCTATCAACTACTCATTCAATCGAGGCGATATCCACATTATCGGCATGCGCGACATCGTGTATCGGGACAAAACTACCACTGCCAAATATGTAAAAGGATTTCTTCCAGAGCAGTACGAGTGGTTGAAACAGGATTTGGCTCTCGTACCAAAAGACAAGATGGTTGTATTGTGTGTTCATATTCCGCTCTACGGTAGCATAAACAATAGCGGAGCAACGGGCCACTATGTCAAGGAAGTGCACGATTTGCTTAACCAGTTTGCAGAAGCACATATCATCTCGGGACACACGCATATTCAATACAACCATATACACACCAAGTACAATATCTACGAGCACAATATGGGCACCGTTTGCGGTTCTTGGTGGCTATCGAACATCTGTGGCGATGGAACACCAAATGGATATGGCGTCTATATTTGTGAGGGAAACACCTTCTCCGATTGGTATTATATGGGATATGCCGAAGGTATGAATACACGAGAGCACCAAATGCGCCTCTATCGCGGAAATGCCATTACAGGTACGACAAAGAACGACAAATCCACATATTCGGGATATTATCAGTTTAATTTCGGAGAGGATATTCTATTGGCAAATGTCTATAATGCAGACAGCACCTGGAAGATAGAGGTCTACGAAGACAACATCTACTCGGGTAATATGACACAAGTTAAACATACCAGTGTCTCTTTCAGTAACTTGATAGGAAATTACACCATGGATGATCCTCGTCGTATTGCTGACGGCGTCATATCATCGTACGACTTGTGGGTAACGGGTGCTCATTTGAGCTTAAACGAAACAACATCTTCGGGTCGAGGTTGGACAGAGTGCAAACACCTCTACCAATATAGACTCAAAAATCCGAACTGTACCAACATCATGGTTCGAGCAATTGACTGCTTTGGCAATGAATATACCGAGACAAAATTGACCGATTATCGTGATACACACATCGCATTTAAGCCATAAAGCAACATATGAAGCAATTTAATCTCATAGCATTATTGGTAGCGGCATTTGCCACATCTTGTACCATAAGCAACGACTCCATCTCTTCGCCAGATCCCGAGGTTCCGGAAGAGGTCACACTGAGCGTCTCTTTGCCAACCGTATCACGCACTACTGTGGGTAACAAAGTGGGCAACGAGTACCATATCTATTGGTCCGAAGATGATTGCATCTCGGTCAATGGAACTCCGTCAAGCAGTATTGTCATCGACAAAAACAAACCCGAGACGGCGACATTCCATTTCGGAGAGAGCAGCTTGACATATCCGCTCACAATCATATACCCACACAACTCGGCAAATAGCGCAGAGTCGTCAAAAGTTGTTTTTCAGGCAGAGCAAAGCCATACTGATGGCTCATTCTCGGTAGATAATGTACCGATGTATGGCGTAATGCAAAAGAGTAGCAGCAAAGCTCCGGTGCTGAAACACCTCACAGGTTTTCTTTGCCTCGAAATGGTTGCCAAAGCGGAAAATATCGGGTTATCAACCATAACCGTAACATCGGAAAGTGGCAAGCGAATAGCCGGTGAGTTCTCTGTTGACACAAGCAATGGCAGCCTTCGACCTACAACAAATACAACTACATCTATTGTATATTCGTTGCCCGAGGGATATATTCTTTCGACCGAGGAAAAGAATCTCTTTCACATTGCACTTCCTGCGACACAGATTGGGTCATGCAATGTAGAATTCGCAACTCCCGAAGGTCACAAAATGACGATGAAATGGTACTCCGAGAGCATAAAAGCAGGTGTTATACGCGAATTTGAACCTATAACATTCCAGCAAAATGCCGTAGGTACGCTGCAACCACTTATAACCGAAGAGGATACATTCTTACATCGCTATCCTACAATTTATGGTTATGTTCGCGACACAGATAATACTCCGATAGCAGGCGTTGCCGTGAGTGACGGTTTCTCGGTCGTTACAACAGACGAGGAGGGTTTCTACAAGTTGGACATCTCGCAAGATGCGTGGTATGTATTCATCTCTACCCCTGCCGAGTATAAGGTTCAAACCAACAAACATGGTATGCCTTGCTTCTTCAAGAGTTATCCGGGCGTTTGCGAAGTATTTAACTTCACATTGGAGCGACTCCCAGAAGGCAAGGAGAATGAGTTTATGCTCTTTGGTTTTGCTGATCCACAAGTAAGCAAAACATCACACATCGAGCGTTTCTCGACAGAGGCTGTTCCCGAGATTAGGAGATACTCTCAGTCGCTCGGTAAGCCTTGTTATGGCATCACCTTGGGAGATGTTATCTCGATGGGCTCAACCGATCTAACAAATACAATTCTACCTGCTATGCGAGATGCTATGCACGCAGACAAGATGGGTATGCCGGTATTTCAAGTTATGGGCAACCACGACAACTGCTATATGACAGCAAAGCACCCCGTAGCGGGCAACGACCATCGCGAATTAAACCTTAACATACAACGAATGTTCGAGGATACATTCGGACCTATCAACTACTCGTTCAACCGTGGCGATGCACACATCGTAGGTATGCGCGACATTCAGTGGGTACAAGGCGATGATGCCTCGATATACAATACGGCTTTCTCGGAGGAGCAGTACAACTGGTTGAAAGCCGATTTGGCAGTTGTACCGAAGGACAAAATTGTAGTGTTATGTGTCCATATTCCTATCTACAATGGAGGAAAACTTGGCGATGGCTCGTATCGACAGGAGGTACTCTCCCTGCTTGACGAATTTGCCGAGGCGCATGTAATATCCGGACACACCCACTATATGCGAAATTACGACCATACATTGGTAAGCAGCTCTCCTCACAAGATTTATGAGCATGCTCAGGCGGCCGTTGATGGTGCAACATGGACAAGTAATATAAATGGTGATGGTGTTCCGAACGGCTATGGAGTATATCATTTCGATGGCAATACCATCAAGGATTGGTACTACAAAGGTTATCCCGAGGGTATGAATTCGCGCGACTACCAGATACGACTCTATCGCGGCAACGCCATTACGGGTGCAGCTATTCCGGCTGGCGACGCAAACAAGAACGGAACAAAGGGCTTCTATCAATTTGGTTATGGCGACGACATCCTCTTGGCTAATGTATTCAACTCCGATACTGCGTGGATTGTAGAGGTTTACGAGAACGGAGAGTATTCGGGTAAGATGACAAGTTTGTCGAAATACAACTTCTCGGTACCATACGATGAACTTATCGGCAACTATGTTTATGATGACCCTAAGCGACCACCTGTCGGCGTAGAGTGTGGTTGCGACTTCTGGGCAGTAGGAGTGCTCTGCGGACACCTCGGAATGAACAATGGAGGTCTGTACTACAAGCACTGCTATCAGTTGTGGAAGTATCAATTGAAAGACAAAGGCGCAAAGGTCGAAGTCCGCGCAACCGACCGAAAAGGTAATGTATATACTTGCTCGAAAATTACCGACGGAACAGATATGACTTATGCGCTACATAACGCAAAGTAACAAAGAGTAACAACATAAATTCAGATTATACTATGGGAAACAAAATTAACGACCCTATTGCAAGATTGATGGGTTTGCGCTACAAGTCGCACCCTTGGCACGGTATCGAGGTGGGCGATAAGGCTCCCGAAGTGATTACCGCATTTATCGAAATGGTGCCTACCGACACCGTAAAGTACGAGTTGGACAAAGTCAGCGGTTATCTCAAAATTGACCGCCCACAGAAATATTCAAATGTTATTCCTGCGCTCTATGGCTTTGTTCCGCAGAGTTTCTGTGGCGAGAGCGTGGCGGAGTATTGTATGCAGCAGAGTGGTCGCACCGAGATTGTTGGTGACGGCGACCCTCTCGATATCTGCGTATTGACCGAGCGTGATATTGCACACGGCGACATCATTGTAAATGTTCGACCAATCGGAGGTTTCCGTATGTTGGACGGCAACGAGGCTGACGACAAGATTATAGCCGTATTGCGCCACGATGTAACTTATAGTGGCTACAACGATATTTCGGAGTTGCCAAAGGGTGTTATCAACCGTTTGAAGCACTACTTCCTCACCTATAAGGATATGCCAGATTCGGAGCCTCAGAAGAAGAAGGTTGAAATTACCGATGTATTCGGTCGTGAAGAGGCTTACGAGGTTATTCAGCGTTCGTTGGAGGACTACAAAAATCACTTCAACGGCTTGGACGAGATTTTGCGTCATGTTTAATCATTTCAGAGAACAAAGATGTCAGTAGAGAGCAAAGTAAGAGCCGTTACGACACTACGACTCAAAGAGATGAAGGATAGAGGCGAGAAGATTTCGATGCTCACCTCATACGACTATTCGATGGCGAAGATTGTCGATAAGGCTGGCGTAGATGTAATTCTTGTAGGCGATTCGGCAGCAAATGTGATGGCGGGTTGGGAGACTACCCTACCTATTACGCTCGACCAGATGATTTACCACGCATCGTCGGTAGTTCGTGCCGTGGAGCGTGCATTGGTTGTGTGCGATATGCCTTTCGGTACATATCAGAGCGACTCGCAGGCGGCACTCGACTCGGCTATCCGCATTATGAAGGAGACCGGAGCCGACTCTGTGAAGATGGAGGGTGGCGAGGAGATTCTCGACTCGGTAAAGCGCATCTTGGCGGCTGGTATTCCGGTTATGGGACACCTCGGACTCACTCCGCAGTCTATCCATAAGTTCGGCACATACAGCGTTCGTGCCAAGGAGGAGGCTGAAGCAGAGAAGTTGGTGCGTGATGCCAAGTTGTTGGAGGAGGCAGGTTGCTTCGCAATCGTTTTGGAGAAGATTCCTGCGGCATTGGCAGAGCGAGTATCGAAGGAACTTTCGATTCCGACAATCGGTATCGGTGCAGGTGGTGCTTGCGACGGTCAGGTGTTGGTGGTACACGATATGCTCGGCATTAACAAGGGCTTTTCGCCACGCTTCTTGCGTCGCTATGCCGACCTCTATACCGTTATGACCGAGGCTATCTCGCACTATGTAGAGGATGTAAAGTCGTGCGAATTCCCTAACGAAAAAGAGCAGTACTAAACAAGCAGTAGCAGAAAACAAATGCCGAGCAAAACTGCTCGGCATTTGTTGTATATGCAGATTTCGCTCTACTCTACCTCTTGTCCTGCGAAGAGGTGACGAGCCAATTCGCTGACCGTATTGATGCGGGCGATTTCGATGCCCTTAACCTTTTTGGTCGGCAACGAGGCGTAACCCGAAACGACAATCTTCTTAAAGCCCAATCGTGCCGCCTCGCTGATGCGCTGCTCGGTGCGTGGTGCAGGGCGTACCTCACCCGACAGACCAATCTCGCCAGCAAGAGCCAACCCCTCGTTTATCGGGCGGTCAAAGTATGACGACAGCACCGCCGCAACTACTGCCAAGTCTAAACCCGGGTCCGACACCTTGAAGCCACCCGCAAAGTTGAGGAATACATCTTTCTGGAACATCTTCAAGCCTACTCGCTTCTCCAAAATCGCAAGCAACATATTCATTCGGCGTGAGTCGTAGCCCGTAGCGTTGCGTTGAGGTGTTCCGTATGCCGCCTGACTTACCAACGCTTGCACTTCCAATAAGTATGGGCGAATGCCATCTACCGTAGCCGCTACGGCAATACCCGATAGTGGCTCGTCATAGTGCGACAAAAGCACCTCCGAAGGGTTTTCCACCGAGCGCAACCCCTTTTCGAGCATCTCGAATACGCCAATCTCGAAGGTCGCACCGAAGCGATTTTTGATACCTCGCAAGATGCGATAAGTATTATTCCCATCGCCCTCGAACTGCAACACCACATCGACAATATGTTCCAAGATCTTCGGACCCGCAATTGTTCCCTCCTTGGTGATATGACCAATTATAAATATAGGTGTGCCGCTACCTTTGGCATATTTCAGGAGCGTAGAGGCACACTCACGAATTTGCGACACACTGCCCGCCGAGGCATCAACCAAGTCGGTGTAGATGGTCTGAATAGAATCGACAACCACCATATCGGGCTTTATCGCCTCGCACTGCGCAACGATATTTTCGAGCAAAGTTTCGGTATAGACCACGCACTCCTCGTTGTGAATGCCGAGTCGCTCGGCACGCATCTTTATCTGCTCAGCAGACTCCTCGCCCGACACATAGAGCGTGCGCAGGTTGTTGTCTGCCAATGCAAGTTGCAGTGCGAGAGTCGATTTTCCGATACCCGGCTCACCGCCCACAAGGATAACCGAGCCTGGCACCAAACCGCCACCAAGCACACGATTGACCTCGCTCTGACCTACATCTATGCGCTTTGTTTCGCCCGTCTTGATATCCTGCACTCGTTGTGGCTTAGCCTTTGGTACTGCTGACGATGTTACCGCCGCAGCCACCGAAGAGCCCTTCTTCGCCACTACCAACTCGTCAAAAGTGTTCCACGCACCGCACGAAGGGCACTTACCGAGCCACTTCGGCGCATCGTAACCGCACTCCCGACAAACATAAGCCTTCTTTGCCTCTGCCATAGTACTTAATTTTGCTTGGTACAAAATTAAGAATTAAAAATTTAAAATTGAGAATTAAGAATTAAGATTTTTACGATTTATGAAAAATAGTTACTATATTTGTAGTGCAGTCCTCGGATTGCAGACATATTACGAAAGTGTTTTTCGTATTGTTCTTGATAGAGAATCTGACAGTTTTCAATGAGAAGGAACAGCGAATAGCACTCATTTCTTGTATAGTTATGATGCTATGCCAACTTTGGCGTACCCATACTATTCAAGTGTGGGGCTTTATATCGTTTATCTTCTCAAAGGTTTTGTCAGAACCTTCTATCAAATAAACGAAAATCAACCTCACACTTTCTTTTTATAATAACCGCACATTCGGGGGTTGGTGGGCAAAATGAGGAAACTATGGATTTCAAGGAGTCTATTAAAGATTTATCAGAACGCATAATTGCTTATAAAGACCTATTGCATAATGAAGAGCAGACAAAAGACTCTTTGATTAAGCCGTTTGTTCGCTTAATGGGATATGATAGTTCTAATCCATTGGAGGTTAAGGCTGAAATGCATTGTGATGTAGGGATAAAGAAAGGTGAGAAAGTCGATTACTGCATATTGAATAATGGTGAGCCTATTATTTTGATAGAATGCAAGCGTTATGGCGAAAATCTATCTACTCACTACAATCAGCTATTTCGATATTTTAGTGTATCCGAAGCAAAGTTTGCGATTTTAACCAATGGTATTACATATCAATTTTTTACAGACCTTGTAAAACCAAATATAATGGATGAAAAGCCATTTATAGAGATTGATCTCACAAATATCGAAGATTGGCAAATAGATGAAATTCAGAAATTTCACAAGTCTGTCTTTGATGCTGAGCGTATTCGGAATGCTGCAAGAAAACGCAAAGATACGGAAGACTTGGCTACTAAATTAAAGAACACAATCAAAAACGAACTCCACTCTCCTTCTGAAGATTTAGTGAATTTCTTTATAGAAAAAGTTTGTGGAAAAGAACTTTCGCAGGAACTCTTTGTATATTTTTCAGAAGTAGTGAAACGACACTTTGTTGATTTAATTGCTAAACAGCCACAAGTTGTTGAGAATAATGATAGCAATGATAATTATAAGCCATCAATAATTGAAAGGACAACAAATACTTTTGTTCATGATCGTTCAAAGTATGCCATTAACGGTAAAGGCAAGTATTCTAAAAGAAGTATGGTTGAAGCTGTAATTAATCTATATGTTAAACAGCACCCAAATATAACTGTTAAAGAATTAAAGAGTTTATTTGACTTTAATAAAAATTCTAGGTTAAAAGTGATTAAATATAGAGAAGAGGTGGGTGATTTATCTCGAGTTTTTGAGTCAAGATTGCCAACCAATGGAGTTTTCTATATAGACAATCAATGGGGTAAGAGTATCCAGGGTGGAAGATTCGAGAGTTTTATCTCACATGTCAATACACACATCGAAGGTATAACCATCACTAAAATAGAGTAATAAATGAGAACAAATCTTACGGGCGGTATAACCTCTTTTGTAGTATTTTTTGTTATGCTTGCTCTAATTGTAGAGAATATAGGTGCAATATTGTTTGTTGGAATTATTGTATTAATCGTTGCGTTTGGTGTCATTGCCTTAAAAAACTCAATGACTGATAATATAGTAGAAGATGGTGATGCAAATAGCAATGAAATCATGAAAACCGATATAGACAATGTGTTGAATTCTCTGACTGCAAAATACGGAGCACCGGATAGAGTTATACGCCCAGAGAACTGTACTCTTAATGGTTACATTGCGTTGTTTGTTGCACACAAAATCTTGTGTATAAGCGATGTAGAATTTCCATTTGCTGATATAGCATCGTATAAGTTGATAGATAATTACTTCATAAAGAATGGAGAAATATGCGGAGATATTAAAACCCGTACTAATGAAGGTAGTTTAATCGGTCGAGCGCTCGAAGGTGCATTTTGGGGTGGAGATACCGGCGCAATAATAGGTGGTGTTACAGCCTCCAAAAAGACATCGGTTGATATACATCGAGATGATGACAGACTTATCCACGATTATACTTTACTCGTAAACCTCAAAGGTATAAATCGTGAGGGCATAGAGATGCACCTCGGAAATGATTGGCGATTAGCCGCAGAGTTAGAACACCTATTCGACCAAATAATCAAAGAGAGCAATTCCTCGATGCCATAGGTATCGAAAACGATACCCGGCATAGGGAGCATAGGGAATTTAATGAGAATAGGGAGAATAAAAAAAAGCCGAGCATAAAAAACTGCTCGGCTCTCTCTAACGACTCTAACGCCGTTAACGCCCCTACTTGAATAGTTTGTAGATATCATTTCCGTTGGCGAAGATGACGAGTGCCAAAATCAACGCCATACCGATATATTGTGCCACTTCGAGTACCTTATCGCTAACCTTGCGGCCTGTAATCATCTCCCAGAAGGTGAATATCATATGTCCGCCATCGAGTCCGGGGATAGGAATGATATTCATCACCGCCAAGATAATCGACAAGAACGCTGTCATCGACCAGAACTGATGCCAATCCCACTCCGAAGGGAAGATATTGCCGATAGCGATAAAGCCGCCCACGTGCTTATACAAACCGGTGTCAGGCTTAACGATAAGCACCAACTGATCCCAATAGTTCTTAATCGTCTTGGCGGTCAGTCGTGCGCCCGCACCAAACGACTCGAAGAAGCCATACTCCTCGGTGCGCAACTTGAAGAAATTCTCGGTAATAACGCCCAACTTACCCTCGGCATTCACAGGCAGAGCCAACGACAAAGTATCTGCGCCACGCAAAACCTTAATGTCGGCAGTCGTGCCTGCCAACTTCGCAAGGCGGTCAGCGTAGTGGTTGAAGTATGGCAACGACTCCTCGCCAATGCCGATAATGCGGTCGCCCCTCTGCAAGCCAGCCTCGGCAACGGCAGGCGAAGCGATGCTATCAATCACAAATGGAATAAGTGGCGAGTACAAACGCTCCTTCTCGAAAGTGTTATCCTTACGCATCAGATTGAGTATCTCGTTGTTGAGCAAGAACTTATGCTCTGCACCGCCACGAACAACCTCCACCTCGCAACCCTCCTTTGCAAGGAGAATTTTGCCGAGTATAGAGTTGATATTCTCGACCTTCTCGCCGCCGATAGTTACGATGCGGTCGCCATCTTGGAAGCCCAACTGCTCGGCACTCTGCGAGAACTCGTAGCCATAAATCATATCCTCATTCGAGATATACTGCGAGCCATACGAGAACGAGATACCGCAGTAGATAAAGAACGCCAAGATAACATTCATCGTAACACCTGCCGCAAGCACCAAAAAGCGTTGCCAAGCCGGTTTTGCACGATACTCCCACGGTTGCGGAGCCGAAGCCAACTGCTCCTTATCCATACTCTCATCGACCATACCCGCAATTTTGCAGTAGCCACCGAGAGGTAACCAGCCCAAGCCATACTCCGTATCGCCCCACTTCTTCTTCCACAATGCAAAGCCCGCATCGAAGAAGATGTAGAACTTCTCGACACGAATCTTGAAAATTCGTGCCACAATGAAGTGTCCGAACTCGTGAATAGCCACCAACAGAGTGAGGCTCATAAAAAACTGTAAAACCTTTACTAAAATTTCCATATTGTTTTTCTGTTATAATTACCTAACGGTTATGTGGTAGCAATATTGCTTTCGTTCAATCTTAACATAGCATCGTCCCTCCTTGCGAAGCTCGTGTAGCGTCTGCGCCAATGCCAAGCGTAGTTCGTATTCGTTGCGAGGTCTAACCTTGTCAGGCGAGAAACGCACATACGAGATATCTATCGTTGTGGCGTTGCAGTGGCACGAATTGGTCGATGCGTTCACATTCGTCTTGCGCAACTTCTTTACATCCTCCTCGGTGCGCAACACGCTCGTAACGATAAATCGAGCCTTCGACTGTGTCTTCTCCTGAAAGCGCACCGCTATATCTTCGAGCAAATCTCGCACCTTCGGCACCACATAGGGCGAAGAACTTGTCAATTCGCGCACCACATATTTCGGGTTGCTCTCGATGCGCACCAACTTGCGTGTAAGGCGCAATTTACCATAGTTCTCCTCAATCTCTGCCCTCGACTTGAAGGGGGCAAGTCCATTCGCCAAGGCTGCCGCCTTCTGCTTGTTCTGCATATCGTTGAACGCCCTTTCGTAGGTGTTAGGCTTCCCGGGTGTCGGCTTGTAGGTATCGCCTCGCGAAACAAGAGAGAAAACCAATATTGCGCCACACAGCGGAATGAGTTGAAATGCCAGGCTGTGAATTACTGCCCTCGCAAAGCCTCGCTTTTGATAGGCAATTATGCCCATACCGACTAAGTATGCAGCGATGAGGATGTAGAGAAATATCCAAAGAACAAGT
Source organism: Alistipes sp. (assembly GCA_045633465.1). GTDB lineage: Bacteria > Bacteroidota > Bacteroidia > Bacteroidales > Rikenellaceae > Alistipes. Next base: position 22,184 of record JAZQYJ010000049.1, read on the forward strand.
GGAAGATTGAAATATAGATAGGCGTAGTAGAGTGCCCATACCGACAACCCAAGAGAGACCAAAGTCGTAAGGTAGTAGGTCGTGCGGACTACGATTTTCGCTCTATCACTATTCTCAACCATCGTCTATAACTTCAAGAACTCTTTTGCCAATCGTCTTGACTCGGCGTCAATATCAGCATAGTCCAAGAGCGATGGCATAACTGAAAATTGAGCCTTTTCGAGAGCGTACTCAATCGCTCCGACAATATCCGTATATCGGCACTGGCCTTTGAGGAATGCTGCCACTGCCACCTCGTTTGCTCCATTCATTGTAGCCGCTGCCGAGCCTCCACGACGCAAGCAATCGTAGGCAATACCGAGCGCAGGAAAACGCTCATTATCCACCTCACGGAATGTGAGTGAGGCATTTTTTGTAAAGTCAAATGGTGGCGTATTACGCACTGCACGCTCCGGGTACATCAGTGCAATGCTTATAGGTGTACGCATATCGGGCTCGCCCATCTGCGCCTTAATCGAGCCGTCCTCGAACTCCACCATCGAGTGGATAATCGATTCGGGATGAACGACTACATCAATCTTCTCGGCAGGTGTTCCAAACAACCAATGCGCCTCGATAACCTCGAAGCCTTTGTTTACGAGCGTTGCCGAATCTATCGTAATCTTTGCTCCCATATCCCAACGAGGGTGTTGCAAAGCCTGCTCGGCTGTGATATGCTCTAATTGCTCTTTCGGCACATCTCGCAAAGCTCCTCCGCTACAAGTGATGATGAGTCGTCGCAAAGGCGAGTTCTCGCCTATAAGGCACTGAAAAATTGCCGAGTGCTCAGAGTCTATCGGCAAGATAGGTGCCTTGTGCTTAATAGCCATCGGCATAATCGTAGCACCACCGACGACCAGAGTTTCCTTGTTTGCCAAGGCGATACGCTTGTGTGCCTCGATAGCACGAGCCGTAGGCACGAGTCCCGCATATCCGACCAAAGCATTGACAACCGTATCGCAGTTTCCCGCGGCAGCGACCGCAGCAATCGAGTCGTCGCCGGCAAAGACCTTTATCGGATAGTTTGCCAACGCCTCACATAGTGGTTTGTAGTATTGCTCATCGCCAATCACCACCGTATCGACATCGAAAGCAATGGCCTGCTCGGCAAGTTGCTTCCAATTTTTGTGTGCCGTAAGCGATACGACCTCAAAGCGGTCGGGATTTTCACGCACAATATCGAGAGTCTGCACTCCGATTGAGCCCGTAGAACCGAGTATTGAGAGTCTTTGTTTCTCCATTTGCTTCTATTAGAATATAATGTAAAGTTCGGGGTTTACCGCCTTGCCCTCACGCCACAACTCGAATTCGAGCATCGAGAGTTCGGCATCCTTATCGCTACCTGCATAGCCGATTGCCTGTGCTCCTTGCACACGCTCCCCTCTCGACAGGAGCACTCCCGAGAGATGACGATATACCGAAAGGTAGTTATCCTTGTGCTGAATTATCACACTATTGCCCGACTCCGGCGACCATTCGCTCGATACCACAACGCCATCGGCAATAGCCGACACCTGTGCATCTTTTGCTCCATTTATGCGTACTCCGAGCAGACCGTGAGAGTTAAAACGCTCGGCGATAAGTCCATACATAGGCGAAACGGCATTCAGTACATTTTGTATGGTAGCATTAGGCTTTGAGTCGTTTAGGCGATACCTCTCGTCATTCTCAATCTTTTGACGCAACAATGAGTCTGCCTTCGAGGGTGCAACAAATATCTTGCTGCGATGCAAAGAGTCATTCTTGACCGACTGCATGGCGGGAGTCTTGCCACTCACAACCAGAATACGATTTTCGTTATATGTGAGCATATCGTTCATCTTTCGTTCCAACGAATCGATACGCACAATACTACGAATAAGCATCTCTCTCGAACGACCTGCATTGGTACGATAGCCCGGCATAAGGTCAAGCAACGGAGTATATGCTACGAGCACCAACAGCACTCCGAATACGAGCGTTACAACTGCAATGCCTATCGTCGTAAGCATCATAGGCGAGAGATCGGCGTGCCACTGCTCCTCTTCATTATCCAAAATGGAGATATGGCGTTTGCGAACAATGCTCCCAAACCACGAATTTACCCTCTTAAAAAGTCTCATTTTTCCAAAAATCCAATTAACTCGGTAAAGATACGAATTAAAAGTTAAAAATTAAAAATTAAGAATTAAAAGTTGAGAATTATTGAATTTATTGGAAATAAATCACTACTTTTGTGGATGTATTATTTGGAAAATAGAGATTTACAAACCTAATAAACTATGAATACAAGGAGAATATTACTTGCGATTGCCACCCTATTGTTTATAGGAGCATCGTCTGCTTTCGCAGCAAAAAAGAGCATTACAGGTAGAGTTACATGCGATGGCAAAGGCATTGCCGGTGTGGTTGTAACCGATGGCATCAACCTCACAAAAACTGACAATGATGGCGCATATTCTTTGCCTACAAAGGTAAAAGACCCTCATTGCCAATTTGTTCACATCTCCATCCCTTCGGGATACGAGGTAGAGCGCATCGGCAATGCTCCACAATTCTACAAACGAGTTGATCCGAAGGCGAAGAAGCAGTCGTTCGACTTCAAACTCACAAAGGTTGATCAGAGTGTCTACACCATCTTGACTTTGGCGGATCACCACCTTACCGCAAAGATTCCGAAGAAACACGCTGACCACCGCAGCATCGAGCGTTACAAAGAGGCTGCCGTGCCGATGATGCGTGAATATGCTGCCCAGTGCGGACACCCTGTATACATGGTTGCCTTGGGCGATATGACACAAACTGGCACTCGCCCGGGCTGGAAAGGTCGTGCAGAGGGATACTCATTCAGCGACTATATGAAGGACACCGATGTCGATTTCCCAATCTTCAACGCCATTGGCAACCACGACCACAACCACGCACCTAAGGGCGAGGTCTTCGACAACGAAACCGTCTATCTCTCGCGCGAGGATTACAACCGCGAGTTGGGCCCAGAGTACTACTCGTTCAATATCGGTCGCGAGCACTATGTTGTCGTGGATAACACCTTCGTAATCACCAAGGATTCGGGTCCAACAAATGACCCTAACGCAACCAAGGGCTATTGGTATCGTCTTGACGACTACCAGCACAATTGGTTAGCACAGGACATTGCAGCGCTCGACAAGAGCAAGGTGGACCGCATTGTATTCCTTGCGCACTGCGGACTCTTTGGCTACTCGGGCAAAAAGCAGCAGATGGATTTGGAGGAGACGCTTGAACACTTCAACGGTTACGAAGTTGTGGCTCTCATCGGACACCACCACGCTGACCACTCGCTCAAAAAGATGTGGAACAACAAGCCTCTCTACCAATTTATCCACCCTTCGGCAGCGGGTACCGCGTGGTATTCGTTCGATAACTGCGAGGGTACCCCTGCGGCTATCGTAGATTACACATTCAAGGAGGGTAAATTCACTCGCACCTACATTCCTTATGGTCCAAATAAAGGCATAAAATATCGTGTCTATGACAACCGAAACAATAAGTGGAACTACCCTATCACCGAGCGCACCGGCACCAAGCAAAAGCGCGAAACTGAGGTGGCAGAAATCACCCCTGAGGACAAACCTGCAATTCTCGTAAATATCTGGGGAGCATACAGTTGCAAGTTCGTTGAAAGTACAGGCGGAAAGGGCAAAGTAGTAAAGCGTTGCTTCGATTTGAACTACCGCGATTGGTATTGGGCGACATATGCCAAGAGCGAGGCTGGCGAACTCCCTATCGGACAGCGTCTCCACAATGCAAATTGGCAGCGTCCAAAGCGCGGTTATCACATTTGGCGATATACCCCTGCCGACCCCGATGCGACAATTAAGGTTGTAGCAAAGGATGTATTGGGCAACATCGTGGCAGAATTCGAGGCTCACGCCAAGTAGCACAAAGCCACATTCAGCACTATATAGAGAGGAAATTTAGGTTTCCTCTCTTTTATTTTGTAAAATGGCGAAAAATATATATCTTTGTGAGTATTTTATACTCAATAGGCAAAACATATTAAAATTCATAAACAATAAAAACTTTTAAGATTATGGTAAAACCTACACTTTTGGTGCTTGCCGCAGGTATGGGCTCGCGCTATGGCTCATTGAAGCAGATGGACGGAGTTGGTCCTAACGGAGAGGCGATTATTGACTACTCTATTTACGACGCAATCCGCGCAGGATTTGGTAAGGTGGTGTTCGTTATCCGCCACTCATTCGAGAAGGAGTTTAAGGAGATGTTCTCGCCTGAGCGTTTCGGTGGCAAGATTGATGTTGATTTCGTATTTCAGGAGTTAGACTACTTGCCTGAGGGATTTTCGGTACCGGAAGGTCGCGAGAAGCCTTGGGGCACTAACCACGCTGTAATGCAGGGTGCTTCGGCTGTTCACGAGCCATTTGCAGTTATCAACTCTGACGACTTCTATGGCACCGACGCTTATCGCGTTATGGGCGAGTACCTTTCGCAGCTTGACGGCGCAAAGGGCGAGTATGCAATGATTGGTTACGAAGTAAATAAGACCTTGTCGGACAATGGTACCGTATCGCGTGGTGTTTGTACTGTTGATGAAAACCGTTTCTTGACCTCGATGGTTGAGCGCACAAAGATTGAGCGCAATGCTGAGGGTACTATCGTATTCCACGACTTGGGCGACGACCAGCCACTCGAAGAGAACACTCCTGTTTCGATGAACTTCTTTGGCTTTACCCCTGACTACTTTGCTCACTCGGAGGAGGGTTTCAAGGAGTTCCTCGCTTCTGACGATGTTAAGACCAACCTCAAAGCTGAGTTCTTCATTCCATTGATGGTTAATAAGTTGGTTGCTTCGGGAGATGCTCGCTTGAAGGTGCTTTCAACCACTGCTCAGTGGTTTGGCGTAACCTACAAGGAGGATAAGCCGATGTTGGTTGCCAAGATTGAGAAGTTGATTGAGGAGGGCGTATATCCACGCAATCTTTGGGAGTAAAAAAGTTGAGAGTTGAGAGTTGAGAGTTGTGAATTATTTATTTCTGAATTTTGCATTCTCTCGTCTTTCGTCTCTCGTCTTTCGTCTAAAAAAATTATTATGAGAGAAGTAAGAGTTCGCTTTGCGCCGAGCCCTACGGGACCACTTCATATTGGTGGTGTGCGCACAGCATTGTATAACTACCTCTTTGCTCGTCGCCACGGCGGCAAGATGATTTTGCGTATCGAGGATACCGATTCGCAGCGTTTTGTGCCTGGCGCAGAGGACTATATTATTGAGTCGCTCAAATGGTGCGGTATCGAGATTGATGAGGGTGTCGGCGTTGGAGGTCCTCACGCTCCATATCGCCAAAGTGAGCGTCGTGAGCTATACTTGAAATACGCCACACAGCTTGTCGAGGCGGGTTGGGCATACTACGCATTCGACACTGCCGAGGAGTTGGACACTCTCCGCAAAGAATACGAGAGCCGAGGCGAAACCTTTGCCTACAACTTCAAGGTGCGCACCACCCTTCCGACATCGCTTTCGCTTTCGAAGGAGGGGGTCGAGGAGCGCATCCCTCGTGGCGACATCTGGGTTATCCGCTTTAAGATGCCTGAGAACGAGATTGTCAAGATGCACGACTTGATTCGTGGAGATGTGGAGGTTAACACCTCTACTCTCGACGATAAGGTGCTCTACAAGTCGGTAGATGCATTGCCAACCTACCACTTGGCAAATATCGTAGATGACCACTTGATGGAGATTTCGCATGTTATTCGTGGCGAGGAGTGGTTGCCATCGTTGCCTTTGCACTACCTTTTGTACAAGGCTTTTGGTTGGACAGACTCGCAGCCTGAGTTCGCACACCTTCCACTCTTGTTGAAGCCAACGGGCGGTGGCAAGTTGTCGAAGCGCGATGGCGACAAGATGGGATTCCCTGTATTCCCACTCCATTGGGTATCGCCAACTACGGGCGAGACTGCGCGTGGTTACCGCGAAGATGGCTACTTTGCAGATGCATTTATCAATATGTTGGCATTGCTTGGCTGGAACCCTGGCACCGAGCAGGAGATTTTCTCTATGCAGGAGCTTATCGATGCTTTCTCGCTCGATAGAGTATCGAAGGCGGGAGCTCGCTTCCAACCAGATAAGGCAAAGTGGTTCAACGCACAGTATATGCACGCCAAGACAGCCGAGGAGTTGTATCCAATCTACCAGCCAATTCTCAAAGAGCACGGCATCGAGGTTTCTGACGAGGTGGCAGGTAAGGCAGCCTTCATTATGAAGGAGCGTGCAACCTTCGTTAGCGATTTGTGGGATTTGACATCGTATTTCTTCGTTGCTCCAACCGAGTACGAGGAGAAGCAGTTGAAGAAGTATTGGAAGGGCGAGAACCCTGCTCGTTTGGCGGAGTTACGCGAGGTCTTGGCTTCGATTGACGACTTCTCGTTGGAGAACACCGAGCAGATTGTTCACGCTTGGATTACCGAGAAGGAGTACGGAATGGGCCAGATTATGAACACCTTGCGTTTGGCTTTGGTTGGTGCAGGCAAGGGTCCCGGTATGTACGATGTAACTTCGTTCATCGGCAAGGAGGAGTGTTTGAAGCGTATCGACTACCTCTTGGCAAATGTTCAACCGATTGAATAAAACTTCAAAACTGAACTACTATGACTATTGAACAGAATGTTTGGGGTGCAACCCCCGAAGGCGAAGCGATAATCATCTATACATTGAAAAATGCCCTCGGTAGCGAGGTGCAACTCACCAATGTCGGTGCAGCTATCGTATCGGTGAAATATGCCGACCGCAATGGCAATATCGACGATGTAGTCTTGGGCTACAAGGACCCAATGAGCTACTTTGGCGATGGTGCAGCAAGCGGCAAGTCGGTAGGTCGTGTTGCCAACCGCATCGCCGGGGGTAAGATGACCATCGAGGGCGTAGAGTATCGCCTCGAAATCAACAATGGACCTAATCACCTCCACGGTGGCACAAAGGGCTATGCTAACAAGTTGTGGGAGTCGCGTGTGGAGACCAACCGAGTGGTATTCTCGTTGGTATCGGAGGATGGCGACCAAGGCTATCCGCACGAATTGGCCGTAGAGGCTATCTACGATTTTGACGACGAGAACAACCTCGAAATCACCTACCTCGCAAAGAGCAACGGTACAACGCCTGTAAACCTCACTAACCATGTCTATTGGAACTTGGCGGGCGAGGCGAGTGGCGAGACGATTTTCGACCACGAGTTGAAGCTCAACGCAAAGTATGTATTGGAGGCTAACGAGGTGCAGATTCCTACGGGCAAGTTGCTCGAAATGAAGGGCTCGGCACAGGATTTCACCGATTGGAACCGCCTTGGCAAGGATATAGGCTCGATTTTCAACCATATCGATTTGTTCCGTGGCCACGACCACTTCTTCGTGGTTGATGGCTGGCAGAAGAACATCTTGGGCGAGGTTGGCGAGTTACGCTGCGAAAAGACAGGTCGTTTGGTTAAGGTCTTGTCGTCGCAACCGGGCTGTATGGTCTATACCGGCAACTGGCTCTCGGGAGGCTGCCCTATCACAAAGTCGGGCAGTCGTTATGAGGACTACGCAGGCGTGGCAATCGAGTGCCAGGTACACCCTGATGCAGTCAATCAACCCGACTTTCCGTCGATTCTCTTGCACGAAGGCGAGTTGTACTGCAACAAGATTGTATTCCAGTTGAGAACATACTAATATATATAATGCGGTACATTTCGCAATAAGGGTATCGCATTACCCCTCCCCGAAAAATCGGGGGGGGGTAATTCATTAATAATCAACACATTACAAATAAGCATAAAACTATGAAGAAATTTTTACTTTTGCTGTCTGCAATTGGAGTGGTTGCAACAGCGTGTCAGACCGACACAACCACCGATAACGCCATCGGTATCGGCAATGGCGAGGAGGGTACGACTCTGGCTGTTTCGCTTGCTGAAACGCGTACCTCGTTGGGCGAAAAAGTGGGCACAAGCTACCCCGTTTATTGGAGCGAGGGGGATAAGCTCGTTGTTAATGGCTACCTCTCTGACGAGGTGCAAATCAACGAAGATAATCGTGCATCGGCACTTTTTACCTTCAAAAAGGCGGAACTTAGCCACCCTTACTACATCACCTACCCATATTGCGCATCAACAACGGCTTCGCAGCCGATTGTAGAATTCCCTGCCGAGCAAAGTTATGCCGAGGGTACATTCTCGACCAACAGTGCGCCAATGTGTGGCTATGTCGATAAGAAGGGCGATGAGATTAAGTTGAATCACCTTGCAGGTATTTTGCGCTTCCCATTGAAGGCGTCATACGATGGTGTGGTATTGGAGAAGGTGGTTATCACTTCGACAAACAATATCGCGGGTGAGTTTGCGGTTAATTGTCAAACTACCGCAATTTCGGCTACCGAGAGTTGTGGAAATGTTATAACCTACTCGCTTCCTGACAATTTTGTTCTCTCGACAACTACTCCGAGCGACCTCTTCATCTCGTTGCCGGCAGTA
>JAZQYJ010000050.1:0-1500 GCA_045633465.1 Alistipes sp.
ATAGCCGAGGCGGAGGCCAAGGAGCAGCTGAGTCGAGTTGATGTGTCGCTCTACGACTTGCAGTCGAGGGTGGATAATCTCTACTTCGGTATCTTGTTGCTCGATGAGCGTAAGGCGCAGACCGAGGCTCTGATTGAGGTACTTGCGAGCAATCTCGCACGTTTACAAACATATTATAAAAATGGTGTTGCTATGCAGGCCGATGTTGATGCGGTGGAGGCGGAGTTGCTCTCTGCTCGACAGACGCTCGGTCAGGTGGAGTCGTCGCGTACGAGCTATCGTCGCATGTTAGAGGTGTTTATCGGGCAACCGCTCACTTCTGAACATTTGGAACGACCTGCAATGCAGCAACTCCAATCTTGCACCTCGGCACGTCCCGAATTGGCTCTCTTCGAGGCTCAGGAGAGTAAATTGACGGCACAGCGCAAGGCTATAAATGCATCGTTGATGCCTCGTTTCTCGGCATTTGCACAAGGCTACTACGGCTATCCAGGGTTGGATATGTTTAAGAGTATGGTATCGTCTGCGTGGACACCAAACGCCATTATAGGTGTGCGAATGTCGTGGAATATAGGAGCGTTATACACTAAAAAGAACAATCTCGAAAAACTCAATGCTGCCGAAAAGCAGATTGCTGTTCAGCGCGATGTCTTCCTCTTTAATACTCAGATGCAGATCACGCAGGATGATGGCGAGATTGCTCGCCTGCGTCAAGCCATTGCGGATGATTCTCGTATCGTGGAGTTGCGGCGCAGGGTGCGTATGGCAGCAGAGTCGCAACTTGAAAACGGAGTGATTGACGCAACCGACTTATTGCGAAAAATCACCGATGAAACCTCTGCATCTCTTGCACGCAGCACTCACGAAATAGAACTTTTGCAAGCAACATATAGACTTAAAACAACATTAAATCAATAGAATATGAAAAAGGTATTATATATCGCTGTGGCTCTGCTCGCCCTCGCGTGCAGAAAGGAGGCGGAGTTTGACGCACAGGGCACATTCGAGGCTACCGAGGTGGTTGTATCATCAGAGGCTACGGGTCGAATTCTTAACTTTGATATAGAGGAGGGTATGACAATTGTGGCCAATCAGGCGGTAGGCACGATTGATAGCCTTCAACTTCATCTGCAGCGCAAGCAACTCATAGCGCAACAGTCGGCATTACTCACCTCTCGCCCCGATGTGAAGAAGCAGGTGGCCTCGTTGCGAGAGCAGATTGTAAAACAGAAGAGTGAACTTCGTCGCGTGGATAATATGCTTAGTGATGGTGCAGCTACACAGAAGCAGAAAGACGACATTGAAGCGCAGATAAAAATCCTGGAGGGGCAGTTGGAGGCCACGCTCTCAACGCTGGATAAAAATACCTCTACCATCAACGACAACTCCGTGGCTTTGGAGGCGCAGATTGCCGCCCTTGATGACCGCATCTCAAAGTGTCGTATCCTTTCGTCCGTCGGTGGTACCGTATTGGTTAAGTATGCCGAGGCTGGCGAGTTG
>JAZQYJ010000051.1:0-22033 GCA_045633465.1 Alistipes sp.
TCGAGAACTACAACCTCGATATCAGCACCTACCTGAGTGAACTCACCTGGGTGCTTAACCTTCTTAGTCCACGAAAGATCCGAGATGTGGATCAAGCCGTCGATACCCTCCTCGATCTCAACGAATACACCAAAGTTGGTGAAGTTGCGAACCTTAGCAGTGCACTTTGTGCCTACCGGATACTTAGCCTCGATAGCCTCCCATGGATCAGCCGAAAGCTGCTTGATGCCGAGCGACATCTTGCGCTCCTCACGGTCGAGAGTGAGAACTACTGCCTCTACCTCGTCGCCTACCTTCATGAAGTCCTGAGCCGAACGCAAGTGCTGGCTCCAAGACATCTCCGAAACATGGATAAGACCCTCGATACCAGGTGCGATCTCAACGAATGCACCGTAGTCAGCCATAACAACAACCTTACCCTTAACAGTGTCGCCAACCTTCAACTCAGCGTCGAGCGACTCCCATGGGTGAGCCGAAAGCTGCTTCAAACCGAGAGCGATACGCTTCTTGGTCTCATCGAAGTCGATGATAACAACCTGCAACTTCTGGTCGAGTGCTACAACCTCCTCTGGGTGATTTACGCGACCCCACGAAAGGTCTGTGATGTGGATAAGACCATCAACGCCACCGAGGTCGATGAATACGCCATACGAAGTGATGTTCTTAACAACACCCTCCAAGATCTGACCCTTCTCCAACTTCGACATGATAACCTGCTTCTGTGCCTCCAACTCAGCCTCGATGAGAGCCTTGTGCGAAACGACAACATTGCGGTACTCCTGATTGATCTTAACAACCTTGAACTCCATTGTCTTGTCAACATATACATCGTAGTCGCGGATAGGCTTAACATCAATCTGCGAACCTGGCAAGAATGCCTCGATGCCGAATACATCGACAATCATACCGCCCTTAGTGCGGCACTTAACATAACCCTTGATGATCTCGTCGTTCTCCAACGCCTGGTTAACACGATCCCAAGATTTGAGCTGACGAGCCTTCTTGTGCGAGAGAAGGAGCTGACCGCCCTTATCCTCTACCGACTCAACATAAACCTCTACCTTGTCGCCAACTTTGAGGTCTGCGTCATAACGGAACTCAGATGCTGCGATAACACCCTCGCTCTTGTAGCCGATATTTACGATTACCTCGCGCTTGTTGATCTCAGCAACAACACCCTCTACGGTCTCGCCTACTGCGATGTTCGACATCGAGTCGCTATACGCCTTCTCGATCTCCTCCTTAGTCTGGTTGTAAAGGCCCGACTCATTCTCAAACGCTGCCCAATCGAAATTCTCGACTGCTACTTTTGTATTCTCCATACAATTAAATTTTGCGATACAATCGCTCGTTAAAAAGTTAATAATTAGTGAATTATGCGTATGCGCTCGCGTATGCGTGCACGATACGGACTGCAAAGGTAGATAAAAAAACGGAAAACAGAAAACGGAAAACGGAAAACTTTTGATTTTTTTACAAAAAAGGTTGTCAGAGCCTTTTGCCCTAACAACCTTTAACTATCTTTAACCGCCTTTAACTACTTGATGAAAATCTCGCCCGAAGCAGGCTTCATCTCGGTTGAAACAGGCTTCACGACCTCCTTTGAAATATTGATTTTGTGCTTCAACGGAAGGGACTGCGAATCGAAGCCGAGCAACAACTCGTAGTCGCCCTTGGTGAGCTTCCAAGCGTTTGCCTTCTCGTTGTAGGTCATCAAATCATCCTTCTTGATAACTATCTCAACCACAGTCTTTTCGCCTGCCTGCAAAAGCGGTGTCTTCTTGTAGCCTCGAAGCTCAATAGCAGGGCGGTCAACCTCTGGTGCAAGCTCCGAAGAGTAGAGCTGAACAACCTGCTTTGCCGGGAACGAGCCGATGTTCTTAACCTCGCACGACACCTTGTAGCCCTCCTTGCACTCCTTGACCTGCATATTGCTCATCTCGAACTGCGAATAGGTTAATCCATATCCAAAAGGATATGCCACCTCCACCTTGCGGGTTGCATAGTCGCGATAACCGACATAGATATCCTCCTCGTAGTTGGTGTAGTCAATGTTCTTAACATCGTAAATCTTACCCACCTCCGAGATGTTGAAACGCGACTGATTTAAGCCATTCTCAGGTACATTTCGTGGGAAATTTTTTGCCGAACGAACATCCTCATAGCAGATAGGAAATGTTGTTGGAAGTTTTCCACTTGGCGACAACTTGCCGAGCAACACATCTGCAACCGAATTGCCGCCCTCCTGACCAGGCATCCAACATACGAGAATGGCATCTGCCTTATCACGCCACGATGCAATCTCCATAGTCGAACAGATATTCAAAATTACGACAACCTTTTTGCCAACCTTATGGAATTCACGGCTTACGGCTGTGAGCAGTGCCTCCTCGTCGGGGCAAAGCATAAAGTCGCGCTCAACGAAGCGGTCAAATGCCTCTGCCGAGTTGCGGCCGATGGTTACAATTGCTACCTCCGCATCAGACTGAGCCGCCTTGATAATGTCGTCGTGAGGACGCTGCAACTCATTAGGGCGTAAGTCGTAAACATACCACCTGCGCAACGCCTTCTGTGGTGCAAGGCGCTTTTTCTCGTCAGCTATATGTTTGGTATAGGCTGCGTCGAGCTCCTTGTTCAACTCGAAACCGTTGTTAATTAAACCCTCGCGCAAATCGACAACATAAGGACGGTTTACATCGCCAGAGCCCTTTCCGCCAGCGATGAAGTTATATGATGTTGCGCCAAAAAGTGCCAGTTTCTTCTCTTTGAGGGGGAGCGACATATTGTCGTTTTTCAACAAAACGAAGCCCTCCGATGCAACCTCACGAGTGAGTTTTGCGTGGGCATCCATATCTGGCTTATTCGAGAACTTATAACCCTGGAAACGAGGTGTGCGAACAACCAATTCAAGAACTCGTTTCACGCAAATATCGAGGTCGCTTTCGGTAAGTCTTCCATCCTTTATTGCCTGCAAAATACCCTCATAGTGGAACATTTTGCCCGGCATTATAAGGTCGTTGCCGGCGGCAATCTGCTTATCGACATCGTAACCTCCGTTCCAGTCGGTCATAACCAGACCCTCAAAGCCCCACTCGTCGCGCAAAATGGTTTCAAGAAGACCTGGGTCTTCCGACGAATGGCGACCATTTATGTAGTTGTACGAGGTCATTATTGTCCACGGTTGCGACTCCTTGACAGCAATCTCGAAGTTGCGCAAATAGATCTCTCGCAAAGCACGCATCGAGAGGCGTGAATCGTTAGCCAAACGATTGATTTCCTGGTTGTTAGCAGCAAGGTGTTTGAGCGATGTTCCCACGCCGTGACTCTCTACTCCGTTAATCATTGCGGCAGCAGTTTTTCCTGCCAAAAGAGGGTCTTCTGAGTAGTATTCGAAGTTACGACCACAGAGTGGATTTCGCATAATGTTCACACCCGGTGCGAGCAACACATCAACACCATACTCCTTAACCTCCTGACCGATTGCCTCACCTACATTGTAGATAATCTCGTCATTCCAAGTTGATGCGAGGTGAATACCCACAGGGAATCCTGTGCAGTAGTAGGTTTGCGAGTCGCCTTCGCGCTTTGGCGAGATGCGCAATCCGGCAGGTCCGTCTGCTACTACGATAGCGGGAATGCCAAGACGAGGAACAGGGTAGGTTACGCCCGCTGCGCCCGGAATAATGCGACCTGTATAGCCCACCTCTCCTGCCATATCCTTGTTTTGTTCGAGGTGTCTGCCACCGACAACAAGGTGAGCCTTCTCTTCGAGAGTCAGCGCCTTGATTACTTTATCAATGTTTTTCTCGGTGAGTTTCAGCTCCTCGGCACTCGCCGAAACGGCCAAAATTGTTGCAAAGCAACAAACGATTATTTTTTTCATACACAACGGTTTAATTTGGTCTTATCGTTAGCAAAGATAGTGAAATTTCTCCTTACCTCCTTAAATTTTGCTATTTATCTCCGAAAAACTAAAAGTTTTTCTTATCTTTGCAAGTTGAATGCTTGTGCGCATACGCACGGGCGCAAGAGAAAAGCTAATAGCCCCGAAAACCATATGCTCGAAAAACTCGCAAAACAGACGGCTATCTATGGTATCAGCACCATACTCGGCAGAATGCTGAGCTACCTGCTGACGCCATTCTATACCCGTATCTTCGGGGTCGAGTCGTATGGCATCATCACCGATGTCTATGCCTTGATTCCGTTTGCATTGGTAGTGCTTACGATGGGCATGGAGTCGAGCTACTTCCGCTTTGCCGCAAAGGCGGAGTCGGAGGGTGGCGATATTGAGCAGGGCAAGCGCAAACTCTTTGCTACAACTTGGGGCATAACTTCGTTGGCTTCGTTGCTATTCTTTGCGGTGGTATCTCTCTTCCACAATGAGGCTTCGGCTCTGATGGGCGAGGCGTATGTGGCAAATCCACTCTATGTCGTTACCGTGGCGGCGATTGTGATGCTCGATGTAATGGCGTGTATTCCGTTTGCACGACTTCGTGAGCAGGGTAGGGCATTGACCTTCGTGTCGCTCAAACTTTTCAACATCATCTTGCAGGTGGGCTTGGCGGTGGCATTCTGGGCAGTCGGCTTGTTCGATTCGGAGTTTGGCGTGGGTTGGGCATTTGTTGCCAATCTCGTGGCAAGTGCCGTAACACTTATGGCGGTGGTCTTTGCTTCGGGGCGCATCTCGTTGCGAATTGATTGGGCGTTATTGCTCCTGATTTTTGGCTACTCGTTGCCACTGCTTTTATCGGGTGTAGCGGGTACGGCAAACGAATTTATTGATAGACAACTCATAAAGTATCTTGTGCCCGAAGGCTCGTTGGCGCAACTCGGCATCTATGGTGCAATCACAAAGATTGCCGTTGTGATGACGCTCTTTACGCAGATGTATCGCTTGGCGGCAGAGCCATTCTTCTTGGCAAACTACCGCAAAGAGGAGTTCAAAGCGATGAACGCTGCGGCACTCAAATACTTTGTTATGGTGTCGATGTTTATCTTCCTCGGTATTGCCCTCTATCGTGATGTGTTTGCGCTGATTGTTGGTCGAGATTTCCGCGAGGGAATACACATCTTGCCGGTAGTACTTGGTGCAAATATTTTGAGCGGAGTATGGCTAAATCTCTCGTTCTGGTATAAGAGGGAGGAGAAGACCAAGTTCGCCTTGTGGATAACGCTAACAGGTTTGGTCTGCTCGGTGGGCTTTGGTGTATTGCTGATACCTAAGATGGGCTACTATGGCGCTGCGTGGAGTCGCTTTGCTGCTGAGGCGGTGATGGTGGCGGTGAGCATTTTGCTGAACAGGTTGTACTATCCTACGCCATATCAGTTTGGTCGTATGGCAGAGTATATTGTGTTGGCGTTGGCGATATTCTTTGTTGCGGAGTGGATTGAGCTGGATAATATTGCTCTGCAATATACCGTTTCGACTGCATTTATCGTTCTATACTTGGCGTATGCCGTATGGCGCGAGAAGATAGATGTCAGGGCGATGTTTAATCATATTTTGAGGAGGGGTAAGCGATGAGATTTTGCGATATAAAGGGGCACACCGAACTTAAAAAGCGACTTGCCGCAGGCATTGACGGTGGTCGTATCAGCCACGCACAGTTGTTTGTGGGTGCGGCAGGTTCGGGTACGCTTCCGTTGGCGTTGGCATATACGCAGTATCTTCACTGCACCAATAGGCAGAATGGCGATTCGTGTGGCGAGTGTCCGTCGTGTCGTCAAATCGAGAAGTTGGCTCACCCCGACCTTCACTTGGTGTTCCCTGTGAACAAGCAGGGCAAGAAACCGACCAACGGTTTGGTGGCAAACGATTTTATAGACGAGTTCCGCACATTGTGGGAGCGTACGGGAGGATACTTCTCGGTGCAGCAGTGGTACGATATGCTCGACTTGGGTAAGACCTTGAAGGGTGCTATTGCGGTGCGCGAGGCGGAGGAGATGATTCGCAAATTGTCGTTCAAATCGTTTGCTTCGAAGTATAAGACGATGCTTATTTGGTTGCCCGAGACGATGAACGAAAGGGCGGCAAATATGATTTTGAAAATCTTGGAGGAGCCGTGGGAGGATACCATTTTTATCCTTGTGGCGGAGCAACCCGACAAGATTCTCGGCACGATACTCTCGCGTACGCAGGAGGTTACAGTGCCTCGCCTTTCGGCAGAGGATTTGATGACCGAAATTCGCAGACACGGCATTACCGACGAGGCGGAGGTGCGCAATATGGCGCGCTTGGCGTGTGGCGATTTATTGCAGTTGCAGCAGTTGCTCTCGGGCGAGGAGGACGAAATCAAAAACGAGAACTTCAACCTCTTCCGCACGATGATGCGCCACTGCTACCTGAACAAGCACCTCGAATTGTTGGTGTGGGCAGATGAGGTGGCATCGCTCTCGCGTGAGCGACAGATGGGGCTGATGGCGGACTTCGCACGCTTGTTGCGCGAGGCGTACATAACCCACGCAGGAGTGGTGCAGGCGTCGTACCTCTGGGGCGAGGAGGCGGAGTTCTGCGGAAAGTTTGCGCCATATATCGGCTCGGAGAATATTGAGCAGATTTTGGAGTTGTTGGAGGAGGCTCTGCGCCGACTCCGACAGAATGGCGACCCTCGCATCGTATTCTCCTACTTTGCGTTGGCTACGAGCCGATACATAAACTTTGGAAAGTGATGCACCGAGCGATAATTTTGGCAGGGGGCAATATTGGCGATGTTGCTTTGCGCTTTGTCGATGCGGAACGATTGCTGGCTGAACGAGGTGTTCGGGTGGTAGCGAGGTCGCAAAACCATGAAAGCCGAGCGTGGGGCTTTGAGAGTGAGATGCTCTTTACAAATGCCGCTTGGGAGGTTCTGACCGAACTTAAACCCGAAGAGTTGCTTGATGCGCTGCAAGAGGTTGAGGCTCTGCTCGGGCGCAACCGAATGGTAGAGCAGAGGGAGAAAGAGCAGAAGGGAGCGAGATATTGCTCACGCACTTTGGACTTGGATATTCTCTTCTACGACGAGGAGTATATCTCGACCGAGAGATTGAAGGTGCCACATCCGCTCATTATGGAGAGAGAATTTGTGATGGAGCCAACTTGCGAGTTGTTGCAGTGTAGCAAGGAGCAGTTGGCGAAGAAGATAGAGAAGATTTATGGGTAAGGCTGTACGAAATATGGCATTTGCGCTGGTGGCGATGTTGTCGCTTACGGGTTGCTTCAAGAAGGTGACCACCGACACAACTTTGCGAATAAAGACACTTGTCGAGGAGAGTTCGGGTGATGATAGATTGGCGGCAGATGGGTGTTACGCCTATATTTACTACACGCCAAAGGAGAATTGGACGGTTGAGTCTTATGATGACTCGGCTGCCAAGATAATAACCAATATCGAAACGGGCGAAAAGATGTCCGAACCGAATGGTGAGAGCGAGCCATACACTATGGATGGCTCGGCAAATAGCTACCTTTCGATATTTCAGGACAAGGCGCCGGCTTTGGTTGTGGTGGTATATCCCGAGGCGCAGATGTATGCCTATATCTACCGAAAGGCAGAGGCTGAGAACTTGACATACACATATCTAACCCTCATCTTCCACAAGTGGAAGACAGGTGTTTATACCGAGGGCTCGAAAGATGGCTACAAATGGACAGTGGTTGCTCCCGCAGCACCCACCTCGCCCGAAGAGCCTGAGACGCCACCAACTAATGATGAGAACGAGTAAGAGATGACAAAGAATTGCAAAATAGCTCTGCGCACAGCGGTATTGCTACTCTTCGGAGGGGCATTTTTCTCGCGTTGTGCCAATATTATGACTCCCGATGGTGGTCCAAAGGACACCTTACCTCCCGTAATCGTGAAGATTGAGCCGGGAAACTTCGCCACGAACTTCAAGGAGAAGAAGATATATATCGAGTTCAACGAGTTTGTGCAGATTAAGGACCAAAACAAGGAGATGTTCACCTCGCCGGCGATGAAGAAGTTACCACTTCTGACCACCCGAGGCAAGGGCATCGTCATCACTATTCGTGATACCTTGAAGGAGAATACAACATACGCCATCGACCTCGGCTCGGCAATCCGAGATAACAACGAGAGTAACCCACTCAACGCTATGCGCTATGTCTTCTCGACGGGCGATAAGGTCGATTCGATGATGTGTTCGGGCTACACTGCCGACTCCTACAAGGCAGACTCGGTGAGCCGTACCTTCATCTGGTTCTATATTGCCGACTCGTTGCCACAGACACCGGGCTACGACTCTACAATCTTCAATCGCAAACCCGATGTAATTGCCCGAGCGCAGAATAACGGTATCTTCATTGCACAGAACCTCAAACCTGTCAATTACCGTATATACGCCATTGGCGACAAGAACGACAATCAGCTCTACGAGGCGGGAACCGATATGGTTGGTCTGCTCGACACAATATATAACCCTGCCAAGATGCCCGAGTTCGCCATCTGGTTCGACTCGTTGCGTATGTATCCGAGTGCCGAGCCACAGCTCTATTTTAGAATGTTCACCGACAAGGCTTTCGTAAATCAGCGCTTGGTCGATGCTCAACGACCAGAGCAGAAGAAGGCGTTGCTCTACTTCAATGCCGACTATCCTCGTATCGACTCATTGGAGTTCGACAATATCCCGAGCGATAAGATTTTGATTGACCCTCAGACCAATGGTCGCGATACGGTGGCGTTGTGGTTTAATGTTCCGGCTGAGCAGTTGCCCGACACGATTAAGGGTAAAATTGTCTATTATCGCCACGACTCGTTGCGCCAGCTCTCCAAAACCCGAGAGCCCTTGAAACTTGCCTGGAAGTTAATCGAAACCAAGGAGCAGGAGAAGGAGCGTCTGCGTATCGAAAAGGAGAAAGAGAAGGCAAAGGCGGAGGGTAAAGAGTACAAAGACCCGAACTACAAAAATCCATTCAAACTCAATATCTCGGCAGGAAAAGAGGTTAATCCCGAAAAGGGTTTTGAGATTTCGTTTGGCTCGCCTGCCGTCAAGTTGGATACGACGGCTATGGAGATTGCCATAGTAGATGACAAGAAGGTAAAGACGCCTATAAAGTGGCACTTGGTGCGTGATACGCTCAATATGTGCCGTTGGCAAGTGATGGCAGAGTGGAAAGAGAAGACCAATTACAGCCTCTATATACCTAAGAAGTCGATTACCGATGTTATGGGCTACGAGAACGACTCGACGGTGGTTGAGTTTGCCACCTACGACCCTGAGAAGTTCGCTACCGTATCGCTCAATGTGCAGGGCTCGGGAAATAACCGCTATATATTGTTGCTTACCGATAATTCGGGCAAGACCTTGCAGGAGTTGAAAGATGTCGGAACAGGTAAGTATCGCTTCAATTATGTCGCTCCGGGCGAGATTCGCTTGCGAATTATCGAGGATAAGAATGGCGACGGCGTGTGGAATGCGGGCGATGTAATAGCAGGCTTGCAGCCTGAGCGTGCCGAGGCATACTTCAACGAGCGAGGTGAGGACCTCTTCACCACAAAGATGAATTGGGACTTCGAGATAAATATCGATATGGACAAAGTATTTGTACCTCTTACAATGGAGAATTTGGTCAAGATGCTCGACGACAAGGAGGAGTCGCGCTTGCAGAAACTCTATGAGGAGTGGCAGAAGAAGCAACAGGAGAATAAAGGCAAGGAGCACGACCACAACCAGCAGAGTAGCAGTGGCGGCGGAATGGGCTTTGGCGGTATGGCTGGCGGTTTGAAGAGTGCAACAAGTACATTTAGATAGCAATCGGAAATTACCCCACCTATCACATTAAAGATTGGTATCGAAAACGATACCCGGCAAGTTTGGGGAGGGGAGATTAAAGAAGGAGAGATGAAGCGAATTGTAAAGATATTGACTTTGGCATTGGCGCTTGCGGTGGCAGTGGCGTTCGAGAGTTCGGCACAGCATACTATTGCCGTGACGGGCGGTACAGGCTTTGCTACGGCGCGACCATATCCTGCGCAGGAGATGAAGGCTATTTGGGGAACATATCAGGCGGGATTCTCGTGGCGATACTACTCGATGCCGCGATTTATCGCCTGCTTTGGTATAGATGTCGAGTTGTTGCAACGAGGCTTCTCGTTTGCTCCATATCCATATCTCTACGAGGATAAGAAGGATTACAAATACTATACTCGCAGACTCAACTCGATTATGGTGCCGATTATTTGGCAACCCCATTTCTATCTCTTCAACAAACATTTACGCATCTATTTGGAGGCAGCGCCAACCTTCTCGTTCAACTTTTCGTCAAAGTTTCATAACGACGAGAAGTATAGTATAAAGATTGACGGCTCGGTAGATGCTCCAATAAGCGGCAAGTATGAGTTTCGTACCGAGCGTGATAATCGATTTTCGTACGGCTTGCGTGGTGGTGCTGGCTTTGACTTGATATTTGGTCAATTTGAGGTGGGCGTGCGTGCGATGTACGACTTTGGATACTCGGATATTCTACGCAATCGTACCAAGTACTACGACAATTTGCTCGACTCCGAAACCAAGCCAGGCGAAAATCCATTCTACTATACGCCATTGCGTTCGCCACTCGACAATTTGACTATTTCGATGAAGTTGGGCTTCCGCATAGGCAAGGCAGGATTTAAGGAGTGGGAGTGGAAAAGACCAAACCTCCCGAAGAATAAAGAGGTATTTAAGTATACTTTCTAATAAAAATCGTTCTGATGAGTTCTTTTTGCACGAGTGCGTCGGTCGCCAAATTCCTCACATACGCCATAGTATGCTGCGGATTTGCCGCCTTAATCCCTCTGCGAGAGCTTTTGATTGCTTCGCCTCGGCATAGTATGCTCGCATACTCTGCTCTCGGCTTAACCGCAATCTTGCATCGCACAAAAATAATCTCATCACCTCCGATTTTTTGGAGAGTTGAAAATAATTGAAAATGAAACAATAATAAAAAAGCTAATGGCTAATGGCCAATAGCTAACAGCTAAAAATATGGAAAATACAAGACAAGAGAAGATTGCAAAGCAGATTCAGCGTGATATCGCTGAGATTTTTCAGCGCGATATTGCCGAGTCGTTGAGAGGAGTGCTCACAACTGTTACAGCAGTGCGTGTATCGCCCGACTTGGGCTACGCAAAGGTCTATGTCAGCGTCTTTCCTTTCGATAAGGCGCAGGCTACACTCGATGTTATCGAGCAGCAGAATAAGTTGATTCGTGGAGTGCTCGGTCGTCGTATGCGCTTTCAGGTGAAGGTTATTCCAGAGTTGCAGTTCTTTATCGACGATTCGTTGGAGTATATCGAGAATATTGACTCATTGCTGAAAAAGTAGTAGCAACTCTGAAAAGACCAAGAGAGATGCAGTGGCAGTTTGCTCTGAAATACCTTACCTCGCGTAAGTCGCACTCGGTGATAAATATCATCGCTACGGTCAGTCTGTTGGCGGTGGTGGTGCCTGTTGCTGCGATGGTTATCCTGCTCTCGGTCTTCAACGGCTTCGAGTCGTTGATATGCGACCTATACAAGGTTATAGATGCCGACATAGAGATTACCGCCGAACATAATTTCGACACTTCGGATAGCGACTTACGCCAGAGGGTTGAGGCGGTGAAGGGTGTTGAAGCCTTCTCGTTTGTGATGGAGCGACAGGCTTTGCTTTCATATCGAGATAATCGCGTAGCGGTGCAGTTGCGAGGTGTAGATGAGCACTACAAGCGAGTTGTGCCTATCGAGGCGTATACTTCGCTCGGTAATTCGGAGGTGCAATTGGGTGAGTTGGATAGACTTATGCTCGGTGATGGAGTGGCCTACGAGTTGGGTATGTACTCTATGGCAGCGGGCGATGTCGAGGTCTATTCGCTCGGTGGTGGGGATATTGGCTCACTTTTGCCGACATTCGCCATACACAGTGAGAGGCTCGATGTCTGCGGAACATTTGTTATAGACCAACAACACGCCACATCATTTGCCTTGACCTCGTTGCGAGCAGCAAATCGAATATTCGGACAGGAGTCGAGAGCCGATAAGTTGTTTGTTAAGGTTGCCGATGGTGTGTCGCATCGAAAGGTTGCCGACGAGTTGCAGAAATCGTTGGGTGAGGAGAGTCGGGTAGTACTTCGCGAGGAGAAGAATGAGAGCTTCTACGCCATAATGCGCTACGAGAAGTGGGCGATATTCTTCGTGTCGATGTTGGTGTTGGTTGTAGCCTCCCTTTCGATAATAGGCACTGTGATAATGCTTGTAATCGAGAAGCAGGGAGAGCGCTCAACGCTTCTGTCGATGGGTGCAGACAACGCCTTTATTCGAGGAATCTTCGTGCGTGAGGGCCTGCTTATTTCGGGTGTGGGCGGAGCGATAGGCTTGGTGCTTGGCGTAGCAATTACTCTGGCGCAACAGCACTTTGGCTTTGTGAAGATGCCGAATGGCAACTTCCTCGTAGAGAACTATCCTGTGGAGTTGCAGACGATGGATTTGATTGTGATATTTGTGGTGTTTGTAGCGGTGGCATTTGCGGTGTCGCTTGTTGCAACATCAACTATGATAAAGAGAAGATAGATGATGAAAAGAGCCCTATATATAGTTCTTTTGGTGGCGATGCTTGGGTTGTCGAGTTGTCGTAAGAAGAATGTTATTCCCGACGATACCCTTGCCGAGATTTTTCACGATGCTTTTGTGGTGAACGCCTATGTCGGAGAGAAACGAATAGACCTTGACTCGTTGCAGATTTACGAGCCTATATTCAACCGCTATGGCTATACTGCCAAGGATGTGGTCTATACGGTCGGAAACTTCTCGCGCCGAAAGAGTGCGCGACTTGGTACGGTTGTAGAGCAGGCAATCTCACGATTGGAGCAAGAGAGCAAAGAGTTCGGGAAAAAGGTTGTTGTACTCGACACTATCCGCAATGTTGCGGTGCGCACTTTTACACGCACCATCTACAATGATACCCTTATTACGGCAAAGAAACGCGCTGACTCGACAGCCCTTCTTATAGAGATAGCTCCTGCACCGAAGGGTGAATATACCATAATGTGTAGTTATAAGTGCGAAGACGACTTGGAGAAGTATCCACGAAGTGCCGAGTTCTATTTCACAGATGATAATGGCTATCATAATGGTCGTGCCACAATAACTTTGCGTAAGAGTGGAATTATAAATCGAACTCTTGTGGCGCGCGAGGATAACCGTAGTTTGGTGCTTAATCTCGGAAAATATACCGACCTTAAAAAGGCTGAGAAGAGCACCTCTTCCAAGAGGGGAAAGAAGAGCAAGAAGAGTGGCAAACCGCTTTCGCCAAAGACCCAGGATCTCGAAATACGCAACTTGCGAGTACAGTTCAAGCTTAATACCGATGCTGCAATAGACTCGCTATTTAGTCGTTATGTCGATATAAAGATTTTTGCCGATGGATTTCTCGTTAAGAAGGATAGCCTCGCACTATCTGCTGACTCCACAAGGATTTCAACCACGCCCGCTCTTAACGATTAAGTGCTTCGAGGATGGCTCGCACGAGATTGTTGCGGTAGAGCAGTATGGCGAGGGGTTGGACTCTACGCCTGGCGTGGAGTTTCATTCGGGAATACTCTGCGCAGGATTTGTAAATGCCCATTCACACATCGAACTCTCCTACCTTCGTGGTGCAATCGCCGAGGGCGGGGGTTATGCCACCTTTGCCGAGAGTATAGCCAAGGTGCGTGATGCTTTTTCGGTGGAGGAGCAACTGTCGGCAATCGAGTATGCTGACCGTACGATGTGGGCAGAGGGTGTTGATGCTGTGGGCGATATCGTGAATGGCGATATGTCGTTTACCACAAAGACGAAAAGTCCGATATTTTATAAAAATTTTGCCGAGGTCTTCGGTTTGCGAGTGTGCAACTTGGAGCGTCAGCGCGAGTTGTTGAAATATCCTAATACATCGCTTACTCCCCACTCAACATACTCTGTGCCAGATATCCCTTTTAGGGAGGTGTGCAACGATTATGCAGAGGCTCCTCTGTCAATCCATTTCCTTGAATCGAGTGCCGAAGCAGAGCTCTATCGTGGCGAGGGCAGACTGCACGAGTGGTACGGAAAGGCAGGCTTCGAGTGCGATTTTCTGCACTATGGCTCACCGACAGAGCGCATTGTAAAGTGTGTGCCGAAGGATAGGAGAGTATTGCTGGTGCATAACTGCGAGATTACGGAGCAGGATGTAGAGATGCTGTTAGACCACTTTTCGATACCTGTTTCGTTTGTGTTGTGTCCTCGCTCCAATGCCTATATTTCGGGCGTGGAGCCACGCAGTGTAGAACTCTTACGCGCGCGCGGAGTGAATATATGTATCGGCACCGACTCGCTCTCGTCGAATTGGTCGTTGTCAATGGTCGAGGAGTTGAAGATGTTTCGCAATATCCCTCTTGCCGAGTTGTTGCAGTGGGCAACCATAAATGGCGCGAAGGCTCTCGGTATAGCGGACAAGTATGGCTCAATCGAGGTCGGCAAGCGCAGTAGTGTGGTCTGCCTTTCGGGTGTTGACTTGGAGAACTTTGCCCTAACGCCTCAGACCAAAGCGGTGCGAGTGCTATAAAACAAAATAGAGTTGGAAATTTCCAACTCTATTTTGTTTTATAACTACAACGGTACTGCCCTTTGGCGAGTTTCAGAATTTTACTCTTCAACAAGTTGCGACGCAGAGCCGAGAGGTGGTCGGTGAAGACCTTGCCTTCGAGGTGGTCGTACTCGTGCTGAATAACTCGTGCGGGGTAGCCCGAAAACTCCTCGTCATGCTCTACGAAGTTCTCGTCGAGGTAGCGCATACGAATAGATACAGGGCGCACCACATCCTCGTGAATGCCCGGAATCGAAAGGCAACCCTCCTCGAAGTGCGATACCTCTGCCGAGCGCTCGTAAATCTCAGCATTTACAAACACCTTGCGGAAATCTGCCAACTCCGGCACATCCTCAGCCCAAGGGGTGCAATCGACGATAAAGAGGCGGATATTCTTGCCAATCTGCGGTGCTGCCAATCCTACGCCACTCGCCTCGCCAAGCGTGAGCCACATATCATCGACCAACTTCTTGAAGTCGGGATACGAAGCGTCGATATTCTCGCTACGCTTACGCAATACGGGCGAACCATATATAACTATCGGAAAAATCATAATAAAATTCCTTAATCCTCAATTCTTAATTCTCAATCCTCAATTATAGTTTTGCGGAGTCCATATAGGACTGCAAAATAATCGTTGCTGCGACCTTGTCGACCAATGCCTTATCTCGGCGTGCCATCTTGCCGATGCCACTCTCGCGAATTGTTCGTTGCGCCATCACCGAGGTAAATCTCTCGTCATACATAACGATCTCCTTATCGGGAAAATTGTGGCGCAGACGACCAACTAACGGCTCGATATAGCGCATTGTTTCGCTCTTCTCGCCATTCATCTGCGAAGGCTTGCCAACGACTATTGTCGTTACATCCTCCTTCGAGCAGTAGTCGGCAATGTATCGCTCCAACTGCTTTGTTTCGACCGTTTCGTGCGCTCCGGCAATAATCTGCAACGGGTCGCTAACTGCCAACCCCGTGCGCTTTACGCCATAGTCTATCGCCAAGATACGCCCCATCTGCCTACTTCAACTTCTTGTACAACTCACGGAACGAAGTCTCCTTCTCGACCATCGAGTAGAGGTCTGCAATAGCAACACGCTCCTGCTGCATCGAATCGCGATGACGGATAGTTACGGTGTTGTCCTCCAAAGTCTGGTGGTCAACAGTTACGCAGAATGGAGTACCTACTGCATCCTGACGACGGTAACGCTTACCAATCGAATCCTTTTCGTCGTATGCAACATTGAAGTCGAACTTCAACGAGTCGATTATCTCGCGAGCCTTCTCTGGAAGTCCATCCTTCTTAACGAGTGGCATAACGGCTACCTTGGTAGGGGCCAAGCAAGCAGGGATACGCAATACTACACGCTCCTCGCCATTTTCCAACTTCTCCTCGCAGTATGCAGCCGACATAATCTGCAAGAACATACGGTCAACACCGATAGATGTCTCAACTACATACGGCACATAGTTCTCGCCACGCTCCGGATCGAAGTACTGAATCTTCTTACCCGAGTACTCCTGATGACGACCAAGGTCGAAATCGGTACGAGAGTGAATACCCTCAACCTCCTTGAAGCCGAATGGGAAGTTGTACTCGATATCGGTAGCGGCATTTGCGTAGTGTGCCAACTTGTCGTGGTCGTGGAAACGGTAGTTGTGGTCGCCAAAGCCCAAAGCACGGTGCCAAGCCATACGGGTATTCTTCCACTCGTTCCACCACTGCATCTCGGTGCCAGGCTGTACGAAGAACTGCATCTCCATCTGCTCGAACTCGCGCATACGGAAGATAAACTGACGAGCAACAATCTCGTTACGGAATGCCTTACCAATCTGTGCGATACCGAAAGGCAACTTCATACGACCTGTCTTCTGAACATTGAGGTAGTTTACGAAGATACCCTGTGCAGTCTCAGGACCAAGGTAGATGGTGTTAGCACCCTCGGCAGTCGAACCCATCTGGGTCGAGAACATAAGGTTGAACTGGCGAACATCGGTCCAGTTGCGAGTACCCGAGATAGGGCAGACAATATCGCAGTCGAGGATAATCTGCTTCAACTCAGCCAAGTCGCTATTGTTCAAAGCCTCGGCAAAGCGGGTGTGAACGCCCTCACGCTTCTCTAAAATCTCCTTCACGCGAGGCGAAGTTGCACGGTACTGCTCCTCGTCGAATGACTCACCAAAACGCTTGCGAGCCTTCTCAACCTCCTTCTCAACCTTCTCGTCGAGCTTTGCGAGGTAGTCCTCGATAAGCACATCGGCACGGTAACGCTTCTTCGAATCCTTGTTGTCGATGAGTGGGTCGTTGAATGCAGCAACATGGCCCGAAGCCTCCCAGGTGCGTGGGTGCATAAAGATAGCAGCGTCGATACCCACGATATTCTCGTGCAATTTAACCATCGAATCCCACCAATAACGCTTGATGTTGTTCTTCAACTCAACGCCGTTCTGACCGTAGTCATAAACTGCACCAAGACCATCATAAATCTCGCTCGAAGGGAAGATAAAACCATACTCCTTGCAGTGAGCAATCAACTTCTTAAACAATTCCTCTTGTGTCATAACTATATTGTATTTTGTGTTTTTTTCTAAATGGTGTGCAAATATACTAAAAATCTAAGATTTTTAAGTTAAAAGTCGAAAATTAAGAGCTAAAAGTGCTGTGCTTGACATCTATCTACTCCTTTTCGTCGAGTTTTGTCGATTTGAGAATTTTGCCATTGTAGTTGATTATGTTGTGATGGGTGTCGTTTGTAGCGCTGAACAAGCCGGTCTCTATATCAAATTCAATACTCCTATAAGATGCATTTATGACCTTCTTGCCGTTACAGTTGATAACGCCTACTTTGTTGTGGTGAGTAACAATGGCGCGACCTTCACAAAAATCACTTGCCTGGGTGTAGAGATAATCCGTAATCTTCTCACCATCACTATCAACAAATCCATAGCGATGACCTTTGCGAAGGCGTGTTATGCCTCGATACTTGGGCTGCGTAGCCTTGTACTCAGCCTCGCAATCCTGCGCAAGCATAAACGGTTGTTTGGTGTCGAACGGATCAAGACAGTTTTGGTCGATAAAATTAAGTAGCTGCGATATGTTGTTGTCGGAATAGGTCTCCCACTTTGCATACCAATATCTCAACGGACGGGCAACACCACTATCACAGATAATTACATTCGATGGTTTTAGATTGTTGTGGCAGAAGCCGAGATTATCCATACGCTCCTTCATCTGCTCTATCGCCCTTCTCAAATCATCGGCACGATAGCGAGTTACAGCATCTTTGAGCATTACACCCGAAGGAAACTCTTGTAAGATGATATCAAATGCGTGTTTATTGCCGCGCGAATCGACCATTGTAAGCTCTTCGTAATAGACATTGTTTGCGAGAAGTGGCCCTCGTCTGCGCTCCTGTGCTATGTACTCCAAATCTTCGATGTGTTGCAGATACTCTCGATGCGTTGGGATGAATAGCAGAAAACGCTTGCCATTGACCATAATCTCAGTCTCTATGGCGGAGTAGGTGCATCTTACTATGGGTAAGCCATTGCAAAGCAAAGGCTCTGCCTGCTTTAATCGCTGAAAATGCAGCGATGGGGCAGATAGAGCCTCTCTGAAATATGTCATTGTAGGTATCATGACCTACCGATTATTTTGCAAAGGATAAACCTTTTAATTTATCCCACTCTCCTCGTGTGAAGTCAGGGAATGCCACAGGCATCGAGTTATTCTCGATAGACGCCGCTGTCAATTCGCCAATGCATGACCACTCGGCTGCATCATATACATCTTGGTCGAGTGGCAAACCATTGCGCAAGCAGTAGATAAGACGATAGTCCATGATAAAGTCCATACCTCCGTGTCCGCCCACCTTCTTAGACTTCTCTATTAGCTCCTGCTGAATAGGGTGGCGATACTTCTCCATCAACGCCTTGTACGCCTCTTCCGGCAAGAACTTGTGCGATGAGAGATCCTCGTGGTTAGGTACTACGCCACTATCTGCCATCTTGTCTTGTTCGAGCAAAATGCCCTCAACCGGATACTTGTTGGCAAAGCCCTTTGTGCCGGTGAGCTGATAGAGGCGGTTGTATGGGCGTGGAGTATAGACATTGTGCTGCAACTCGATAGTCTTGCCCTTCGCTGTACGGATAAGTGTCGAGGTGTGGTCGCCATTTGCGAACTCCTCGGTGCCGAGCGACTCTTTCGCCATAGCCTTGCCGCACCACGAGTCGGTGTCCATCGAAACTAAGTGTGTCATTCTGTCGCCACGGTGAATGTTAAGCGCAAAGCATACAGGACCAAGTCCGTGAGTTGCATAGACATCGCCACGATGCTCTTGGTTGAACTTCAAACGCCAGTTGCGGTCGTAACCGTGCCAGAACTTTTCGAGTGAGTGGATATAGGCTCCCTCAGCGTGGATAATCTCGCCGAAAAGACCCTGCTGTGCCATGTTGAGTGTGGTGAGCTCGAAGTGGTCATATACGCAGTTTTCGAGCATCATGCAGTGGCGACGAGTGCGCTCCGAAGTGTCAACCAACTGCCAACACTCGGCAACAGATGTTGCTGCCGGCACCTCGATAGCCACATGCTTGCCCTGCTCCATCGCATACACCGCCATTGGAGTGTGTGTGTTCCAATCGGTTACGATATAGACGAGGTTGATATCCTCGCGCTGGCAAAGCTCCTTCCAGGCCTCCTCGCCAACATACTCATCGGCGCGAGGCATTCCATATTTTTCAAGGCGTTTTTGTCCCTTGTCGATATTCTCCTGATAGAGGTCGCAGATAGCAACAATTTTTACACCGTCGATAAATGACATACGCTTCAATGGACCCTTGCCACGCATACCAAGACCGATGATACCTACGCGCACGGTGTCGATAG
Organism: Alistipes sp.; assembly: GCA_045633465.1. Lineage (GTDB taxonomy): Bacteria > Bacteroidota > Bacteroidia > Bacteroidales > Rikenellaceae > Alistipes. Next base: position 19,445 of record JAZQYJ010000051.1, read on the forward strand.
GCTCTGCTGCAAAGCCAAGCATAGATGTTTGACCTACCACACGCTCCGGCTCGGTAAAATGAATCATGCCGTTTTTGATTGTGTACGGTTTGTCGTTTGCTCCGCAATATATGTAGCAAAGTGCCGATACAACAGTTGCAACGAAGAGAGCAACAAGTATAGTAGTTCTTTTCATAGAGGTTTGATGTTTTTTTTGAGTTACTTTTACAAAGTTACGGATAATTTGCATAAATGCAAAAAAAAGTACGGAACTTTTCCGTACTTATGGTTGCTTAAAGATTGCCATTGCTCTTAAAGGAGTAGCTTTCGGTTGCGCTGATGATAATATGGTCAAGCAGCTGAATGTCGAATAGCAGGGTTGCCTCCTTAATCTTCTTTGTGATGTCGAAGTCTGCGCCACTCGGTGTGGCACTGCCCGACGGGTGGTTATGAACGATTATTATCCGTGTCGAGAGCAGCTCCAATGCCCTCTTTACGATGAGTCGATGATCGACAACGGTTGCCTGAACTCCGCCCTGACTTATGCGACAACGCTCAATTATGCGGTTGGAGTTGGTGAGATAGATTGCCCAGCACTCTTCGTGCTTCAACTCTTTGAGCAGAGGGCGCATTGTGCGCACTACATCATCGCTCGACGATATGCTCTCTTCAATGGCACGATTTGCCGATGATATGCGATGACCCGCCTCGATTGCAGCCTGTATGCGCTCGGCGCGTTTTGCCCCAAGTCCGGCAACCATTCTGAGACGAGATGACGGAGTGTCGGCTATGCTCGCCAATGAGCCACACTCCGAGATTAACTCCTCGGCAAGAGCTTTGTCCTCCAATAAAATGGCGAGCAACTCTGCATCGGTCAATGCCTCGAAACCTCGAATGGCTATCTTATTGCGAATATCCTGCATTGTCTTGTGCCTTTATTTGCTCATCTTATCCAATCGGTCGAGCATTCGTGCAACCTCCTCGTCGCTTGGCTCATGCGATACCGACTGTGCAGCGTGTTGTTCTGCCTCTTTCTTCGAGGAGCCGATACCGTGTCCAACCTCCAAATTATCAATCAATATTGTACAACGGAACGAGCGAGAACCGCCGGCTCCCGTAGGTGTGCCCTTTGTGCGGAATACTACGGTATGATGGTTCTTCTGACCCCACTCTATGAGGCGACTCTTGAAGTCTGTTTCGGTCTCGTCGACCTCTTCGAGCGAGAGGTTTTGCGAGTATATGCCATTGATAAGCAAGCGGTTGGCAAAGTTGTAACCTTGGTCGAGATAGATTGCGCCCATCATCGCCTCGAAGGCGTCGCCAAAGATATGCTTCTGCGTGGCATTTATCGAGCGACAGCAGATAATGTGCCTATCCAAGCCGAGTTTGCATGCTATGGCGTTGAGTGATTGGCGTGACACCAACTTTGAACGCAACTTTGTGAGTTTGCCCTCGTCATATTCGGGATATTCGATGAAGAGGTAGTCCGAGGTTACACTCTCGATTACGGCATCGCCCAAGAATTCGAGTCGCTCGTTGTTGATGCTGCGACCTCCCATCTCCACCGAAGCGGACTTGTGGATAAGTGCCAACTTATAGAGTTCGATATTGTTTGGGATGAAACCAAACATATCGTCGATAATTCGATAGTATAACTTGTTGCGTCCGAAATTACGGCGTATCGGACGGAGTATAAAGTCTAACATAATCTTGCGATTAGATTTTGCGGAACACTACGGTCGAGTTGTGACCTCCGAAGCCGAAAGTATTGCTCATAGCGCACTTCACCTCTCGCTTCTGGGCTGTACCGAGCGTTAAGTTTAGTTTCGAGTCGATTTGAGGGTCGAGCTCCTCGACATTTATCGTCGGAGGAACAATGCCTCTATTGATTGCCATAATACAAGCCAACGCCTCGACTGCGGCGGTTGCTCCAAGCAGGTGTCCTGTCATCGACTTTGTTGAAGAGATGTTCATCTCGTAGGCGTGCTCTCCGAAGAGAGTCTGTACGGCTGTCAATTCTGCAATATCGCCAAGAGGGGTAGATGTGCCGTGAGTGTTGAGGTAGTCTATATCCTCTGCCTTCAATTCGGCATCATTCAATGCATCTTGCATCGACAATATTGCACCTTTGCCCTCGGGATGAGGGGCGGTCATGTGGTAGGCATCGGCAGACATTCCGCCGCCGACAACCTCACAATAGATCTTTGCACCTCGTGCCTTGGCGTGCTCGTACTCCTCGAACACGAGAGCTCCTGCACCTTCGGCAATAACAAAGCCGTCGCGATTTGCGTCGAACGGACGCGAAGCGGTTGAAGGGTCGTCGTTGCGAGTCGAAAGAGCGTGCATCGACGAGAAACCGCCTACGGCAGACTCCGTAATAGGAGCCTCCGAGCCACCCGTAACGATAACATCTGCCTTGCCCCAACGAATGAGGTTGAGGGCGTCAATCATGGCGTGATTTGACGAGGCACAAGCCGATGTAATGCTGTAATTTGGTCCCATCAAACCATACTTTATGGAGATGTGTCCGGCAGCAATATCCGTGATAAGGTGAGGTACAAGGAAGGGGCTGAAACGAGGGATACCATCTCCCTCGGCCCAGCCCACAAC
>JAZQYJ010000052.1:0-1432 GCA_045633465.1 Alistipes sp.
TAAGACCGCTTGGCCTCCGACTTGCCGGAGATGTCGGGTCCCATGCTGAGTATCCACGAGCCTCGAAGGTGTTGCGGATACCGCCACTTGGGAATGACGATGCGTCAGGCTCCTGCTGAACAAGCACCTTGCCCGAGAACTCTTCGAGCATACCTCCCGTGCCGTCAGGCTCCGAGAACGAATCGTGCTTCTCGGCTGTTCCGCCTGTAAGTGGCTGAAACCAATGGCAATAGTGGTCTGCACCATTCTCCAATGCCCACTGACGCATTCCTGCGGCTACTGCATCGGCAATATCTGCCGAGAGTGGGGTATTGTTCTCGATGGTGTCGAGTAGTGACTCGTAGATCTGCTTGTTGAGGTACTTACGCATCTGCACACGACCAAATACCATCTCGCCAAAATAGTCTGACGGATTACGCGAAGGGGCTTTTACCTCTACGGGTTTGTGGTCGAGAGCCTTCTCGAACATCTTAAATCGTAGTAAAGACATAACTTTTTCTGTTTTGCTTGTGATGTGCAAAGGTAGCGATAAAAACGGAAAATGGAAAGCGAAAAGTGTAAAACTTTTGCTTTTGCGAATTGAAAAATGCTAAAATTATCGAAAAACAATAACAGTGAGTGAGGCATGCCGTGGAAATAGACTGCGCGATTATCGAAAAACGATAAAATGAAATTTTGGGAGTCGAGTTTTCAGCCCTTAATAGGGGACGCAATTCGGAGAATTACTTAATAGGAGTCGTAGTCTGCGACTACTCGATAGGATAGTTTTTGAGCGAAAATCCTATCAAGCCGACTTGTCGGCATCTCCTATCAAGCACCGCAGGTGCACCTCCTATTCTGTCCTATAAAGCAACCATCGGGAGCGACTCCTATCAACCCAATATATCGTGGGTATCGTTTTCGATACCTGCGAGGGTGTGGGGTGTATTCCTCTTGTGTGTCGGGTATCGTTTTCGATACCTATGAGGGCGAGGGAAGCGCACCTCTTATTCTTGGGTATCGTTTTCGATACCTGCGAGGGTGTGGGGTGTATTCCTCTTGTGTGTCGGGTATCGTTTTCGATACCTGCGAGGGTGTAGGGTGCTTATTGCTACTCCAACCCCAAAAAGGCTTTCAATCCGACCTTATTAAGATGCTTGATAAAAGATGCAGAGATAGATAGGGGCGGAAAATAGAAGTTCGGATACTCATATACATCAATTATTTCCACGCCTCGGTCTGGGGATTCAAGTTCAAACGCTATTACATGAGGGGTAGTAGAGTATTTGTGGATAATAGATATCAATTTGCAACCATTTAACTCTAATGGAGATATTTCGCCTTTGACATTCAGTAAATGATAATATCTGCACGAAATACAATCGGTGATTCTAACAAAGAATAGAATATATTTGGAACTATGGTGCAACATCTCGAATGTCGGTTTCATATC
>JAZQYJ010000053.1:0-10337 GCA_045633465.1 Alistipes sp.
ATTCGATTAACAAAACTTTCGGCGTCGCCACCGCAAAAAATTATGCTTTTTTTCTCGTTTTCTGCCAAAACTCGCTCCACATAGCCCTCGATTTCGTGCAAAACACCCTGCATTACACCCTGCTCGATTGCCTCTTGGGTAGTTGAGCCAAAGGCTACGGTTGGCTCTGTCGCCTTGCACAAGGGTAACGACGCAGTAAATTCGTGCAATGCCCTAAATCGCATTGCTACACCGAGCGAAATGTTGCCACCTTTGAATACTCCGTTTTCAATAATATCATAGGTTATGGCGCTGCCCATATCGATAATCAAGGCATCTTTTACGCCCATCTCGCAAACCACACCTACGGCAGCCGCAATGCGGTCTGCACCAAGCGTTTGGCGAGAAGAGTACTCTATTTCGATTGGTACTTCGGTGAGCGATGAGAAGTGCAGAACTCGGTAAATCTTCGAGCGGAGTTGCTCGCAAATTCTCTCTGCTCCTCCACGGGTCGATGCGACAATAGCCTTGTCAATCGAAAATCGCCCCTTCAACTCGACAACTTTCGCCAAGTCAAAATCGGGCGCACTCTCCTCGAAAAGCACCTCACTTTTATCCATAACGGCAATTTTACACAAAGTATTGCCCTCATCTATGATTAAATTTGCCATATTTTCAGCTATTAGCTATTGGCCATTAGCCATTAGCTTTTATAATTTTTTCAAAATTTCAACAGCAGTTGCAATATCCTCTACTCTACGCACCGTCATTGCCAACTTGCCGTCGAGTTGTTTCAATACAAAGCGGTCAGGCTGGGCGGTAATTTTGCGTAGTAACTCCATAAAGACCTCGCTACGATAGTATGGCGATTTATCATCGCCGACAAAGCGGACTATCATCAAGCCATTTTTGACCTTCACACGCTCCATTCCGAGTCGCATAGCCTCCCAACGCAGACGCACCGCATTCATCAACTCCTTTGCCGCCTGTGGCATCTTGCCGAAGCGGTCCTCCATCTCCGACTCGAACTTCGCAAGCGACTCCTCGTCGGTCATTGCATCTATCTTGCGATACAATTTCAGTCGCTCCGCCTGCTGACGAACATACTCCTCCGGCAACTCCGCATCAACCGAGAGTTCGAGCATTACATCGTCCACATAACGCATCTCCTCCACTACGGTCTGCTCCTCGTTGCTCAAACCTGCTACATCCAAGCCCTCTGCCCTCAACTCGGCAATAGCCTCGTTCAAGATTTTCTGGTAGGTTTCAAAGCCGATATTTGCGATAAAGCCGCTCTGCTCGGCTCCAAGAAGATTTCCCGCACCACGAATATCCAAGTCCTGCATCGCTATATTGAAGCCCGAACCCAAGTCCGAAAACTCCTCAATCGCTCGCAGTCTGCGCCTTGCATCGCTCGACAACATCTCATCAGGGCGCGAAAGCAGATAGCAGTATGCCTTTCTGTCACTTCTTCCCACACGACCTCGCAACTGGTGCAGGTTGCTCAAACCAAAGCGGTCGGCATTATTGATGATTATCGTATTTACATTCGGAATATCCACTCCACTCTCCACAATCGAGGTCGCCACCAAGATATCGAAATCGTGGTAGATAAAGTCCATAATCGTCTTTTCCAACTCGGCAGGCTTCATCTGTCCGTGCGCCACCGCTACGCGAGCCTCAGGACACAAGCGCATCAGCATACCCTTGATAGTCATCAAGTCCTCCACCCTGTTGTGGATAAAATAGACCTGACCATCCCTCTGCAACTCCGCATCGACAACCTCCTTGACCAACTCCTCCGAAAAGGTGTGCGACTCGGTCTGAATAGGACGACGGTTTGGTGGTGGAGTCGAGATAATCGACAAGTCGCGTGAGCCCATAAGCGAGAACTGCAAGGTACGAGGAATTGGCGTAGCGGTCAATGTCAAGGTATCGACACTCACACGCAACTGCGTAAGTTTCTCCTTTGCGGCAACGCCAAATCGCTGCTCCTCGTCGATAATCAGCAAGCCGAGGTCATTGAACTCTACCCCCTTGCCGAGCATCTTATGCGTACCAATCAAAATATCGACCTTACCCGATTTTAACTCCTCTAAAATACGGGCAGTATCCTTCGCGCTCTTGGTGCGATTTAAGTACTCTATTGTAACCGGAAACTCTCGCAGACGGCTCTTGAACGAGCGATAGTGTTGCAGTGCCAAAATCGTAGTAGGCACCAACACTGCCACCTGCTTGCCATCGGTTGCCGCCTTGAATGCTGCACGGATAGCCACCTCGGTCTTTCCGAAGCCGACATCTCCGCAGAGCAATCTATCCATCGGGCGTTCCGACTCCATATCTCGCTTAACTGCCTCCGAGGCTTTGAGCTGGTCGGGTGTATCCTCCCACTCAAACGACGCCTCCAAAGCCTGTTGCAGATAGCTATCGGGCGAGAAGGCAAAGCCCTCGCTCGCTTTGCGTTTGGCATACAACGCAATAAGTTCGCGCGAAATATCTTTGACAGCCTTCTTGGCGGCATTTTTAATCTTTTGCCACGCTCCACTACCGAGTTTATGCACCTTTGGAGCCTCCTCGTCGCCACTCTTGTAGCGGGCAATGCGGTGCAACGAATGGACATTCACAAAGAGGACATCGCCATCACGATAGACCAACTTAATCGCCTCGTGCATCTTGCCACCCTCCTCAATCTTGACCAGACCGCCAAAGCGACCAACACCGTGGTCGATATGGGTTACATAATCGCCCACCTGCAACGAGTTCAACTCTGCAATGGTCATCTGCTCATCGCGCTTAATCTGACCATTTATTTTGTAGCGGCGATAACGCTCAAACAAGCGATGTTCGGCATATAGCGATATTTTGAGGTCGTGGTCCGTGAAGCCGTTATGGAGTGTCAGTCGTGCCAACTCAAACTTTGCACCATCACGCCCCGTAGCGTAGAGCAGTCCCTCCAAACGCTCCGCCTGCGCCCTATTTTCCGACATCAGCAGGGTACGATAACCCGCCTCGTGGCGAGCCACGAGTTCATCGGCTAAAACCTCAAAGTTTTTATTGAAACTGTTTTGTGGCGAGGTATGGAAAAGTATCGTTTGCGATGCCGGTCGTTCCGTCAAGGTATTGCGCAAAAGCACCACACACGACTCTGCCATCTTGTCGAGCAACTCCTTGCGAGATGTCAATTTCGATGCCATCTCCTCCGGCTCATCGCTATCCTGTAACGCCTTGCGACGCACATCGTCGACCTTACCCAAGACAAAGTCGGCATCCGAAAACCAATAGGTTGCTCCCTCGGCAAACTCCGCAAATGACACCCTGCCAACATCGGCTCGATTTATATTGGAGATAATATCGACCTCCTCCAATCGCTCATTCGAGAGCTGACTCGACAACTCAAAACGACGAATCGACTCTATCTCGTTATCGAAAAAGTCTAAACGATAGGGCCTGCTCTCCGAGTAGGAGAAGATGTCGAAAATTCCACCTCGCACCGAGTACTGCCCCGGCTCATAGACAAAATCGACCTTCTCAAATCCGAGAACCTGCACCCTATTTTCCAGCTCCGAAACCTCGATACACTCGCCTTTGCGGATATGCAACGACTCCGAGGTCAAGCCCTCCAAGTCTGCCACTCGCTCCGCCAACGCTTCGGGATAGGTCGAAACAACCAAGAACTCGCCCTTTCGATTTTTCAGCGCATTAAGTACTCCCGTGCGCATCACAACACTCTCCGCCTCCTCTGCACCATAAACAACCGAGCGTTTGTATGCCGAAGGAAAGAACAGCACTTGCTCCTCGCCCAATAGAGCATAGAGGTCATTTAGGGCGTATGCTGCGGCATCTCTATCCTCGCTGACGATGATATGCACACCTCCCTTGCGAGCGATGGTTGCCGCCATATAAAATAAAAAAGCACCGCCGACCATCTCGTTGAGAAGGACGGTGCTGCCTTTTTTATCCAACACTCTACCGAGTTGCTCAACTTGCGGCGAGCCCTCGGCAAATCTCAGTATTTCGTGCATAGAATATGCTCTTACCTACTTTTTCTTCTTCGACTTTTCAGCCTTATTCACCTTCAAAATGTCGTTACCCTCTCTATCTTCGTAGCGCACCTCTATCATACCGACACTCTGATCGGCAACAACTTTGATATTTGCGTGGTAACGCCAAGCCCATTGGCGACGCAACGAGAAAAAGCCCTTCTTCAAGAAGGCTGCCACATAAGGGCTTACCACAAGACGAATATATCTGTGTCCGCGCTCCATGGTTAGCAACGATATCTGATTTTCGATCTTGCGATCGAGAAGTATTGTAGGTTCTACTCTTCCTGTTCCTCCACACGCCGGACAGATATCCTCCGTATTGCGAACTGCCACAGGGCGAATACGCTGACGGGTAATCTGCATCAAACCGAACTTCGAAAGTGGAAGGATAGTATGCTTTGCCTTATCCGATGCCATGAGTCGCTGCATCTCATCATAGATGAGTTGTCGGCTCTGCGGCTTGTGCATATCGATAAAATCGATAATTATCAGACCACCCCAATCGCGCAAGCGAATTTGACGCGCAATCTCTGCCGCAGCGGCTAAATTAACCTCTGTGGCGGTCTGTTCTTGATTATCCTCGGCCTTGGTGCGATTTCCCGAATTGACATCTATCACATGCATCGCCTCGGTAGACTCCATAATGAGGTAGGCTCCACGCTTCAACGATACATACTTCGCAAACAACGACTTAATCTGTCGCGAAATATCGAAGTTGTCGAAAATCGGCACTGTGCCGCGGTATAGCTTTACGATGCGCTCCTTCTCGGCATCTACGGCACGAATATAGGCGCGAATCTCATTGTACATCGCCTCGTCGTCGACACAAATCTGCGAAAACGAGCCATCGAGCGTATCACGAATAATCGTATTTGCTCGACTCATCTCGCCCATTAGCAACGAAGGTGCGGTGCGCTTGCGTATCTGCTGACAGGTCTTGCGCCACTTCTCTACCGCTGCCAAAATATCCTGCTCGACATCGAGGTCGGAGGCATTGACCGCAGCCGTGCGGATAATAACACCGAAGTTCTTAGGCAATACTCCTGTTGCAACTCGCTTCAATCGTTTTTTCTCCTCGTTGGAACGAATCTTCTGCGATATCATAACCTTCGAGGTAAAAGGTAGGAGTACAATGTTTCGACCTGCAAGCGAAATATCGGCAGTCAGACGAGGACCCTTGGTCGAGATTGCCTCCTTGGCAATCTGCACCATAACTGTCTGTCCAACTTGGAGATAACTCGTTATTTTGCCATCCTTCTCAACCTCGGGCATAGTGTCAATCTTCATTGTGTCAAGACGCAAACCTCGGTTGCCGGGTTGATAGCTCTTTACTATCTTGCAGAGCGAATGGAAGTGTGCTCCCAAATCTTGATAGTGGATAAAGGCATCGCGCTCGTGACCTATATTCACGAACGCGGCATTGAGTCCGGGCATAATCTTATGCACCTTACCGAGATAGATATCACCAACCGCAAAGCCCGTATGGGCAACCTCGCGATTCAACTCCGCCAAGACCTTATCCTCGCACAGGGCGATATTTATCTCGGTGGATGTTACATTTATGATCAGTTCTCTATTCATCGTTAGTGCTTGATTATTCAGCTTTTAGCCATTGGCCATTAGCCATTAGCCTTTTCTTTTTTTAGCTAACAGCCAATAGCTAATGGCTAATAGCTAATTAAAATAGGTAACGCTAAGGGAGATAACTACCCTTAGCGTTAAAACCCATAGAAAAAGTCTATTGATTACTTCTTCTTGTGACGGTCCTTACGCAGACGCTTCTTGCGCTTGTGCGTAGCCATCTTGTGACGCTTATGCTTCTTTCCGTTTGGCATAGTTATAATGATTTTTGATGGTTTATCTTAATAATTACTTAATCTTCGATGCAAACGACTTCGCTGGCTTGAAAGCTGGAATGTTGTGTGCAGGAATAGTGATAGTTGTGTTCTTCGAGATGTTACGAGCAACCTTCTCTGCGCGCTTCTTGATGATGAACGAGCCAAAACCACGAAGGTATACATTCTCCTCCTTTTCGAGCGAGAGCTTCACCTCATCCATGAAAGCCTCAACAATTGTCTGAATCTGAACTTTCTCAACACCAGTCTTTTTAGCGATTTCGCTTACGATATCTGCCTTTGTCATAGCTATTAGAAATTTTATAAATATTTAATATCCTTTTTTGCGGTTGCAAATATACATTTAATTTACAAACCGAGCAAAATTTTTTCGTTATTTTTTACAAAATTAAGCAATTAGCGACTTTTTTAATTGAGAATTGAGGATTGAAAATTGAGAATTATTCAACTACTCACTCCTAACTCCTCGCTAAATTTGGTTAAATGCTCTTGCCAAACCCTCAACAACTTGGTCGAGTCCCGACTGCAACTTCTTGCCGAGCATCATTTTCATCATCATATTCAGTTCGGCATGCAACACCAAACGAACTCGCGTATCACCCTCCGACACCTGATGCAGTTGAATCCAAAACGAGAAATCCATAGGCAATGTTCCGCCATCTCCCGTAACCTTAACATGTTTATTCTCAACTTTTTCGTCAAATCGCAAAGCAACGGTAAAACCCTTGAACTTGAATGAGCAACACTCCTCGTCGGCCTGCCACTCCTCGACCTTATCTGCCACCGCAGGTGTAAGGAGTGAGAAGTTGGATATCAGCGGAAAAATCTGTGCCGCCGAACGAAAAATCTGTTGTTGTTTCGAAATATACTCTTGCATGTTCCTTTTGCTTTTTTGATATTAGCTCTTTTTTCTGTGGCAAATATACAACTTTTCAACAATTTTTTATATATTTGTAGAGTTTTTGCACGACACTTAAACTATTTTAACAATAATTTAATTATGAAAAAAGTCTTGATTTTATTGATTGCTGCTATGATTGGAATCACAGCATCGGCGCAGTACAAGGCGCCACAGATTATCGCTCACCGCGGATTTCACGCTTCCGAAGGTGCTGCCAAAAATTCACTCAACGCATTGAAGGCTGCCCAGAATGCAAATCTTTGGGGCTCGGAGTGCGACATCCAACTCACAAAGGATGGCGAGGTCCTTGTCGTACACGGTCCTAACCACCCAGGAACAAAGGGCGCAAAGCCAAAAGTTAATGTTAACAAGAGCACAAAGGAGGATGTTCAAGCTATTCTTCTCGAAAGTGGCGAGACTGTACCTACATTCGACGAGTATTGCCAGCAGGCTGCAAAATCGAAGGGCACAAAGCTCATCATCGAGGTAAAGAACCAGCCTACTCCACAGCTCGAAACCGAGCTCGTACAGAAGGCGGTAGAGATGGTTGCCAAGTACAATTTACAGAACGATGTGGAGTATATCGCTTTCCGCCCTTGGGTTTGCTGGGAGATTGCGCGTCTTGCTCCGGAGGGAACAAAGATTGCCTACCTCAACGGCGACTACTCTCCACAGTATTGCAAGGCTATGGGTTGCCAGGGAATCGACTACTACTACAAAGTGTTGAAGAAAAAGAAGGGCTGGATCAAGCAGGCTCACAAGCTTGGTATGTATGTAAATGTTTGGACCGTAGATAAGGAGGAGGATATTCGTTGGTGTATCCAGAATGGTGTTGATTACATCACCACTGACGACCCGATGCTCGTTAAGCAGATTATCGAAGAGATGTGTAAATAATTAGCAAAACCGACTTAGATATGAAAAAGATATTTTTAGCAGTATTGGCAGTAGCCACATTCTTCACTGTATCAGCTCAATACAGTGCACCTCAAATCATTGCCAATGGTGGCTACCACAAGGCCTCTTCGAGCGGAGCCAAGAATACAATGAGCGCACTTAAAGCGGCGCAAAAATTGAAGGTATATGGCTCGAAGTGCGATGTAAATCTTACGAAAGATGGCGAGGTTCTCGTTGTAAACAGTGGTTGGCATCCAAATCGCAAAGCGTCGCCAAAGGCCGATGTTCAGCGCTCGACAGCAGAGAAGATGCTCACTGTCCCTCACGCAAATGGCGAGGCAATAAGCACCTTGGAGGCATTCCTTAAACGAGCATCAAAAAAGTCTGCAACAAAGCTTATCATCGAGATTAAGAATCAGGCTACACCTCAGCGCGAGAGCGAACTCGTGGATAATGTACTCTTGCTCGTGGAGAATATGGGCATGCAGAGTGGCGTTGAGTACATTGCTTATCACCCTTGGGTATGCTTCGAGTTGGCAAAGAAGTGTCCGGGTGCTCAAATTGCATATACAGGCAACAACTACGACCCAGTATATGTTAAAGGAATGGGAATTACAGGACTCGACTATAACCTCCGCACCTTGAAGAAGAGAAAGAGTTGGATTAAGCAGGCGCACAAGCTTGGCTTGACCGTAAATGCTTGGACCGTAAATAAGGAGGAGGATATCCGTTGGTGTATCCAGAATGGCGTCGATTTTATCACTACCGACGAGCCTGTTCTTGCAAAGAGCATCATCAAGGAGATGTGCGGCAAGCAAAAGTAGAGATTAGAATCGTTAGGGGCGTTAGAGTCGTTAGGGGTATTAGAGTAGAGATATAAAAATCGACAACTACGACTACACAAATGACCATCTTCTAACGAGAAATTCTTAACTTTTAATTCCTTAATTTAGTGATACTGAAGTATAACATAGATGACAAGTTGGGTATTGGCGCACTGCTGCTCTACGGTTTGCAGTGGCTGATGATATGCCTACCCGTAGTGCTTACAAGTACATTCATTGCACCTGCGGGCGAGATGGTATTCTTTACACAAAAACTCTTTGCCATCTGTGGTATCACCATTATCGCACAAGTATTATGGGGGCATCGCCTGCCGTTGGTGGCAGGCCCTGCCGCCGTACTACTGATGGGTATTATTGCCGCTGCTTCGCAAGGACACGGGGCATCGACAATCTACCCTTCGATGATTGTTGGCGGTGTGCTGGTAACACTCTTGGCGGCAGTCGGAGCGATGAAATACATTCAAAAGGTATTCACCCCCCGCATCGTGGCGGCAATCGTCATTCTTATCTCCTTTACGATGGCAAAGCCTATCGTAGGGCTGATTTTTGCCGATAAGGCTCACGCAGGGCTGGCACTCGTTTCGGCAATAGTCGGTGTGGCAATTATGGCGTGGGCAAACAATCTCTTCAAGGGCATTTGGAAATCGACAGTCGTAATTCTCGCTATGATTCTCGGCTCGATATTCTACTATGCTATGACCGACTTTCCAAAGGAGTTTGTGAGCGATACGGTTGCTCCGCAACTTATTCTTACGAAATACAACCTCGACACGGGTGTCATCATCGCCTTTCTATTCTGCTACATTGCCCTACTCATCAATCAGGTAGGCTCAGTGCAGTCGCTCGGCGAGATGATTGGTGCTCCAAATATGGAAAAACGCCAAAAGCGAGGTCTGCTCCTTACGGGAGTGATGAATATTGTCAGTGGCGCAGCAGGTGTTCCGGGCGTAGTCGATTACTCGCTTTCGCCGGGTGTTGTGGCTTCGACTTCGTGCGCATCGCGCTATACAATGCTGCCAGCTGCTGTGGCAATGGTGGTATTAGCATTTTTTCCAAAGGCAGTGGCGATGCTATTGACTATCCCACAACCGATTATGGGTATAGTACTGCTCTTCCTTATGGCTACGCAGGTAGCAGCAGGATTTGAGATTATCCACTCATCAAAGGCGGTACTTTCGTTCAAGGATGGTTTGATTCTCGGTCTGCCAATTATGCTGACCGTAATTTTCTCGTTTGCTCCACAGGAGGCTATGGCAAGCGTTCCGTCGCTCCTACGACCGATTGTCGGCAACGGCTTTGTGATGGGAATTATCGTGGTGCTGGTGCTGGAACACATAGTGTTGAGAACGGAAAACGGAAAACGGAAAACGGAAAACTAAAAGAGAATATTGGCTGTCGCAACTTCTTCGACAGCCATTTTTTTTACAATTTATATAATACAAAAACCGAAAAACGATTAAAACTGAAAACTTTTCCGTTTTCCGTTTTCCGTTTTCCGTTTTTTATATTACCTTTGCACCCGCATATCAACCTCTTATATAGGGTAATCGAGCAAAAATGCTTCGGCAAGGATTAGACGGCAGTGTCCGACTATGGTAGCGAGATTGCAGCGATAATGTTGAATGGAAACTATTTAAATTTTTGTTGCAACAATGAACAAGGATTCATTAATCAAACTCGTGAACGAGCAGATGTGGACAAAGACTGATGCCGACATCCCTCAGTTCAGCGCAGGTGACACAATCACCGTAACTTATCGTATCATCGAGGGAAGCAAGGAGCGTTTGCAGAGCTTCCGTGGTGTAGTTATCCAGAT
>JAZQYJ010000054.1:0-25373 GCA_045633465.1 Alistipes sp.
CTCTCGCAATCCGTTCCACATCGCTCCACCACGCAATCGACGAAGTGGGCACGCCTTATACTCCTCGGGTGTAGACTCGGGGAGATTCTTTGTGGCTGTGCTGATGATGCCTAATCCCTTCTCGTTGATGCCGCCATACAATCCTTTCGCGTAGTTTTTTGTGTTCGGCACAACGGCGGTATATGCATACTTTCCGTCGTCGATATACTCGATTCGGGTGTTTATGAATTTGGAGTTGTCACGATGCTTCCAAAGCAATGGTACGCCCTCGCTCGAACGGTGCGACGCAACTACTGCCGAAGTGCAAGCCCAAGACTCTGTGTGCATTGCAAAAAGTACCGAAATAAGCAAGATAAGTCGTTTCATAGTTTATGGATTTAGGTTGTGCTTATACTACAAAGATAGTCCTATTTTGCGGAAAAAACAATAAATTTTGTCGATTTGATACCATTGTTAAGAGTAAAATATCTATCTTTGCAACAAACTTTACTGAAAATAGTAACTATGATGCAAAAGATGAAGAGAGTTTTGATAGCCTTACTTTGTGTTGTGTCCGTACTCGGTCTAATGACAAGTTGTGAAGGCTTTAATATTGATTTTGGCTCCGGAGATAATACAGGACAACTTCCGGGCGAAACTCCTGGGGGTGGCAATGACTCAGGCGACGATACCGGAGAAGAGGTCGGCATTGTCTTGACAAGATGTTGGAAATTGAAGTTCTTTTGTGAAGAACCTGTCGATGTGGATATTTATATCCACTTCGGTAAGAGTGGCAAATTTACAATCTATCAGCGTACCGAGGAGTTGGCATATACGGTGTTCAACGGCACCTACACTGTCGATGAGGAGAATTCGTTGCTGACAGGCAAGTATGACGATGGTGCATCGTGGGCAAGTAGCTATCACTACACAGTCGATGTGGATGCCGAAACGCTCACCATGGAGAGTGTAGAGCGCCCTTCGGAGGTGTCGGTCTATGAGCCATCGGAAGCACCTGTGTCGGCTACGATAAAGAACCGAAGTGCCTCGGTAAGTGATGTTAAACCGTTGTAAAAGAGTGGATTAAAAGATGAAGAAGATTTTATACATATTGTCGGCAGTCGTTTTGTTCTCGGCTTGTACGGCAGACCTCGAAAATCAGCAGGTTCTTGTTGATAGCAACCTTGCCAATGCAAAAATTTTGAACTCTTCGACCGATTGTGTCAAAGGTTCAATCATCGTGCGCTTTGAGCCTTCGGCAGAGAGCCGTTTGGCGGATTGTGCTACTCGCAGTGGGGCAACTCGCACGGGTGTTTGCGGTGTGGATGCAGTGCTTGACGAGGTTAGCGGATATTCGGTAGAGCCGATTTTTATTGTTACCGAGAAGAATCGCGAGAGAGTCTATGCAGGAGGCTACCACTTGTGGTATGAACTCAGTTTCGACGAGTCGAGCGATATGGAGGCGGTGGCTGCGAAGTTGGCAAAGGTTGGCGAGGTGCAGAGAGTGCAGTATGTGCACCGCGTAAAGCGTGTGGGCGCACCGAAGGCTGCATCTGTGAACTACTCGGAGGAGACTCCCGTAACTCGCGCATCGCATAATAACCCCTTCAATGATACTTATGCCAAATATCAGTGGGGTATTGAGAATATCGGTAGTGGTGGTTTGGTCTCTCCGGCTATTTCGGGAATTGCGAAGGCTGTTGCAGGCGCTGATGTGAATGTTGTTCCTGCTTGGAAACTCTGTGCTGGTGACCCTTCGATTATTGTGGCAATTACCGACGAGGGTGTGCAGTACAACCACGAGGATTTGAAGAACAATATGTGGGTAAATGAGAAGGAGTTGAACGGCAAGTCGGGTGTTGATGATGACGGCAACGGCTATAAAGACGATGTCTATGGCTTTAACTTTGCCAAGAATGAAGGTAATATCACTTGGACCGCCAGTGGAGATACAGGCCACGGTACCCATGTTGCAGGTATCGTAGCAGCCGAGAATAACAATGACAAAGGCGTTTGCGGTATCGCAGGCGGAAGTGGCAATAAAGATGGCGTGAGGTTGATGTCGGTTCAGATATTCAATGGCGATGATGGCGCAACCACAAAAGGTATGGTGCGAGCTTTTCAGTATGCTGCCGACAATGGAGCGCATATCTCGCAGAATAGCTGGGGATATACATCTGCCGAAGCAGCGGAATATCCAAGTTACTATCGCGGTCCAGGAAACGATAAGGAGTATAAACAGGTGCTCTCTTCGGAGGCTGCGGCAATCGACTACTTTATTGCAAATGGAGGTGGCGATAAGAGCGTAATTGACGGAGGTGTGGCTATCTTCGCTGCGGGTAACGACACCGCTCCACGCCCAGGCTATCCTGCTGCATACGAGCCTTGTATTGCTGTTGCTGCGATGAGTCCGTCGGCTCGTCCGACATACTTCTCTGACCACGGTCCCGGTACCGACATTATGGCTCCTGGTGGCGAGAGCCTCTACAAGAATGGCGAGATTCTTTCGACTGTTCCGGAAGAGTTCGATGAAATCGGTAAGCCAAACTACGGCTTGATGCAGGGTACTTCGCAGGCGTGTCCGCATGTGTCGGGTGTTGCGGCTCTCGGCTTGTCGTATGCAAAGAAGTTGGGTAAGCGATATACCGCCAAGGAGTTCCGTTCGATGCTCCTTTCAGCTACCAACGATGTAAACCCATATTTGACAGGTAGCATCGAAGTCCATTTTGAGGGTGGCAGCTCGTTGGATATCATCTATCCATATTACGAGGGAATGCTCGGTAGTGGCTATGTTGACGCCTATAAGTTGCTTCTCTCGATTGAGGGCACACCTTGCAAGGTTGTGGCGGTTGGTGCTACGACCAATATCGACCTCTCGACCTACTTCGGTGGTTGTGTTGAGGATGCGGAGTTTGTCAAGGCGGAGGCTTCGGCAGAGGATGTCGAGGCGGTCGGTTTGACTATTGGCGAATACTCAAAGGGTGAGATTAGCTTAAAGACCTCGAAGGTTGGTAATGCCACTATCTCTGTTACAATGCTTGTAGGTGGCGGCTCACTTACCGACAATAAGAAGCCATTCCCAACCGAAGTAACTCGTAAGTTTGTGGTTATCTCGAAGCAGGGAGTTGCCTCTAATGGTGGTTGGTTGTAAAATCAAGCAATAGAGAGTATAGTGAAATTAGGGGGTTTAGCGATGGCAAATAGTCGCTAAATTCCCTAAATTCTTTAAATTTCCTAAGCTCCCTAATAAAAGGGATAATGACTAAAAGTCATAAAAAATTAAAAGTTTTCCGCTTTCCGCTTTCAGTTTTCAGTTTTTATTTGTATCTTTGCGCCAATAGGAATAGTGAACTTAAAGAAGAATGCCGAAGTTGTATGGCGAAAATGCACCAGCGAGAAAGCCTGAATGGCTAAAAATCAGACTCCACAAAAGCGATACTTTTGCGGAGGTGGCTCGCATAGTGCGTGAACACTCTCTCCATACGATTTGCAGCAGCGGACGATGCCCAAATAAGGCAGAATGTTGGAGCAAACGAACTGCTACATTCATGATTTTGGGCGATGTTTGTACCCGAGGTTGTCGTTTTTGTGCGACTAAAACAGGCAAACCGTTGCCTCCAAATCCGGTAGAGCCACAAGAGGTGGCAGAGAGTGTGAGCCTTATGGCATTGAAACATGTTGTAGTAACATCTGTTACTCGCGACGATTTGGCCGATGGTGGTGCAGCGCATTGGGCGCAGACCGTAGAGGCTATCAGAGCGAAGAATCCAAACGCAACAATTGAGCTCCTTATTCCAGATTTCGATGCAATGCCTGCTTCGTTGGAGGTGGTTATGGCATCGAAGCCCGACATTATCGGGCACAACATCGAGACCGTGGAGCGTCTTACACCCGTTGTTCGCGCCAAAGCGACTTATCGCACCTCGTTGGCTGCGCTGCGCTATATGAGCGAAAGGGGAGTAACGACCAAAAGCGGATTGATGGTAGGACTTGGCGAGAGCGAAGAGGAGGTGGTACAAACCTTGCGCGACTTGCGAGATGCAGGCGTGAAGATTGTAACCCTCGGACAGTATCTTCGACCTTCGGAGGAGCAGGTTCCCGTTGCGGAATATATCACCCCCGAAACATTCGAACGATACCGACAGTTGGCTCTCGATATGGGCTTCTCCCACTGTGCAAGTGGTCCGTTGGTGCGTTCATCGTACCTCGCAGACGAGGCTCTCTCCTCCATCAAGGCAACACGATAGCGGTTGCTTAAAATCTCGATTTGACATAGGATTATTCGGAATTTTGAATTCTGAATTTATAGACTGTATATGCGTGTCGAGTGCAAATGGGTAGGGCGCATGCCTTACAAGGAGTGTTGGGAGTATCAGCAATCGCTCTTCGACGAACTGCTCGCAAAGCAGGGCGATGGAAACGATATGGTGGGCACCATTATCTTCGTAGAGCACCCCGCAGTATATACACTTGGCAAGAGTGGCAAGATGAGCAATATGCTTATCGACGAGGCGCGATTGAAGGCACTCGGAGCAGAGTTCTACCATATTGACCGAGGGGGCGATATAACTTTCCACGGCGAGGGACAGGTGGTTTGTTATCCGATTCTTGACCTCGAAAAGTTGGGTATAGGGTTGCGCCGCTATATTGAAATTTTGGAGGAGAGCATCATCGAAACAGTTGCCGAATATGGCATCGAGGGACGAAGATTGGAGGGTGCTACGGGTGTTTGGCTCTGCGACGAAGTGGAGGGCGCAAACGGCGAAAAAGTGGAGTGCAATTGGCGAAAGATTTGCGCCATAGGAGTTAAGGCATCACACTTTGTAACGATGCACGGTTTGGCTTTGAATGCTTCGACCGACCTCAAATGGTTTACGATGATTAACCCGTGCGGTTTTGTTGATAAGGGCGTAACCTCCATCTCGAAGGAACTCGGTAGAGAGGTGTCGTTCGAGGAGGCGAGCAAGGTGCTATGCGAAAAGTTGCTCGCAAACTTTGGGCTAACACGAGAATAGACGAGAGATGGGGTCTCAGATTGACAATTGATAATTGACAATT
Organism: Alistipes sp.; assembly: GCA_045633465.1. Taxonomy (GTDB): domain Bacteria; phylum Bacteroidota; class Bacteroidia; order Bacteroidales; family Rikenellaceae; genus Alistipes. The sequence goes on from JAZQYJ010000054.1 coordinate 5,038, forward strand.
AAAGGTATTTTTATTTAGGCCTGCAGCGCTCCCCATAAAGCGAACGAAGTGAGCGCCCCCAGCAAGGGCGGAACGCCCGCCCTCAGTAAGCACTGAAGGTGCGCCCCCAGAAAGGTTGCGCCGTAACAAGGGCAGGAGTTCGGAAAACTTAAAAAGCGAAAAAATTGAAAAATATAAATATAATAAAAATTAACGAGTATGCCTATTCAGAAAAGGTGGGTAGTCAAACCACAGGGCAACTCATTGACAGTGGATCATATTGCCACCTCATTGAGAATCCCTACGGTGCTGGCGAACCTGTTGGTACAAAGAGGCATAGACACAGTAGACAAAGCGAAGAAGTTTTTCAATCCTCGCCTCGAAGATCTGCACAATCCATTCCTGATGAAAGATATGGAGCGTGCGGTCGAGAGATTGGAGGAGGCGGTTGCCAAGAACCAGAAGATTATGGTCTATGGCGACTACGATGTGGATGGCACAACAGCCGTTGCTCTCGTATATAAATTTCTCCGCCACATCGGGCACAACAACCTGATGTTCTACATCCCGGATCGTTATACCGAGGGTTATGGTATTTCGAAGAGGGGTATCGACATTGCCGCAAAGAAGGGAGTGAAGCTTATTATCGCTCTCGATTGCGGTATTAAGGCTGTCGAGAAGGTGGACTATGCAACACAAAAAGGGGTAGATTTCATTATCTGCGACCATCATCTTCCGGCGGAGGAGATTCCTCGCGCTGTAGCTGTTCTCGATCCGAAGCGCAACGACTGCAACTATCCATTCGATGAGTTGTCTGGTTGCGGTGTCGGCTTTAAGTTGGTGCAAGCCTATTCGCAAAAGCACAACATTCCGTTTAGCGAGATTGAGCAATTCCTCGACTTGTTGGCATTGAGTATCGCCTCGGACATCGTCGCCTTGACCGATGAAAATCGCATCTTGGCACACTATGGTTTGAAGCGATTGAACTCGCAGCCATCGGAGGGACTCTCCTCGATTATCCGTATTTGTGGTTTGGAGGAGCACAATATCACTATCGACGATATCGTCTTTAAGATTGGACCACGCATCAATGCGGCAGGTCGTATGCGTATGGACGAGTATCCCGAGGACTCGGTGCCGTCGGGTGGTTATGCAGCGGTTAAGTTGCTCGTAGAGGGTGACGAGGATGCTGCACGAGAGCTTGGCGAGGGTATCGACAACTACAATCAGGATCGCAAGAAGGAGGATCGCTCGGTAACTATCGAGGCGCACGAGTTTGTGGAGAACAATCCGCAGTTGAAGGCACAAAAGAGCATCGTAATCTACAATCCTAAGTGGATGAAGGGTATCGTGGGTATCGTGGCGTCGCGCCTTATTGAGACCTACTATCGCCCAACCGTGGTGCTCACCCAGAGCAATGGCTTTGTTACGGGCTCGGCGCGTTCGATTGCAGGTTTCGACCTCTATCAAGCGGTGGAGTCGTGCTCCGATTTGTTGGAGAACTTCGGTGGACACATGTATGCCGCAGGTCTTACGATGAAGCCTGAGAATGTCGAGGAGTTCAAGCGTCGTTTCAACCAATATGTTGAGGATAATATCGACCAGAAGAGCCTTATCCCGCAGGTTGAGATTGACAGTTTGTTGTCTTTTGCCGATATTACGCCAAACTTCTTCCGCGAGCTCAATCGCTTCCAACCATTTGGTCCGGGTAACAATCTTCCGGTCTTTGCGTCGGAGCAGTGTGTGAATAATGGCGATGCGAAGTTGGTGGGTGCCGATGCAGAGCATCTGCGTATGGATTTGGTGCAGCGTTCCGCTCCATCGGCTCGTATGCAGACCATTGCCTTCCAGCAGCCGACTCACTATGAGTGGGTGCGCTCGGGTCGCCCAATCGATATCTGCTACCAGATTATCGAGAACAACTACCGAGGCAAGGCTTCGCTTCAATTGCGAATTAAGGACATCAAAAAGTGATTTTAAGCGGTAAATTTTGCACCGCTCTGCGATAAGCGAGTTCCTCACATAGGCTTACTATGCTGCGGACTCGCTTTCTTGTTTGGTGCAAAATTTCCTCGCCTAAAATTACTTTTTAAGGAGCGTTTTGCGATGCACCGCATCTCACGCCTTCTGACAAGAAATTGTGTTATGTTTGTTGCGTCGTGCTGTATAGTATTGCTTTCCCCATAAAAGCCAATGGCTAATGGCCAATGGCTAAAAGCAAAAAGCGCATAGAAAGATGAAGTTCAAGACAAACAAGAAGCCCGATGCGCAGCATACTTTGGCGTATGTGAGCAATCGGGCTATCGCAGTTTAACGCAGAAATTCGCTTTCTATGCGCTTTTTATCCGCACTTTGAGTAGCCGCACGACAGACAGGTGAGACAACCATTCTGGTATGCCATCTGCTCCTGACCACACTGTGGACACTTACCCTTCGAGCGAGTTCCATCCTCGATGTACTGCTTCAAAGCACGCTTAACACCATTCTTCCAAGTGTTGATGTTCTCGTCGTCGAGGTGCAAGCCGTCAATCAACGCCACAACCTTCTCGATTGGCATGTGGTAGCGGAGAACACCCGAAATCAACTTCGCATAGTTCCAGAAGCTCTCGTCGAACAAGCGCGAGATACCACCAATGGTGTTGGTGTAGCCGTAACGGTCGGTATATTGGAAGTCGTAACGCTTTGTGCCGTCCTCCTCACGAACCTTGATAATGCTTCCGTGAGTAATCTTTGGTGGGATATACATCGCATCATCCTCAATCTTACCGGTGAAGATTTCGTATGGGTGTCCGTCGACCTTACCTACGAATGCAATCCACATCTCCGAGCCATTCTTGAAGCGGATGACATCTGCCGGAATCGACTTCGGACGACGATTCTCGCCTGTTGCCTCCTCGCACTTCTTCTCCTCGGCCTTCTTGCTCTTCTTGTCTACCAAGACACCTGCACGGCAACCGTCACGATATACGGTGATACCCTTACAGCCCGACTCCCAAGCGGTGCGATATACATCGGCAACAATCTCCTCCGAGATGTTGTTCGGCAAGTTTACGGTAACCGAGATAGAGTGGTCTACCCACTTCTGGATAGCACCCTGCATCTTAACCTTCGCTACCCAGTCGATGTCGTTTGCGGTAGCCTTGTGATATGGCGATGCTGCAACCCACTTCTCCAACTCCTCGTCGCTAATGGTGTCGAGGCGCGAGATATCGTAGCCATTGATGCGCAACCAATCAACGAACTTGTGGTGATATACATTGTACTCCTCGAATACCTGGCCCTGCTCGTCGGTAAATGTCGAGATAACCTTATTGTCGTGATCCGATGGGTTAATCTTACGACGACGCTTATACACAGGACGGAACACAGGCTCGATACCCGAAGTTGTCTGCGACATCAATGAAGTGGTACCTGTTGGAGCAATGGTAAGCATTGCGATATTACGACGACCATACTTAACCATCTCCTCGTAGAGCGATGCATCGGCATCTTTGAGGCGGTTAATCATTGGGTTGTTCTTCTCCTTCTCGGCGTTGAATACGGTGAAAGCACCACGCACACGGGCCATATTTACCGACTCACGGTAAGCCTCGACTGCGAGGGTCTGGTGTACCTTTGTAGCGAAGTCGAGAGCCTTGTTCGAGCCGTAGCGCAAACCGAGAGCTGCCAACATATCGCCCTCAGCGGTGATACCAAGACCTGTACGACGACCTTTGAGAGCCATATCCTTAATCTTGTGCCACAAGTCGAGCTCTACACGGCGAACATCTTTATCCTCAGGGTCCGAAGCGATCTTCTCGATGATGAGGTCGATCTTCTCCAACTCCAAGTCGATGATGTCGTCCATCAAGTGCATAGCCTTATGAACATGCTGCTTGAAGAGGTCGAAGTTGAACGATGCATCCTTGGTAAATGGATTCTCTACATACGAGTAGAGGTTGATAGCCAACAAACGACAGCTGTCGTATGGGCACAACGGAATCTCACCGCAAGGGTTGGTCGATACGGTTACAAAGCCTTCGTCAGCGTAGCAATCAGGCACACTCTCACGAATGATGGTGTCCCAGAATAATACGCCTGGCTCAGCCGACTTCCACGCATTGTGGATAATCTTGCTCCACAACTTCGAAGCATCGATATTCTGTACAACCTTTGGCTTGTCAGCGTTGATTGGGAACTGCTGTGTATAGGTGCGACCTTCGATAGCAGCACGCATAAATTCGTCGTCAATCTTTACCGAAACATTTGCACCTGTCACCTTGTTGGTGTCGAGCTTTGCGTCGATAAACTTCTCCGAGTCAGGGTGCTTAATCGAAATCGAAAGCATCAACGCACCACGACGACCATCCTGAGCAACCTCACGGGTAGAGTTCGAGTAACGCTCCATAAAAGGAACGATACCGGTCGAGGTGAGTGCCGAGTTCAATACAGGGCTTCCTGATGGGCGAATGTGCGAGAGGTCATGACCTACACCACCACGGCGCTTCATCAACTGCACCTGCTCCTCGTCCATACGGAAGATACCGCCATACGAGTCAGCAGGGTTCTTGTGACCGATAACAAAGCAGTTCGACAACGATGCAACCTGCAAGTTGTTGCCGATACCTGTCATTGGTCCGCCCTGCGGAATGATATAGCGGAAGTGGTCGAGCAGGTCGAAAATCTCCTGCTCCGAAAGGGCCTCACCGTACTTGTTCTCTATACGGGCGAGTTCCTTTGCCAGACGGTAGTGCATCTGCTCGGGCGAAAGTTCGTAGATATTACCTGCCGAATCCTTCAAAGCATACTTGCTAACCCACACAGTAGCAGCGAGTTCGTCACCTCCGAAGTACTCCTTCGAGGCAGCGACGGCATCAGCGTACTGGACTTTTTTAAGAGTCGAGTTGTTCTTCATTATATATTATGGTATTAAATTATTGTTCCCTATTGGGTGGAAATACCCTCCTTTGGGGAGGGTGTTTTTCCGAGTTTTACCGATACAAAGTTAGGGCCTTTCGCAAGAAAAATGCAACTAAAATTGGGCAGTTTATTGACAGGTTATTAACAAAAAAAAATAACCCTCGTTGTAGGGTTGTAGGAGGCGGTTTTGTGAAAATTCAGAATGCAAAATTCAGAATGCAAAATTATTTTTTATCTCTCAACTCTCAACTCTCAACTCTCAACTCCTAAACCTTCTTATCATCGGAGTAGTCCGAATCTTCTCCTTCTCGGGAGTTTGCTCTATCGGATTGAAGAGTGGTGCAAATTTTTGGTTGCTAAAATATGGTGCTTTGCGATTGTAAGGGCAGACCGTTTGACACTCATCGCAACCAAATATCCAACCGTGGGTGTTGCATCCACACTCATCGTTACGACACTCTATTGTTGCGCACGAAATACAGCGTGAAGTATCTATATGTCGCTCTTTTATAGCGCCATTCGGACAAGCATCGACACACCTTCGGCACTCTCCGCAACCGACCATTTCGAGCGGTTTGTCATACTCGTTACACTCCGCCGTCATTACAATCTCGCCCAGCAGTACAAACGAGCCAAATTGGGGTGTTATGAGCAGCGACTGTCGCCCTATCCAACCCAAACCGGCTTCTACGGCATATCGCTTTTCGAAAATTGGCGCACTATCCACAAAACAGCGGGCCGAGAAGTCTGCATCTATCTCTTTGAGTCGCTCGCACAACTCGAACAACATCTGCTTTATGGTGGTGTGATAGTCGGTGGCGCAGGCGTATGATGCAATCTTTGCTGAATGGTCGGCAGGATAGCCATCGCTCACCGAATTTTTGTAGGCAACGGCGCATACAATCACGCTCCTTGCCCCTTCGACTAAGCGATTTGCATCGGCTCGGCACTCAATATTCCTTTTCAGATAGTCCAAGGAGGAGGCGTATCCACACTCTATCCATTCTTCGAGAAAAGCCTTATCCTCCTTAAAAAGACGATGTTGCGCTACTCCGCATAGGTCGAAACCGACCTCTTTTGCCAACTCCTTTATTTGTGCCAAATTGAACATTAGTATGCAATTTTTCGTACAAATATACATTTATTTAGGAAAAAAATCATATTTTTGCAGATGATATTGGTGGGATAAATTTGCCATTTCGTTGAAATTGGGCTCCACCAAGTAGTACAAACTTAATTTTTTAACTACTTTATGAAGTTGAATACACTTTACGAAATTCTGCACGAAAGTGTGAAGAGTTTCTCGGAGCGTATAGCCTTTTCGTTGTGGAGAGGCGCGAGCTACACCTACAAGCAGGTGGGCGAAAAAGTAGCCGAGGTACAAGAGTTGCTCCGCTCGGCAGGTCTTAAAAAGGGCGACAAGGTCGTACTGCTAAGTAGCAATATGCCGAATTGGGGCGTTTGCTACTTTGCTATTACTACGGGAGGATACACGGTAGTTCCCGTATTGCCAGACTTTACATCGGCAGACCTCGACCGCATCGTTGAGCACTCGGAGGCAAAGGCTATGTGTGTTTCGGATAAGCTCTTTACTAAAATCTCGAAGGAGGTTTCGGCAAAGATGAATATCGTTATCCGTACCAAGAATCTCTCTGTCCTCTCGCAAAATGTTAAGGAGGAGGGTGAATTGGCAGTTCCACAGCCAGAGGATTTGGCAGCAATTATCTACACTTCGGGAACAACCTCTCAACCGAAGGGTGTAATGCTTACGCACTACAATCTTGCATCGCAGATGTGGCTTATTGACCCGCTGTTCCTTGTGCGCGAAGACGATATATTCCTCTCGGTGTTGCCTATGGCTCACACCTACGAATGTACGCTCGGACTTATCCTTGCGTTCCATCACGGCTCGCATGTGGTATATCTCGACAAGGCTCCAACTGTATCGGTATTGTTGCCAGCATTGAAGGAGGTGCGCCCTACAATTATGCTTACCGTACCTCTCATTATTGAGAAGATTTTCAAGGGCAAGGTGAAGAAGATGTTTACATCGAACGGCTTTATGAATGCCCTCTATGGTGTTGGCTTCATTCGTCGTTACTTGCACCGCATTGCGGGTAAGAAACTCACAAAGACCTTCGGCGGTCGTATTCGTTTCTTTGGTATTGGTGGCTCGAAGCTTGATGGCGAGGTTGAGCAGTTCTTGCTCGATGCAAACTTTATCTACGATGTGGGCTACGGTTTGACCGAAACCGCACCGCTTATTGCAGGTATGGTCGATGGAATGTTGCGTCACGGCTCTACGGGCCCAATTTTGAAGGGTATCGAGTATCGCTTGGAGAATGTAAATCCTGAAACAGGTATCGGTGAGTTGGTAGTTAAGAGCCCTTCGCAGATGCAGGGCTACTACAAAAACCCTGAGGCTACCGCTGCGGCATTTACCGAAGATGGCTTCTTCCGCACCGGCGACCTCTGTTGCTTCGATGAGGACGGTTGGCTCTATATCAAGGGTCGCTCGAAGAATATGATTCTTGGTCCGAGTGGTGAGAATATCTATCCTGAGGATATCGAGAATGTGCTCAATTCGCATGTCTTTATCTCTGAGTCGGTTGTTACCGAGGAGGAGGGTAAGTTGGTGGCGTTGGTACACTTCGACACCGAGGCTATCGAGGCTAAATATGCCGAGATGGTCGATACTTGGCACAAGAAGAAGCACGAGTTTGACCTCTTTAAGGAGGACCTTATGCGCGAAATCAAGCAGTATGTGAACGAGCGAGTTAATCGCTACTCGAAGATTTCCGAAGTAGTTGAGGAGGAGCAGGAGTTCGAAAAGACTGCGACCAAGAAGATTAGGCGATTCCTTTATACCGGCAAAGGCAAAAAGCAATAGTTTCTTGTGATAAGCCGCAATCTGTGGCACATCCCAAAAAGTAAAGACCTTCGGGCTGTACGCATTAGTACTATCCCAAAGGTCTTTCTTTTGCGATGCACCACATCTCACGACTTCTGACAAGAAACGGGAAATCGTTCTGATTAATGATTTTGATTAGGTGGAGAGGGTAGTGTCATTGCGACATTATCCTCTCTGTTTGTACTGTTTTTTAGAATTGCTGTTTGCGCTGTCCTCCCTAAATTCCCTAAATTCCCTATTCTCCCTATCACCCCCCCCCAAAAAAAATAATTTTTAATTTCTAATTAAAAATGCAGACTTTTTCTTATCTTTGTGCGTTTATTGTCTAAATAGGCAGAGAATTTATGGAACAAAAGGTATTTAAGCGTTGGAATCGAGTTGTGGGTTGGGCGGTCTTTGCCATTGCGGCATTGACCTATTTGCTCACTATCGAACCATCGTCATCGCTTTGGGATTGCGGCGAGTTTGTAGCCACTTCGTACAAGTTGGAGGTTGGTCACCCACCGGGAGCACCGCTCTTTATGCTCTTGGCACGCATCGCTACGATGTTCGCACCTTCGCCATACTATGTGCCACACATGGTGAATGGTATGAATGCCTTGGCGAGTGCTTTCTGCATCTTGTTCTTGTTCTGGACAATTACCCACATTGCACGCCGCCTCTTCACTCGTGAGGGTAAGCCGCTCACAACGGCAAACGCCATAGCAGTACTTGGTGCGGGTGCAGTGGGAGCGTTGGCATACACCTTCACTGACACCTTCTGGTTCTCGGCTGTTGAGGGCGAGGTCTATGCACTCTCGTCGATGTTTACATCGTTGGTGGTGTGGCTTATGTTGCGCTGGGAGGAGGAGGCCGACGAGCCTCACTCGGCACGATGGATTATCCTTATCGCCTACCTTATGGGTTTGTCTATTGGTGTGCATATTCTCAACCTGCTGACTATCCCTGCCTTGGTGTTCATCTACTACTTCCGCAAGTATAAGAGTATCACTTTGAAGGGCTTGGCGCTCGTAACATTGTTGGCGTGTGCTATATTACTTGTACTGAATGGCATTATTATCCCATACACTGTCTATCTCGGTGCTATGGTCGATGTATTCTGCGTAAATTCGTTAGGCTTGCCGGTAAATGCAGGAATTGTCCTCTTTGCCTTTGCTGTGTTTGGCGCACTTGGCGCTGCTATATACCTAACCCATAAAAAGGGTAAGCGACTTTTGAACTTGGCGGCAGTGTGCGTTACGATGATTATGCTCGGCTTCTCGTCATACGCTTCGGTAACAATTCGTGCAGCGGTAAACCCGCCAATGAACTCGAATAATCCTGACGACCCGATGGCGTTGCTCTCGATGCTCAATCGTGACCAATATGGCAATCGCCCACTCTTGTATGGTGCATCGTATGCTGCACCTGTGGAGAGCTACACCGAGAAGGAGTTTTATCACTACAACTCAGAGAAGAAGCAGTACGAGAAGCGCACTACGGTAGATGACTATGTCTATCCCGACAAGTTCAAGCACCTCTTCCCTCGAATGTGGAACTATATGAAGAAGGAGAGGGATTATAAGCCTTGGGCGGCATATCGTACGAAGATGGACTTTGTGCGAGATGAGCAGGGTAATATTCTCTACGACGAAAAGGGCAAGCCGCAACGCCAAGAGGTGTTGGACTTTGGTCGTAAGGTGTCGTACTACGATGGCGAGAGTCGTCGCACCATTGTTGAGCCTACATTCTTGGAGAACCTAAACTACTTCTTCTCCTATCAGCTCAATTATATGTATTGGCGCTACTTCCTTTGGAACTTCGTAGGTCGCCAAGACGATATTCAGGCTGATGAGGTAACAATTACCAATGGAAATTGGCTTACGGGTATAAAGTTTATCGACTCGGCATATCTCGGACCACAGGATAATCTCCCTCGCGAGATGGAGAACAACAAGGCGAGAAATACCTACTTTTTGTTGCCGTTCTTGTTGGGAATTATCGGTTTGATTTATCAACTCAATCGCGATCCTCGCAATTTTACCGTTGTGATGTGGTTGTTTGTGATGATGGGCATTGCGTTGGTTGTCTATTTCAACTCTTCGCCGGGTGAGGTGCGTGAGCGAGATTATGTATATGCCGGCTCCTTCTATGCCTTCTCGATGTGGATTGGCTTGGGAGTATTGGCTCTCTATGACCTCCTAACCAAGGCGTTGAAGAAAAATCATACTGTTGCCGCAGCGGTGGCTACGGTGGTGGCTATGTCGGTGCCGTCAATCCTCTGCGCCCAGAATTGGGACGACCATGACCGTTCGCATCGAACATTTGCCCGTGATATGGGCTACAACTACCTCTCCTCGATAGTGGAGAAGGAGGGAGTATCGCCGATAATCGTCAATTATGGCGACAACGACACCTTCCCATTGTGGTTCAATCAAGAGGTTGATGGTGTGCGCCCCGATGTGCGCATTATGAATTCGAGTTATCTCGATGGCGAGTGGTATGTTGATGAGATGAAGTGTAAGGCTAACGATGCCGAGGGTATTCCTTTCTCGTTGCCGAGCCACAAATATACTTTTACAAACGATTGGGTGCCTGTAAATTCGCAGATTGACCGTGTGGTCGATGCCAAGCAGGTTATGGAGTTTGTGCGTAGCGATGACCGCCGTACAAAGATGGACCTCGGCTATGGCGAGCCTGCGGACTATATCCCGACCAAGCGCATCGCTCTGCCAGTGGATAAAGAGGCTGCTATCGCTTCGGGTATAGTGGCGGAGAAGGATAGAGATTTGATGGTCGATACCGTCTATATCAACATCAACGCCACCTCGCTCTCTCGCTCGGAGTTGATGTTGCTCGATATGCTGACACACTTCGATTGGAAGCGCCCAATCTACTTTACGCAGGTCTATGTATTGCAGAAGTTCGGCTTGTTGGACTATTTGCAGTTCGATGGCTACGCATATCGCTTTGTGCCGATTCTCACTCCGTACAAAGATTCGTGGAGCATTGGTCGCATAGACGCAGACTACGCCTACGACAAGTTGATGCAGACCTTCCGCTACGGCAATCTGAACAATCAGAAGGTATATGTCGATTACTTCACGCAGTACAACTTGCAGGTTTCGCGTGCAAGAGAGGCGTTTGCGCGTGTTGCTCGTGAGTACATCAAGCAGGGCAATGCCAAGCGTGCCGAAGAGTTGCTCGACAGAGGTTTGGAGGTACTGCCGACCGAGCAGATTCGCTTCTCGGAGGCTAACACCTTCCCATTCATCGAGTGTTACTACGACCTCGGCTTGAACGAGAAGGGCGATGCGTTGCTCTTGGCTTATGGCGATAACCTTATCGACTACATTGAGTACTACTTGCAGTTCGAGGGTGTGCAGGGCGACTTGGTGGCAGATATAATGTACGATAAACTTGACGAGTTGTCGCGCCTCTACTACCTCGCAGCCTACTACAACCGTGAGGATGTTGTGTTTGGTATAAACGAGTACTACCGCACCCTCGGTGCCGAGGATAAGGACCTTATCCTCACCCAGCGTGAGAAGGACTCGCTCGGCATTCAAGGCAAACCAAAGGAACAAATATAAAAATACGATAATATGGCAAAGTTAACACTTTACAACACGCTGACTCGCCGCAAGGAGGAGTTTAAGCCTTTGAACGAAGGTCGTGTGGGTATGTATGTCTGCGGACCTACCGTATATGGCGATCCGCATCTCGGACACACCCGCCCTGCAATCACCTTCGACCTCTTGTTCCGCTACTTGAAGGCGGAGGGATACAAAGTGCGCTATGTGCGCAACATCACCGATGTAGGTCATCTCGAACACGATGCTGACGAGGGTGAGGATAAAATAGCAAAGAAGGCTCGTTTGGAGCAGTTGGAGCCTATGGAGGTTGCCCACTACTACACCGAGCGTTACAAGAACTTTATGGCGAAGTTGGGTGTGCAAACCCCATCTATCGAGCCTCACGCCTCGGGACACATCATCGAGCAGATTGACTTCGTGAAGCGCATCTTCGATGCAGGCTACGCCTACGAGTCGAATGGTTCAATCTACTTCGATGTTGAGAAGTACAACCACGACCACAAATATGGCATCTTGTCGGGCCGCAACCTCGATGATATCGTAACCGACACCCGTCAGCTCGATGGTCAGCAGGACAAGAAGCACTCCTTCGACTTTGCGTTGTGGAAGAAGGCTTCGCCGGAGCATATTATGCGTTGGCCTTCGCCTTGGAGCGATGGTTTTCCGGGTTGGCATATGGAGTGCTCGGCAATGAGCACCAAGTACCTCGGCGAAAAGTTCGATATCCACGGTGGTGGTATGGATTTGATGTTCCCACACCACGAGTGCGAGATTGCGCAGTCTACCGCAGCGCTCGGCCACGACTCGGCACGCTATTGGGTACACAATAATATGATTACCATCAACGGCAAGAAGATGGGTAAGTCGTACAATAACTTCATCACCCTCGAACAGATGTTCAATGGCGATCACCCAGCATTGGAGCAGGCATACTCGCCAATGACCGTGCGTTTCTTCATCTTGCAGGCGCACTACCGCTCAACCCTCGACTTCTCGAACGAGGCGTTGCAGGCGGCAGAGAAGGGCTTGGACCGCCTTATGAAGGGTATCGAGGCGCTGCACAAGGCTCCCGTTTCGGCATCGTCGTCGTTCAATGTCGATGAGATTGAGAGCCGTTGCGCCGAGGCTATGGCAGATGACTTGAATTCGCCAATCGTAATCTCTACGATGTTCGACTATGTTCGCCTCTTCAACCAACTCTCGGAGGGCAAGCAGACCTTGACAGCTGAGGATAAGGCAAAGGCTATCGCAACAGTTAATCGTTGGGTGTTCGAGATTCTTGGTCTTGAAAACGAAAAGGCAGAGGCGACAGGTGGCAAGGATATGGTTTCGCCACTTGTAACGATGTTGCTCGATATGCGTATGCAGGCAAAGGCTGACAAGAATTGGGCGCTCTCTGACGAGATTCGCGATAAACTCACCGCAATCGGTATCAGAGTTAAGGATCGTAAAGACGGATACGACTGGGAAATCGAGTAAAAAGTAATTTTAGGCAGCGATAGCTGCGTTAAACTTCAGAAGCCGAGTTGCTCACATACGCTTTAGTATGCTGCGCACTCGGCTCTTCGTTTGCCTTGCTATCATCTGCTTAAAATCATTCTGATTGGTAAATTTCACACCGCTCTGCGATAAGCGAGCTCCTCACATAGGTTTACTATGCTGCGGGCTCGCTTTAACTTTGTTTTCTTCCTTCTTGCAAGGCAAAGTGTAAATAAATTTACCCTCTGCACTTGCTTCGTGCGTCAGTTCTTGTTTGGTGCAAAATTTCCTCAATCATCTCTGATTTTTAGAGGGCGTTAGTGTCGTTAGAGTCGTTAGAGGTTGTTAGAGGCGTTAGGGGAATTAAAAAATCCTCAATCCTCAATTTAACTCCTAACTGCTTTTACTCTCAACTCTCAACTCTCAACTCTCAACTCTCAACTTTCCACTTTTTAGTGCGTTGCCTTATACCACGCAGTTTGTTGCCAATCGGTGGAGTAGTGCTCGACCATTGCCGAGGTCGAGATGCCACTATAATAGTTTATGTCGTGGTAGTATTGATTATTCTCTCCAAATGCCGAGTAGAACTGCTCGGTGTGATAGCGTGAAGTAACCGTCTTATCCAACTGCGTCTTAAAGGAGGTTGCCACTGCCGCATCTGCACACGACTGCTTGACCATATCGCCCAAGTCGTAGAACGAGTGCGGATTTTGTCCTTCATAATACTGAACTTTCGAGAGCGAAAAATCGCCCTTTACACCCGCCTTATTCACCGCCTTCATAGCTTGTGCCAACGCCTCCAACTCGGAGGTGTCTATTACGGCAACACAACCAGATTTTGTCGTTGCCTCGCTCTTGTAGTACTGAACATACTCGCTACAAATCTTGTCGAGATTGTACGAAGTGCCACTCTTTGCGAGCATATATGGCAGAATATGAGCGTATGGGAAGCCGTAGCCCATAACCTCACACGGCGAGCCGATGATATGATCGGTTACATTGCGCAATTCGTACGCACTCTCCACATTGCCCATAAAGCAGGCATCGAAAAGTATGTAGTCGAATTTTATGTTGTTTGCCTCGATAGCCGCAGCAATCTCGCTGACATTATAACGCACAATACTCTCTCCATCTCCGATATGTCGTGTCATCTCTGCGCCCTCCTTGCGTCGCCACAAGTTGTCAGCATCGAAACCGTGGCGCATAAGGTGGCGGTATAGGCTCGAAGAGTGTGTTTTAGGTACCCAAGCCAAACCGTGAGAACCGACAACTAATGCATACTTTTCGGCCGGTGCAAACTCCAATGCTTCGCGCAGATTAGCCTCAAAGAGTGCCGCGTTGTAAGGTGTCGGCAACGACAACTCTTTCACCTTCTCCTTTACAGCCTTGCCCAGATTCTCGTCGTAGCGCAATTCGTAGAGAGTGGCATCGTTTGTGGAGTCTGTCGTGATGACAATTATCTGTGCTTTACCCTGAATATCTCTGTTTAGAGCATCGAGCATTCGGTTTATGTTGTTGTTGAAGTAGTATTGCAGTGCCGTACCTATAAAGTGTACTATGATGGTTTGCGGAGCCTTGCCACTGCGCTGCTTCACCTCGATTGATGTTTTGCAGTCGGGAGCATCCTTTAAGAAGATGTCAATCGAACCCAACGACGCGATGTCCGCACCGGAGTTCTCCCTCATAGCCGTAACGGTAAAGGTGTTGCCGTTGCGAGATACGAGGAACTCCTCGGAGAGTTTTGAACACTCCACCTCGAAGTTGCTATCCACCTCAAAGATGTTCTCTCCGCCAGCCTTGCTTGGTAGTATCACCTCGCTACGGTCCAATACTAGTGCCGAAATCTGCGTAACAACTATCTTGCTCTCTTGCGCCACTCCATTAACCCTAAAACCGATAGTTCCTATCTCTATATTTGTGGCAGAGATGTTTGTCTTGGTTGCGTTTGCGGTTATGGTATATTCGTTTCTATCGTTTCTCTCGCTCAACGAAGCGGTAATATCCCCTTCGACTACAAGTTCGATATTGTCGCTACTCGAAACAAATGTAATCGATGACTTTGAGTCACTTGGTGCATTGAGGTGGATTTTATTGCCCTTCGGGAGTCTGATTTGAGGAAGTTGGTGCGCCGATATGCCTACAAATCGAGTAGATAGCAACTTGAAATTTAAGCTGCTCAATCGAATAGTGTCTGCCGAGTTGTTCGATTGTAAAGGTGTTGCTATAACCGTAATGTTTTCGTCATTTACACACTTTGTTCCACTCGAAGGGTCGCATGAAAAACCCTTGTAGTCAATTATCGCCCAATCGTGCTTGGCTCTAAAAGAGAACGAACTGCTTACCCCCTCGCTTCCATCGAGCAAGAGTTTTCGCTCGTTGAAACCCGAAACTAATTGCAAATCATTTACATTCGCCCTCTGCTCGAAGCTGATGCAACTTGAAAAGAGCGAAGATGCGACAATGATGAATATTGAAAATATCGAAAATCTCTTCATAAATTCTATTTATACTCTCGTGGTTTGAGATTGTTGAACTGCCAAGTGCGCTCACGCTTGAAGGTGTAGTTATCAGGCTTATTCCAATATACTCGGCTATAATCAAAGTAGTAACCTTTAACCTTCTCGTGAGGTCGGTCAAATGGTACAAACTCCACGCTGCGACTCATAATCTGCCCTTTGCGGTAGCCGATATTCTTCGATGCAATAAGGTCTGTTCCGTGCGAGAACATTATGATATGCATCGGCGTCTTCTCCTTCAATCCGTCGCCCGACTGCTCTATGCAGCGCAAAATGCCGTTCAGGTGGTCGGAATATGCCAACTCGCGCACCTTATCGCCCGATGCGCCGTAAGCATATACCAAGATGTTGAGCAGTGTTGGCGAGAATGGGTCGTGCTCCATTGCTGCAATACCTGCCGCTATCAACTCGTCAATGTCGTGTATCGATGGTGTGTCTATCGAGATGCGAGCCATAATCTCCTGCACACGAGTCATCGAGGGATTTACTTCGAGTGGCTTGTACGATGGCTGAAAGGCGTAGCCGTAGTAGAGATGGTGATACTCATCTTCGGTCATAGGCTTGCCCTCCTTGTAGCGCAACATCAAATTGGGATAATAGAGTGGCGAATTCACATCGTTTATATTGGCGAAAATAAGGTCGTTGTTCGGAGTCTGTGCCCACGAAACAACAACTCCGAATAGTACTAAGATAGTTAAAATAATACGCTTCATCTCGACCTATTAACGCTTCTCGGACTACTTTTCGTACTCCGCAATCTGACTTTTTATCTTTGCCTGCAATGCCTCACTGCCCGAAACGAGTGGTAGGCGCATAGTGTCGGAGCATACATCCTTCAAATGAAGCAGACTCTTTATGCCCACAGGGTTACCCTCCTCGAAGAGCGACGAGATAATGCCGTCGAGAGCCTTCAACTTCTGCTCTGCCTCCTCAATGTAGCCCAATGCTGCGAGGCTTACAACCTCTTTGGTTTCGGCAGGGTATGCGTTAGCCAATACCGAGATAACACCCACGCCACCTCGCTTTATTACCTCTACGGTCAAGCCGTCATCGCCCGAAATAAGAAGAAAGTCGCTTGGGGTTAGAGCCTTTATCTGCTCCATCTGCTCCAAATTACCCGAAGCCTCCTTTACACCTATGATATTGTCGCAATCTTTTGCCAGACGAGCAATGGTTTCGGGCGCCATATTTACACCTGTTCTACCCGGAATATTGTATAGCATAACGGGCAGTGGCGAAGCCTCTGCCACAGCCTTGAAGTGCTGATATAATCCCTCCTGATTAGGCTTGTTGTAGTATGGATTGACGCTCAATACTGCATTGTAGCCCGATAAATCCCAAGTGCGGAGTGTGGCAATTACATCGCGAGTACAGTTGCCGCCTATGCCGACCATCAACTCCACTCGTCCTGCTACACGGTCACGTACGAAGCGAATAAGGGCCTTGCGCTCATCGGTCGAAAGTGTCGGTGTTTCGCCCGTAGTGCCGAGCACGAGAATATAATCTACGCCACCTTCAATCAAGTTGTCCACAATCTTTGCCACTGCTGCAAAATCTATTGCTCCGTTCGCTGTGAACGGAGTAATCAAGGCAACGCCAAGTCCGTGAAAGTACATTCTATCCATACATAAACTGCTTAAAACAGGCTTCCCTGTACTATTATCTCCTCTTTTTTCGACTCTATCTCTGTAACGATTGTTGCAGAGTCGTTATTTTGTTTTTCTCCTCCGATAAGCGCAATAAAATCACTCTCCGAGAGAATCTTTACCCCCAACTTTTCCGCCTTCTGCAACTTCGCCGGTCCCATATTCTCGCCCGCTACAATAAAATCAGTATTTGCTGATACGCCCGACTGATTTTTTCCTCCGTGCAACTCTATAAGCTCCTTCAACTCGTCGCGCGAGTGGTCGAGGAATTTACCCGAAATAACAATATTCTTGCCTTCCAAACAATTGGAGTGCAACACCTTTGCCTCCTCCTCGAATTGCAGACCTGCGGTGCGCAGACGCTCCACGATGGCGATATTCTGCTCGTCGGCAAAGTACTCCAAAATCGCATCGGCAATCTTGTCGCCCACCTCCTCGGCTTCGAGTAACTGCTCTTTGTTCGCCGACATTACGGCATCGAGCCTCTTGAAGTGTGCAGCGAGATATTTTGCGGTCGTTTCGCCCACAAAGCGAATGCCCAAACCGAATAACACTCTCGCAAAAGGTACCTCCTTCGAGGCGTTTATGCTGCGCACAATATTGTCTGCCGACTTATCGCCCAAACGCGGAAGTACTGCCAAATCGACAGCCTTCAAGTCGTAGATGTCGGCTATGTTGTTTAGCAGTCCGCTCTCGTGCAATAACTCAACGGTTTCCGTGCCAAGTCCGTCAATATCAAGAGCCTTACGGCGTATAAAGTGGACTATGCGACCAAGTATCTGTGGTCGGCAACCACCCTGATTAGGGCAGTAGTGCTTCGCCTCGCCTTCGTAGCGCACCAATGGTGTGCCACATTCAGGGCACTCCGTAATATACTCGAAAGGCTTGCTATCGGCACTGCGCTCCGAAAGTTCAACCTCAGTAATCTTTGGTATAATCTCTCCGCCCTTCTCCACATAGACCATATCGCCCAAACGGATATCCAATTGCTCAATCTGCTCGGCATTGTGGAGTGTTGCTCGTTTTACAACCGTACCTGCCAACAATACGGGGTCGAGATTAGCCACAGGGGTTATGGCTCCGGTTCTGCCAACCTGAAAATCGACGCTCAAAAGGCGTGTCAAGGCTTGCTCCGCCTTGAATTTGTACGCCACAGCCCAACGAGGCGACTTGCTCGTAAAGCCCAAACGACGACGCTTAGCAAAGTCATTGACCTTAATAACCACGCCATCGGTCGGGAAAGGCAACTCCTTGCGAGCCGAGTCCCAATGCTCGATGAAGGCTCGCACCTCCTCGGCAGAGCGACAAATGCGGGCGTGCTCTGACACCTTAAATCCCCAACGGCGAGCCGACTCCAACGCCTCCCAATGGGTTGAGAATGGTAACTCGCGTGATGCTATCTGGTAGAGCGTACAGTCCAAACCTCGCTTTGCAACGATTGACGATTGTTGTTGTTTGAGCGTTCCTGCCGCAGCGTTTCGAGGGTTTGCGAAGAGTTGCTCACCGGCCGCCTCTCGCTCGGCATTCAGACGGTCGAACGAGGCGTATGGCATAAATATCTCGCCCCTAATCTCAAATTCAGTAGGGTAGTCGCCCGTGAGCGTCAATGGGATGGAGCCTATGGTGCGAACATTGGCAGTTACATCGTCGCCACTCTCGCCATCACCTCGGGTTACGGCACGAAGCAGTTTGCCGTTTTCGTATGTCAGCGATATGGCTGTTCCGTCAAATTTCAATTCGCAGACAAACTCCGTTTCGCCCTCCTCTTTTTCGATGCGCTCGATGAACTCGTTAAGGCTTTCAATCGAGTAGGTGTTTGAGAGCGAGAGCATCGGGTAGCGGTGCTTTACATTCTGGAACTCGGAGGTCTTGTCGCTGCCCACTCGCATAGTTGGCGAGTTCTCATCGGCATACTCTGGGTGAGCCTCCTCCAACTCGATAAGACGCTGCATCATCTGGTCGAACTCGAAATCGGAAATTTCGGGTGCGTTCTCCACATAATATTTGCGATTATGGTGGTGTAGAGCCTCTCGCAGGGCAACTATCTCGTCGTAAATTGCTTTGGACATACCTCTATTTATATATTACTGCGTAAAGGTACGGAGAATTTTTTAGAAACTGTTTGAATTGTTGAAAAAAAAGATGAATAAAATTTGCGGAACTCGTTTCCTTGCCATATATTCGCACCGAAATTTGATGTAACACAAACATAAATAATATATGGCACCAAGCGCAAAAAAACGATTAGTGGTAAGTTTTAACAATATGACTCCCGAGTTACAGGAGGCGGTTAAAGCGGCATATCCGACTGGTTTTGCAGACTTTATGACGCGCATTCCGAAGCCAAACGGAGAGTTTTTCTTTGCTGTTCCATTCGAAACTGAGGAGGTTAGCTACCTTGTGAAGATAGATGTGAAGATAGATGATGCTTCACATGACGACGATGATAAGGATTACTACGATGATGACTTGAAGGGTGCAGACGAGTTGGCAAATGACGATTCGGAAGATGAGCCAGCCGACGATAATGCCGATTTTGACATCTAAAATATCTCGGAAATACAAAACGGAATTGACCTCGAATTTTCGAGGTCAATTCTGTTTTTGTGTGGCTACATATAGACGATTTGATTGAGTATTTTGTCGTGCGGCTCGGTGGGGAGATTTTCGACCACTTGACAAGGGAAGCAAACTCCGATGGTTAAGGCTCGGAAATCGCTGTGCGATAGGTATTTATCGTAAAATCCTTTGCCACGACCAAGTCGTGCTCCTTGGCGAGTAAATGCTACGCCCGGAACTATCATTACATCAATTTCGACAGGGTTAATAGGGGTTGTTGCGATAGGCTCCATAATACCGAAAGCCCCCACTTCGACACCCTCGGAAATATCATAAAAATTCATCTCTTCGCCCTCGATACGCGGAACAACTATGCGCTTGTTTTGACGCAAAAGTTGCTTGATAAAGTCGGCGGTCTGAGGCTCGTCTGCAAGCGAGATGAAAATGGCAATGACCGAAGCCTCATTAACCTCGCTCAACTCGGCTAACTTGCTGAAAATATGCGATGAAAGAGCCTCTCGTTCTTCGTGCGAGAGCTTGGCTATTTCGGCTCTTATCTCTTTGCGCAAGGTGCGTTTCTCGGTCGTGTTCATAAAAACTTTGTTTTT
The DNA here is from genome assembly GCA_045633465.1 of Alistipes sp. GTDB lineage: Bacteria > Bacteroidota > Bacteroidia > Bacteroidales > Rikenellaceae > Alistipes. The sequence continues at coordinate 25,210 of JAZQYJ010000054.1, forward strand.
AGTGGCAAAAAAATATCAAAAAGTATTGTTATTCCGCAAACAATAACTATCTTTGTAGTTAGGTATGCGCGTGTGTGCGCACAGCGAATGCAAACGATTGAATAAACTTTTCACAAATATACACAAATCTTAAATTTAATTAAAATTATGGGCTGTTTTTTAAC
>JAZQYJ010000055.1:0-19750 GCA_045633465.1 Alistipes sp.
CTCGGCAAAATTGACCAACTCGGTAACTACTGCCGAGAAGGATCTCTTTACGATGCAGACCTTGAAGAATATGCGTAATGGAGTGGAGCACTCGTTGCCGATATCGACCTCGATAAACCTCTTCAAGTATATCAACATCTCGCCATCGTTCAACTACTCGGAGCGTTGGTACTTCTCGCGTCAAAATCAGCAGTGGAATCCAGAGACCAATCAGGCTGAGACCCTCGACCCGGAATATGGCTTCTACCGCATCTATAACTATAACGCTTCGGTGTCGGCAAATACCACCATCTATGGTATGTGGCAGATGAAGAGAAAGACTGCAAAGGTGCAGGCGGTGCGTCATACCATTACGCCGCAAATTGGTTTCTCGTATGCTCCCGATTTTAGCGACCAGAAGTATGGCTACTACCAGACAGTGCAGACCGACTCGCTGGGTAACCATAAAATATACTCACCATACTCCAATCAGCCGTATGGTGTGCCGGGTTCGGGACAGCAGGCAAATTTGAACTTCTCGCTCTCGCAATCGCTCGAAATGAAGGTTTTGAGCAAGCGCGACACCTCGGGTGTGAAGAAGATTAAACTTATCGACGAGTTGCGAATAAGTGGTTCGTACAACTTCCTTGCAGACTCGCTCGGATTGTCGAACCTTCCTGTGTCGTTCCGTACAACCATCTACGGCAACTTTGGTTTGAACCTCTCGTTCACGCTCGACCCATACGAGGTTACACCCGAGGGTGTGCGTATCAACAAATATCTGATGCGACGAGGCATACTTGGTCGTATAACAAGCACCGGTTGGAGTTTTGGTTATACCTTCAAATCGAGAGAGAATAAATCGACATCAGCGATAAACGATATCAATACCATACCTCCGGAGTACTTTAACCCATTCTCCGACCCGTATGGTTTGATGGACCCTACGCTGCGAAGGCACTATATGGCAAACTCATACTACGACTTCTCGATACCTTGGAATATTGGATTTAACTATGTCATAAGTTACAGCATATCGTATGTGAATAACGGAACTACGGGATATAAGCGTAATGTGTCGCAGACGATAGGTTTCAATGGTAGTGTGAATTTGACGCCAAAGACGGGTATTACCTTCACCTCGGGATTTGATATACAGAATCGAAAACTGACCACGACATCCATCTCCATAACGCGAGATTTGCACTGTTGGCAGATGTCGTTCGTCTGGATTCCGTTCGGAACACACAAGAGTTGGAGCTTCAATATCGGAGTTAAGGCGTCGTCGCTTGCCGACTTGAAATACGATAAGAGCCAATCGATGTACGACAACCTCTTCTAACAAATTGGTGGGAACGGTACATCTTTTGTGCAACTATAATATTGTGAATGATAAAATTTAGAGATATGACAAAGAAAACATCAGAGAATCAGGTGGTTGAAGAGAAAGAGGGCTTTGTAGAGGGCGAGGGCTATCCTAATTGTGAGGGTGAGCCATGTGCCAATATGGCAGAGGAGGAGAATGGCGATGCTGACACTGTGACAGAGGAGCAACCTGCCGAGCCAAAGGCAGAGGAGGTAGATTGGAAAGATAAATATCTTCGTTTGCAGGCAGAGTTTGACAACTTCCGCAAACGCACCTTGCGCGAGAAGATGGCTCTCATAGAGTCGGGAGGTAGCGATGTTTGGAAGTCGGTGTTGCCTGTGCTTGACGATATGGAGCGTGCTATTGCCGCGTCGGAGAAGAGCGAGGATATCTCGGCATTGCGCGAGGGCGAAAAGCTTATCTACAACAAGTTTATCGACATTATGCGTCAGAAGGGCGTGGTGGAGATTGAGGCTCTCGACAAGGAGTTCGATGCCGATTTGCACGAGGCGGTGGCACGATTTGCCGCCGGTGAGGAGAAGTCGGGCAAGGTTATAGATGTTGTGCAGCGCGGCTATAAGCAAGGCGAGCAGGTTTTGCGTTATGCAAAGGTTGTAGTTGGCGAGTAAAAAATAGTTAGGAGTTAGAAGATAGGAGATAGGAGTTGAAAAATAATTCTCAATCCTCAATTTTCAATTCTCAATTATGAAATTTTTATGGCAGAAAAGAGAGATTACTACGAGGTGTTGGGCGTCGAGAAGAATGCCAATGCCGATGAGATAAAAAAGGCGTACCGCAAGGCTGCGATAAAGTATCACCCCGACAAGAATCCTGGCGATAAGGAGGCGGAGGAGAAGTTCAAGGAGGCAGCCGAGGCGTACGATGTGTTGTCGAATGAGGAGAAACGAGCTCGTTACGACCGTTTTGGTCACGCAGGTATGTCGGGCGCCGGTGGTGCCGGAGGCTTTGGTGGCGGCTTTGGTGGCGGTGGCTTCTCGATGGAGGATATATTCTCGCAGTTTGGCGACATCTTCGGAGGTCACTTTGGCGGAGGCTTTGGTGGCGCACGAGGTGGCGGTCGCTCGGTTAATCGCGGCTCGGATATTCGTGTTCGCATCAAATTGACACTCGCCGAGATTGCAAACGGCACAACAAAGAAGATAAAGGTCAATAAGTATGTTGCTTGCGACAAGTGTGGTGGTAATGGTGCGAAGGATTCGTCGTCGTTCTCGACTTGCTCTAATTGTGGCGGTTCGGGATATGTCGTAACTGTTCAAAACACCTTCTTTGGTCGTATGCAGTCGCAGTCGGTATGTCCTACTTGTGGTGGCGACGGCAAGATTATCACCGCCAAGTGCGATAAGTGCGGTGGCGAGGGATATGTCCGCGACTCGGAGGTTATCGAGATAAAGGTACCTGCGGGTGTTGGCGAGGGTATGGCTCTCACCGTTTCGGGCAAGGGAAATGCTGCCCGTCGTGGTGGTATAAGTGGCGACTTGATTGTCGTTATCGAGGAGGAGCACGATGCAGAGTTGATGCGTGATGGCAACAACCTCATTCATAACCTCAATATCACGGTTGCAACGGCAATTCTCGGTGGCGAGGTTGAGGTGCCGACCATCGAGGGCAAGGCGAAGATTAAGATTGCTCCTGGAACACACGCTGGCAAGGTGTTGCGTTTGCGTGGCAAGGGTTTGCCTGATGTGAATGGCTACGGACGAGGCGATATTATGGTCGTTGTGGATATCACCATTCCGACATCGCTCACCTCGGAGGAGAAAGAGTTGGTTAAGAAACTCTCCGAGAAACCTCATTTCAAGGAGGCGGAGTCGGTGGAGAACCAGAATATATTCGAGAGAATGAAGAATTTCTTCAGATAGGAGAAAACAGTAACCCAAAACAGTAATAAAAGAGGAAAATTATGGAATTGGCTATTCAGATTGTGAAGTATCTCTTCGGCAAGGTGATTTCGATATTCGGAATAATCTTTGCCATACTCTATTTTGCGAAACATAAGGTTTTGGCAGATTTTGTCAATAAGCGTGCCGGTCGAGATATTATCACTGCCCGTGTTATAGGCAAGAGTGAGAGAGTTGCTCTCTTCTCTGGAGCTGTTGTTGGTATTTTGCAGTGGTTCGAGGCCATAGGTGGAGATATTTCGATGGGCTTTTTGAACATTGCAGCACTCTGTGCAGGTGCCATCTACCTCTACAAACTTCGCAAGCAACTGAACGAAGTTCTCGAGCCGCAAGCCGTTAAGTGGGCGTTAATCTATAAGGGCTGTGTGCTTTGGATGTTCTTCGTGGGTGGAGCATTGCTCTCGATTATTGCGGTACTTCTTTTTATCGCACTTCCGGCCTTCTGCAAGGGTGCGGACTATGTTTGGAACGACACCTTCTCGTATAGCAACCCATCTGAGCATGGTGGCGGTATCCGCACTTGTGGCAGCTGCCGCTATTGGAGCAATGGATATTGTTCGTTCCACAACTGCAAGATACCTGCAACAGGAGGTTGTGGCAAGAACAACTAAACCAGTCGAACTTAGCAGTAAAGTTAGATATTTGATAAAATGCCAATGGTCAATAGCCAACGGCTAAAGGTAAAATTATATGGGACTCTTCACTCCGGTAAAGAAACACGCCAATAAGTTTCGCTATATCCCGCGTTACTACGACCCCGAGAAGGAGCGTCGAGAGCAACGCCGCAGGGAGTTGCACGGCACCTCGTCGGAGTTGGATAATGCGGAGTATCAGCCTGGGCAGTATATACGCACCCAGCGAGATGCGCGAAGAGCAGCGAAGCAGGGCAACGAGGGCAAGCAGAAGATGCCCTCTACGATGCTGTTGATGCTTTTGGCGGTGTTGGTGATAATTGTCTATATGCTCTATCCACGCATTGTGGAGGCATTTTCGACGGCTCGCACAACGCCTGAGGAGCGTGCGACACAGGAGGTGGAGGAGTTTAACCCATACACACCGATTACGATAGTACCAAACGATTATAAAGAGGAGTAGAAGCAGTGGCAGATTGTATCAAGTTACTACCCGAAATAGTTGCCAACCAGATTAAGGCTGGCGAGGTTGTCGAGTCCCCTTCATCGGTGGTGAAGGAGATGATGGAGAACGCCATAGATGCGGGGGCTACGGAGGTTACCGTAAACTTTGTAAATGGTGGTCGTGACCTTGTGCAGATTATCGACAATGGTCGAGGAATGTCGCCCGTTGATGCTCGTATGGCCTTCGAGTGCCACGCAACAAGCAAGATTTCGTCGTTGGATGATATATATGCTCTGCACACCTTCGGTTTCCGAGGTGAGGCGTTGTCCTCTATTTCAGCAGTTTCGCAGGTGGAACTTATAACTCGCCAAGCCGACTGCGAGGTGGGTACGCAGACCATAATCAATGGTGGCGAGTTCGTATCGCAAACCCCCGTGGCTGCGGAGGTGGGCTCGCAATTCTTGGTGCGCAACCTATTTTATAACACTCCTGCACGACGCAAGTTTATCAATAGCAAGGAGTCGTCGCTCTCGTCGGACATAAAGCGTGAGTTCCGTCGTGTGGCACTCTGCCACCCCGAGGTTGCTTGTACGCTTTTGAACAATAGCGCACCGATATACTCTTTGCCGGTATCGTCGCTTGTGGAGCGCATAGTGGGTATTATGGGCAACGCTACAAGGCGCAACCTGTTGGAGATTGATGTCGAAACGACCATCGCTAAGGTTAAGGGCTATGTTGGTCGCCCCGAGACGGCTCGCAACAATTCGAGCGAGCAGTATATGTTCGTAAATGGACGATTTTTCCGCTCGCCATACCTCAATAAGGCGGTGTCGAAGGCGTACGAAAAGTTGATTCCCGAGAAGGGTTATCCAACCTTCTTCCTCTATATCGAGGTCGATGCAGAGCGTGTCGATGTGAATGTCCATGCCCAAAAAACCGAGGTTAAATTTGCCGATAACGAGGCTATTTGGCAGATTTTGAACGCAGCGGTGCGTGAAGCGCTTGCCAAGAATGGCGCAATGCCGTTGATTGACTTCGAGGCAGAAGATTTGGTCGATATTCCTGTTGCAACTACGGGTGTGCGCTATGCCGAGCCTCGTGCTACAACAAAAGATAACTATAATCCATTTGCCGAGAACTATGGCTCGGTGCGTGGCGATAGTGTGAATGAGCCAAACGGCGAGTGGTCGGCAATACCAAAACTATCAACCGAGTTCGACTTGACCTCTTCGATTGAGTTTGGTGGCATAGCAAATGGTGCAGATGCCGACTTCGACTATTTCGAGGCGAGCGATGGCGAGGTGCAATCGCTTGGCTTGGAGATTGAGAGCCACGAAACACCTCAAAGCATATCACTTTGTTGTGGTCGCTATGCTGTGGCAACCTTCTCGTCGAAGGTGCTGGTCGTAGATTTGGCAAGGGCAAGGGAGCGACTTCTTTATAACCACTATGTGGCGTCGTTGCAGAGTGGTCATTCGGTGTCGCAGCAACTCCTTTTCCCTGAGTTGCTCACTCTTACCGAGGAGGAGTACGACCTCATAGAGGAGTATGCCGTAGATTTTGCCTCGCTTGGCTTCGATATTAAGGCGCAGGGGGCAAATACGATAGAGGTGTTCGGTATCCCTGCTGATGTTCATACCGAGCAACTCGACAGAGTCCTCTACGAGTTATTGCAGAGTTTGAAGTTGCCACAGTCGGTGATGGAGTTGCGTCGCAACGCATTAGCGCAGACTTTGGCACATAGCGAGGCGGTGGGCAATGTCCGTTTCGCGCAAGAGGATGCCGAGCGGTTGACCACTCAGATTTTGGCTGCAAACGAGAGCTATACTCCGGCAGGTAAGTGTATTATCTCAGCGTGGGCATTGTCCGATATTAAAAATTTGTTTGAGTAATAGAATAATTCAATTTAGCTAATGGCTAATGGCCAATGGCTAACGGCTAAAAATATGAGAAATCCATATTTCAATACACCCCCTGTGGTGCAAAACCTTATAATTGCCAACTGTGTATTCTACTTGGCAGTGCGACTTATACCTGCGGTAAATCACTTCTGCGCAGAGTATCTGCAACTATGGTGGACCGATGCATTCAACGCACCTGAGTTTCATAGTTACCAATTCGTAACCTATATGTTCCTCCACGCAGGCTTCGGACACCTCTTCTCGAATATGTTTGCATTGTGGATGTTTGGTCGAACTTTGGAGTACGAACTCGGCTCGCAAAGGTTTCTGACCTACTATATGGTCTGCGGAATAGGTGCTGCGTTGATTCAGATAGGTGTGGCGTCGCTCTTTGGCGAGAACCTCACTCTGCTCGGAGCTTCGGGTGCAGTGTTTGGTCTGTTGTTGGCATTTGGTGTGTTGCACCCAAACAATATGATATACATCATTCCTCTTCCGTTCCCGATTAAGGCGAAGTGGTTTGTTTTGGGATATGCAGTGTTGGAGATTGCACTTGGTTGGTCACCTCTAAATACGGGCGTTGCACACTTTGCCCATGTTGGAGGTATGTTGTGGGGCTTGGCATTGCTTCTCTGGTGGCGAAAAAAGGGTAAGATATTCTTTTAGACAGGTATGGCAGAGTACTACTCGAATAGCATAAATCGCAAAAAGAGGCGCAAAAGCAGGGTGTATAGCGGAAAGACGCTTGCTCTGTTTCTGCTCGATATTGTTGCGACCTTGGCTATGCTGCTACTCGTTTTCTGCACAATCACCACCATAGTGTGTCAATATGTTTCGCCAGAAAAGAGCGGAGTGCTCTCGACTATCGCTCTGGTGGCACCGATAATCTATCTGCTCGATATTGTCGTAATGTTCTATTGGGTGGTGCGTTGGCGTTGGTATCGTGCCTCGGCAATGATTGTTGTTGTCCTTGTCGGACTGCTCTATTTGTCGCGATACTACAAGTTCGACTTCGACCGCCACTACGACTCCTCCTATATCGAGCGAAGATATACGAAGGTTATGACCTATAATGTCCTCGAAGGGAAGAATCTCGATTTGGTAACATATATCGAAGAGCACAATCCCGATATCATCTGCTTGCAGGAGATTACAACATCGGGCGAGAGTTGGGAGGCGCTCTCTGCAAAGTATAAGACTACCTATAAAAGTGTAGGTAGTGACGCCAACAATCAGATTTTGTCCAAATTCCGCATCCTGCGCAGTGGCGAGATTGAGGGCTTGCCCCGCAAGAACGGAGTCTGGGCTGATTTGAGAGTCAAAGACGATACGGTGAGGGTTGTGAGTCTTCATCTGCAATCGACCTCGATTCGCCCCGAGGATACGCAGTTTCTCGAAAAGCACGAATATATCCGTGACAAGGAGCGCGATACGAAGCTACGCAGTATAGTGGAGCGTCTTGTCGAGAATAATCGTAAGCGTGCCGAGCAGGCGGAGTGTGTGGCTGATTTTCTTGCACAAACACCACACAAGAAGGTTGTTTGTGGCGATTTCAATGATGTGCCTCTCTCCTATACCTATAATGTTATAGCGAATGGATTTGACGACACCTTTTCGAAGATGGCAGACGGCTTTACCTATACCTACAACACAAGATACAAGTTGTTGCGTATAGACAATATACTTGTGTCGCCATCGGTAGAGGTCATCTCCTATGAGGTGGATAACGAGATAGACCTGTCGGACCACTATCCTGTGATATCGCGGATAAAGTTGGAGCAGACGAGATAGTTGGAGCCAAATTGTGGAACCAAACTTAATATTAGTAATGAGGATGTTGAAGAAGAGATTGGATTTGAACTACGAGCAGCCGAAACTTTGTGTTGCGGATATTCGGGCAGAGCGTGGATTTGCTTATAGTAGCACGCTTGACAATATGTACGAAACCGAAGGAAACTGGGACTAATCCGATACAAAATACCGATATGATGAAGAAAACGATATGTGTAGTACTCTTTGCAACGCTACTTTTTGTGGGTTGCAATGGAGATAACGATGCCGTAGCACCAGAGCAGAATGGCACAGTGATTAGATTGGGATTGAGTGGCACCAAGACCTCGTTCGGCGAGGTGATTGATGGCGAAAGAGCACTCTATTGGTCGACAGGCGACCGCATTGCAATAAATGGAGAGATTTCGGGTGAGGCACAACTCGAAGGGGAAAAATCAACCCTTGCAACCTTCTCTTTTGCGAAGGAGTTGGGTTATCCTCGCAATATTCTCTATCCGGCATCTCTCTACAATGATGCCACAAGCATAACTTTGACGCGAGTGCAAAACTTTGCCGAGGGAACCGTCGCCACCAATACGCTGCCGATGGCTACTATGGTGGAGAGTGGCGATGAGCCGTTGAAGTTGCACCATCTTGCCGCAGTTGTGCATGTGCAGTTAAAGGCTGAGGCAGGTGGAGATCACAATAATGCGGTGCGCAAAGTTGAAATTCGCGGTAGAAACAACGAGCAGATGTCGGGAGCATTTCTTATCGACTATAATGCCACAACGCTGACCCATACGAAGGTCTATCCGCCGGTTGTTGATGGTGACGATAAGTCGGATTTGTCCGAAAAGGTTGATGACCTGGTAACCGGCTCCCGTGTTGCGGGCGAGTTGTCGGCAGAGGAGGTAACAGATGTCTTTGTTGTGGTTCCTGCCCGAGAGTATGAGCGAGGTTTTACCGTGCGTGTCATAAACGATGAAGGACACTATATGGACAAGGCAAAGCCATCGGGAGTAACACTCCACAATGGAGAGGTTTACAAACTTCCCGTAATAGAGTATATCCCGACAGGAACATTGCTAAGAGTTGAATTATAAACCTTATTAACTAATAAAAAATCATTATGAAGAGATTATTTTTTGTTTTGACGGCACTCGTTGCCGCAACCACTTTGTCGGCGCAGACCGCAAAGACTGTAATCGTGCCTCGCCCTATGGAGGTAACAGCCGTTAAAGGTGCTTATACCGTTACGGCAAAGAGTGTAATTGCCACTACCGATGCGGAGTTGGTACGCCCGGCAGAGTTGTTTGCAGCCTATGTAGAGAAGGACTTGGGAGCAGTGCTCGATGTTGAGCAGAAGGCGAAGGGTGGCATCGTTTTGTCGCTCGATAAGTCGCTTGCAAGCGAGGAGTACACCCTCAACATCTCGTCGAAGGGTGTGAAGATTGTGGGAGGCACCCCTGCTGCTGTATTCTACGGCTTGCAGAGCCTTCGCCAACTTGTTTCGGCTGGTGAGGCTACAAAGAAGGGTGTCAAGTTGGAGGGCGTGGCCATCAAGGATAAGCCACTCCTTGGTCACCGTGGCGCAATGCTCGATGTGTGCCGCTACTTCTTTACCGTAGCCGAGGTTAAGCGCTTTATCGACATTATGGCAATCCACAAGCTCAACCGCTTCCATTGGCACTTGACCGACGATCAGGGCTGGCGTGTCGAGATTAAGAAGTATCCAAACCTTATCAAGGTGGGCTCGTGGCGCAAGGAGACTATCATCGGACACAACCGTCGCTCGAAGATTTACGATGCAACACCTCACGGAGGTTACTACACACAGGAGGAGATTAAGGATATCGTAAAGTATGCAGCAGAGCGCTATATCGAGGTTGTTCCGGAGATTGATATGCCAGGTCACATGGTAGCAGCTGTGGCTTCATACCCATACCTCGGTTGCCGCGACGAGCAGTTGGAGGTTCGTACTCGTTGGAGCATCAGCAAGGATGTTCTCTGCATAGGCAAGGAGAGCACCTTCGAGTTTATCGAGGGCGTTTTGTCGGAGGTGGTAGAGCTCTTCCCATCGAAGTATATCCACTACGGAGGCGACGAGGCTCCACGCCTTCGTTGGTCGGAGTGCCCACACTGCCAGAAGCGTATTCAGGAGGAGGGCTTGAAGGATGAGAACGAGTTGCAGAGCTACTTTATGCACCGTGTAGAGAAGTTCCTCGCAAAGTATGACCGTAAGGTTATCGGCTGGGACGAGATTATCTATGGCGGTATCAACAAGAGTGCTACCATTATGTTGTGGAACGACAAGAATCGTGCGAAGGCTATTTCGCTCGGCAACGATGTTATTCTCACACCTAAGTACTACTGCTATGTGGACTACTATCAGACCACTCGCCCATTCTGCAACAAGGAGGGCTTGATGATTCACCAGAACCGCATCTTGACTCTCCGCAAGGCTTATAGCCTCGACCCATACGAGGGCTTGCAACCAAACGAGTATGGTCGCATCAAGGGTGTTCAGGCAAACTTGTGGACAGAGTATGTTCCTAATTTCGAGGAGGTGCAGATTAACCTATTGCCTCGTATGGCAGCTACTGCCGAGGTGGGTTGGACAGTTGGCGAGCGCAACTTCGACGAGTTCGCTGTTCGTATGCACCACTTGCGTAAGCTCTACGACAAGAATGGCATTATCTATGCGCCATACTTCTTCAACGGAACTGACGAGAAGTAGTAGCTGTATAGAGTTGAAAGTTGAGAGTGGAGAGTTGATAGATCGGCTCTCCGCTTTTTGGTTGTGGGGACTCCGAAGGTGGTCAAGGCGCAAGAAAAATAGGGGTTATAGGGATAATAGGGGCAATATGGTGCGCTGAAAGTTTTTAACTCCTAATTCCTAACTTCTAACTCCTAACTTCTAACTATTCTCAACCTCTCAACTAAAAAAACTCTCAACTCTCAACTCTCAACTCTCAACTTTTTTATATCTTTGCATTATGGATTTCAAACTCGTATCGGACTATGCGCCGATGGGCGACCAGCCCGAAGCAATAGAGCAGCTTGTGGCACATCTTCAAGAAGGTGTGCCTGCTGTTACTTTGCACGGTGTTACGGGCTCGGGTAAGACCTTCACGATGGCAAATGTTATCGCCCAGCTCAACCGTCCGGTACTTGTTTTGAGCCACAATAAGACTCTCGCAGCGCAGCTGTATAGCGAGTTTAAGAGTTTCTTCCCCGAGAATGCGGTAGAGTACTTCGTGTCCTATTACGATTACTACCAACCCGAGGCGTACATCCCCTCGACCGATACCTACATCGAGAAAGACCTTGCCATAAATGCCGAGATTGACCGTATGCGCCTTTCGGCAACCTACTCGTTGCTTTCGGGTAGGCGCGATGTGATTGTCGTGGCGAGTGTTTCGTGCATCTACGGTATCGGCAACCCTGCCGACTTCCACTCAACAATGGTGGAGTTGAAGGTGGGCGATGTTATGGCGATGAAACACCTGATGTATCGCCTTGTCGAGATTCTCTACACGCGCGTTGAGGGCGAGTTGGAGGCTTCGACCTTCCGTGTGAAGGGCGATACCATAACCATTCGCTCCTCAATAGGCAACCACTGCTACCGCATAACATTCTTCGATGACGAGATTGAGGAGATTTCGCGCATTGATGCCGAGACGGGACAGAGGCTCGACTCGTTGGAGAGCGTGAAGATCTACCCCGCAAACCTCTTTGTGCCGAGCAAGCAACGAGTGGAGCAGGCGGTGATGCAGATAGAGTACGACCTCGAACGGCAGATAGAGTTTTTCACAAAGGAGGGGCGTGATGTGGAGGCTCGGCGCATCGAACAACGAGTAAATTACGACCTCGAAATGATTAAGGAGTTGGGCTACTGCTCGGGTATCGAGAACTACTCCCGCTACTTCGATGGTCGCTCACCGGGTATGCGCCCATTTTGTCTGCTCGACTATTTCCCCGAGGACGCTCTGTTCATTATAGACGAGAGCCATGTTACCGTTCCGCAGGTGCGTGGAATGTTCGGTGGAGATCGCTCACGCAAGGAGAACTTGGTGGAGTATGGCTTCCGCCTACCTGCCGCACGCGACAACCGCCCATTGCGTTTCGAGGAGTTTGAGTCGTTGGTTGGTCAGACGGTCTATGTAAGTGCTACACCTTCGCAGTACGAATTGGCGCGTAGCGAGGATGGCGTTGTCGAGCAGTTTATCCGCCCGACGGGAATTATAGACCCAGCGTTGAAGGTTATCGACTCGACGCACCAGGTTGACCGCCTTATGGAGGATATCGAGGAGTGTGTGAAGCGAGGTGAGAAGATGATTGTAACGACCATCTCCAAGCGTATGTGCGAGGAGGTGTCGGCATATCTCGAAAAGATGGGAGTGCGCAGTCGCTACATCCACTCCGACCTCGACACATTGGAGCGAGTGCAGATTATAGAGGATATGCATGCCGACTTGTTCGATGTGCTGTGCGGAGTAAATCTCTTGCGTGAGGGCATCGACCTTCCGGAGGTGTCGCAGGTGTCGATTTTCGATGCTGACAAGAATGGATACCTACGAAACTATACCGCTATGACGCAGGTGGCAGGTCGTGCTGCCCGCCACGCTCAGGGTAGGGTGGTGCTCTATGGAACAACCTGCACCGAGGCTATGCGCAAGACGGTGGAGGATAGCAACCGTCGTCGAGAGCGACAGATTCGTTACAATATAGAACACGGCATTATGCCTCGTCAGGCGAAGCGTAACTCTTCGCAGCAGAGTCCGCTGCTCGAAGGTGCTTCGGGCGATAAGGGTGGTGTGCTATACGATGTTGCAACACCGAATGCCGAGATGGTGGCAGATACTGTTGCACAATATAATAATTTAGGTACAGACCTCGATGCTCTTATCGAGCAGGCGCGCAACGATATGGAGCGAGCTGCCAAGTCGTTGGACTTTATGGCAGCGGCCCGCTATCGCGATAGAATGTACGAGTTGCAGACAATCAGAGAAGAGCGGTTCAAAAACCAGATGTAGAGTTGAAATAGTTAGTATATAGTTGTTGAAAATTTAGCTAATGGCCAATGGCTAACGACTAATAGCCCACAAAAAAGGCAGACACATCGGTCTGCCTTTTTGTGTCCCATCAAGGACTATTTGCTGAGCCCCATCTGGTCGATCAACGCCTTGGTCTGTGGCTTGTGACCACGGAAGGCAACATAGAGGTCCATAGGGTGCTCCTTGCCGCCCGATTCGAGCAGTGTGCGGAACTTCTTTGCCGTAGCTTTGTCGAAGATGCCGTTCTCGGTGAAGAGCGAGTAGCCGTCGGCAGCCAAAACCTCTGCCCACTTATATCCGTAGTAACCCGCTGCATAGCCACCCGAGAAGAGGTGTCCGAAGGTTGGCGAGAGTGCGGTACCCTCCACAACAGGGAGCACCTGTGCAGGAGCCATAGCCTTATGCTCGAACTCTACAACATCACCCTCGTATGGTGCGGTGAGAGTGTGCCAAGCCATATCGGTCATACCGAACGACACCTGACGAACATTTGCGTAAGCAGCGAGGTAGTTCTTTGCAGCGATAATCTTCTCGATAAGCTCTGCCGGCATTGTCTCGCCTGTCTGGTAGTGCTTTGCCCAGAGGTCGAGGTACTCCTTCTCGTATGCCCAATTCTCCAAAATCTGCGATGGCAACTCCACGAAATCGCGGAATACATTTGTACCGTTCAACGAGCCGTGCTTGCCCTTTGCCAACATACCATGGCAAGCGTGTCCGAACTCATGAAGGAAGGTGGTAAATTCGTCGAAAGTGATGAGTGACGGAGTGCTCTCGGTAGGTTTTGTGAAGTTCATCACAAGCGAAACGAGTGGGCGGATATCGCCTTCGGCACCACGGAACTCGGTCATCCAAGCACCCGCACGCTTCGAATCGCGTGGGAAGAAGTCGAGGTAGAGCATTGCCAAATGGTCGCCATTTGCCTCCGATACCTCATATACGACAACATCCTCGTGGTACTTTGCAACGCCCTCGGCTGGTTTGAACTCCAAGCCGTAGAGCTTGTTTGCGAGCATAAATACCGCCTGCTTAACATTTTCGAGTTCGAGATAAGGCTTCACTGCCTCGTCGCTTACAGCGTACTTCTCGTTCTTGTACTTCTCGCTATAATACGAGAAGTCCCAAGGCTGAATATCGCCCACAAAGCCGAGCGAGTGAGCGTAGGCGTTGATAGTCTGATAATCCTTGTCGGCATACTCTTTGGTCTGCGCGAGCAACTCTGCGAGGAAGTCATTTACGGTAGCGGTCTTCTCTGCCATACGGTTGTCGAGAACATAGTCTGCATAGCACTCATAGCCGAGCAAGTTTGCAATCTTCAAGCGCAAGTCGGTAATCTTGCGGATATTCTCGGTGTTGTCGAATTTGCCGCCAATAGCACAAGAGTTGCGAGCCTTGTAGAGCTTCTCCTTCAAGTCGCGCTGCGACGAGTAGGTTACAAATGGTCCATAGCTTGGAGCCTTCAATGTAACTGTCCAACCCTTCTCTCCACGAGCCTTTGCCTCCATAGCCAAGCCCTCCTTCACAAAGTCTGGCAACTCGGCAACCTTGCTCGCCTGCTTGATGTTGAGCGAGTAGGCGTTGTTTGCTGCTAACGAGTTCTGACCAAACTGCAAAGTGAGCTGCGAGAGCTCCGACGAGTACTGACGATACAACTCTTTCTCTGCATCGGCGAGGTTTGCACCGCTACGCACGAAACTCTTATAGGTGTTTTCGAGCAACTTCTTGTCCTCCTTTGTGAGGAACAAACCAGGGTTTTCGTTTACCTCTTTTACGCGCTTGAACAACTCAGGGTTGAGCGAAACATCGTTGCCGAGCTCAGTCAACTTAGGCTGAATGCGCATTGCTATATCCTGCAACTCGCTCGAAGTGTTACACTGCAACATATTGAAGAATACCGACTCGATGCGCTCCAACAACGCGCCCTGCTTTTCGAGTGCAAGAATGGTGTTCTTGAAGGTTGGCTTTGCCGGGTTGCTAACGATTGCATCAATCTCGGCACGGCTCACTGCGATAGCAGTCTCGAAAGCGGGCTCGTAGTCCGAAACCTTGATTTTGTCGAACGGAGGTGTGGCGTGTGGGGTATCCCACTCTGCCAACAATGGGTTTGTAGTGTCAATCTCGGGCAACTGCGCTACGGGCATATTGTCGCCTGCGCAAGCACCTAAAAGTGCAGATACTGACATAATTAAAAATAGTTTTTTCATAGTGTTACATTAAATTATTTGGTTTCTTTATTCTCTGCGTTTTCGGGGTTTGGCTCCTCTGCTGGCTCCGGCTCAACCCACAAACCCCTCGCTTTGAGCAGTGGCTCACGGCTTGGCTCGGCACCTCGGAACTCACGATAGAGCGACATTCCGTCACGCTTACCTCCGCTCGACAACAGCTTGCGGAAGGCTTGTGCGGTGCGACGGTTGAACACATCGCCCGTCTCCTCGAATGCTGCGAAGGCATCTTTGTCCAACACCTCTGCCCAGGTGTAGAAGTAGTAGCCCGACGAGTAACCGCCAGCGAAGATGTGGGCGAAGTACGGCAGACGATAGCGAGGCTCGATCTCTGAAATCATACCACGCTTCTCGTAGAGGGCGTTGTACTCGAAGGCATCAACATCCAATTCCTTGTACTCGGAGAGCGAGTGAATATCCAAATCGACGAGTGCGGCAGCCAGCAACTCGGTGGTCATAAAACCTTGGTTGAACTGCGCACTTTTGTGAAATTTCTCGATGAGATGGTCGCTGATGATAGAGTTGTTTCGGTGATGTACGGCGTATGTTTTGAGCAACTCCTCATTCAGTGCCCAATTCTCCAAAATCTGCGATGGCAGCTCTACGAAGTCGCCCTCAACATCGAGCAAACCGTTGTATGGCACATCCGAGAAGAGGAAGTGTAGGGCGTGGCCGAACTCGTGAAAGAGGGTTGTAACCTCATCAATCGAGAGCAGTGCTGGTGTGCTGCCCGAAGGGCGTGTGAAGTTGCAAACGATGCTCACAACGGGTGCTATGCGCTTGCCGTTGCGGTCGTACGATGGGCGACGGAAATATCCGCACCAAGCACCTTGCGACTTGCTTGCACGAGGGTGGAAGTCGAAGTAGAGTACTCCGAGATGCGAGCCATCGTTGTCCAACACCTCGTATGCCGAAGCCTCGTTGTGATACTGCGGAACAACCACAGGACGGAATGTCAAACCATAGAGGCGGTTGGCGAGGTTGAAGGCTCCTTGGCGCACATTGTCGAGTGCAAAATAGGGTGAGGTCATCTCCTCGTTGAGGTTGTATTTCTGCTTGCGCACCTTCTCAGCGTAGTACCACCAATCCCACGACTCGAACTTGTCGTTCTCGTCAGAGTGGTCGCGCTTGAACATTGCATTCATCTCTGCCAACTCCTCTTTTGCCTTCTCGTTGGCCTGGGTGAAGATGCCTTCGAGCAACTCATAGACCGCCTTTGGCGAGCCTGCCATCTGCTCCGAGATAACATAATCAGAGTAGGACTTGTAGCCCAAAAGATTTGCCTTTTCGAGGCGCAGACGAATCATATCGTTGATAATAGCCTTGTTATCGTGCTTATTCTCGTTATTGCCACGATTGAGATATGCCTTGTAGATCTTCTCGCGCAACTCACGATTTTGTGAGTAGGTCAAAAATGGGATAAGGCTCGGCTTGTGGAGCGTGAATACGAACTTATTGTCGCTATTCTCCACTCTTGCAGCACTGCGCACTGTTTGGGGGAGGTCGCTACACTCTTTGCCCGAGAGTTCCAACTCGAAGTCGTTGGTCTCGGCAAGCAGGTTGTTGTCGAACTTAACCGTAAGGAGCGACAACTCCTCGTTAATCTTCTGCAAACGAGCCTTCTGCTCCTCGTTGAGGAGTGCACCTTGGCGTACAGCGTTGTCGTACATCTTCTCGACAAGGCGAATCTGCTCGGCATTCAAATCGGTGCTGTTGCGCTTCTCATAGACGACCTTAATGCGCTTGAACAACTCCTCGTTCATCGAGATTGCATCGTAGTGAGCCGCTAACTGTGGCATAATCTCCTCTTGCAACTCCTGCATATCGTCGCTATTCATCGCTGCGCACATCATACCGAACAACTCCGATATATTTGTCAGCAACATACCCGAGCGGTCGAGTTCGAGAATGGTGTTGTCGAAGGTTGGCTCCTCCTTGTTGGCAAGGATTGTCGCTATTTCATCGTTATGGAGCGACATCGCAAAGCGGAATGCCGGTCCGTAGTGCGTTGCATCTATCTTATCGAATGGAGGGACACCGTATGGGGTGTCGAACTCGGCAAGGAGCGGATTTCCATCCTTTTGCTCCTGCTTCGAGCAGAATGTTGTATTAAGAGCGGTCATAAGTAGTGTAAATACAAATAGTATGCGCTTCATTTCAATAAAATTTATTACTTTTGTATTTGCAAAGATAATAATTTTTCAATCGTTATGCAACTATTCTACGCCGCAGACTTCACTGTGCCCGAGTATATGCTCTCCGAGGAGGAGTCGCGCCACGCCGTTAAGGTGTTGCGCTTGGTCGAGGGCGATACCCTCCATATCACCGATGGTCGAGGCTCGCTCTATCGTTGCGAGGTGGTCTCAGCTCACCAAAAACACTGCCTTGTGCGAGTGGTCGAACACTTCGAGGAGTTCGAGAAGTTGCCCTATCGCTTGACAATGGCGGTTGCCCCTACGAAGAATATAGACCGCTATGAGTGGTTTTTGGAGAAGGCTACCGAGATTGGTGTAGCGAAGTTTATCCCTTTGGTCAGCGAACATAGCGAGCGCAAGGTCATCAAGGCGGAGCGCGAGGAGAAGGTTATAACCGCAGCTGTAAAGCAGTCGTTAAAGGCGTATCACCCTGTGCTATCGGAACTTACGCCATTTGCTGAGGTGGTGCGTAAAGGTTTTGCAGGGCGTAAGTTTATCGCTCATTGTGGCGATGCGGTGAAGGAGAAGAGGTATCTCGCCTCGACTCTACACAAGGGCGAAGATGTGCTTATTTTGATTGGTCCCGAAGGCGATTTTTCTCCTGAGGAGGTGCGCTTGGCGGTTGAAAACGGCTTCGAGGAGATAACCCTCGGCACCCAGCGTTTCCGCACCGAGACGGCAGCCGTGGTGGCGGTAGATATGGTTTCGATAGTTAATAATTTGTAGGCAAGCGATGTTGCTGCAACTCTTTACAACATTCTTCAAGATAGGTCTTTTCTCCTTTGGTGGTGGCTTTGCGATGATTCCGCTTATTCAGCGCGAGGTCATCGAAAAGCACAAGTGGATTGACGAGCAGGATTTCTTGGAGATGCTTGTCTTGGCGCAATCTACACCAGGTCCTATTGCAGTAAATACAGCGGTCTTTGTTGGCTATAAAACCCGAGGTGTTGTGGGTGCAATAGCGACAACTCTCGGCACGGTATTACCATCATTTATAGTGATTTTGCTCTTGGCATTGTTCTTTGCCGAGGTGCGCGATAATCGCTATGTCGATGCCGCCTTTCGTGCTATGCGACCTGCGGTTGTGGCGTTGATTGTCGCACCGCTTATGGGACTCCTGAGAGGTATGAAGTGGTATCTTATGTCGGTGGCGGCTGCGGTGGCAGTATTGGTGTGGTGGTTCGGTATCTCTCCTGTATATTTTATCGCCGTAGGTGTTGTTGTAGGAGTTGTCATTGCCGTCGTTAATGGCAGAAAGGGGGCGAAGCGATGATTTACCTACAACTTTTCATCTCCTATTTGAAGATTGGCTTCTTCGGTTTTGGAGGTGGCTATGCGATGCTGTCGCTTATCCAAAACGAGATTGTCGAGCAACGAGGCTGGCTCACAATGTCGCAGTTTGCCGATATTGTAGCGGTGTCGCAGATTACGCCAGGTCCAATCGCCATAAACTCGGCAACCTATATAGGTTATACCGTGGCGGGTGTAGTTGGCTCGGTAGTGGCGACCTTTGCGGTCTGCTTGCCATCGCTTACGCTGATGTTGTTCCTGACAAGATTTTTCCTTCGCCACCGCGAAAATCGTTATATTCAGACCGTCGTCAAGGCGGTTGGTCCTATCGTTGTAGGAATGATTGCCTCGGCGGCGTTGTTGATGATGTTTCCACGCTTGGGAGAGAATGAGAATTTCGTGGATGTCTGGTCGTGGCTCCTCTTTTTTGCAGTACTCTATGGCTCGTACCGCAAGGTCAATCCTATATTGATGATTATCCTCTCGGCTATTGCAGGCGTGGCGATTTATGCCATTGTGCCGATGATATAAAGCCATTACGCTAACAACAAAAGAAAGACCTATTCAACACCATGCTGAATAGGTCTTTCTTTTGAGTCAATCCTCAACCATCTCTCAATTAGAGAGCGTTTACATGCAACTGAGCTGCGCTTTTGAGGTTACCAGCCTTGTTCTTGTGGATAATATTGGTCTTAGCCAACTTATCGAGCATTGCGGTTACCTTTGGAAGCAAAGCCTCAGCAGCGCTCTTCTCGGTAGTGTTGCGAAGAGCCTTGATAGCGTTACGAGTAGTCTTGTGGTAAAGACGGTTGTGCGCACGCCTGGTTGCTGTCTGACGGATTCTCTTCTCTGATGACTTGTGATTTGCCATAGTAGTTTCTCTTTTTTATTTGTTTTTGTTTTAAATTCTTGTTTTTTTACGCATTTGAGGTTGCGTTGCCCTGGGATATTAAAGGTTACCCCCCCCCATTTACACG
>JAZQYJ010000056.1:0-2211 GCA_045633465.1 Alistipes sp.
AAGAAAGCTCGCAGAGACATCGCTCGTATGCAGACTGTACTGCACCAGAAAACCACTAAATGTTAATTGACACTATGGAAAGAAATCTTAGGAAAGAGAGAATCGGTGTGGTAGTCAGCAATAAGATGGAGAAATCCATTGTCGTTGCAGTTCACCGTAAGGTAAAACACCCTATCTATGGTAAGTTTGTGAACAAAACCACTCGCTTTGTGGCAGAGGACGCAGAGAATACCTGCAACGAGGGCGATACCGTAAAGATTATGGAGACCCGACCTTTGAGCAAAACAAAGCGTTGGAGATTAGTAGAAATTATTGAAAGGGCTAAATAGTTATGATACAACAGGAAAGCAGATTGGTAGTAGCCGACAACAGCGGAGCAAAAGAGGTTCTCTGCATCCGCGTTCTCGGTGGTACCAAGAAGAAGTATGCCTCGATTGGCGACAAAATCGTTGTAACCGTCAAGAGCGCAACCCCTTCTGGTGATATCAAGAAGGGTACCGTATCGAAAGCGGTTGTAGTTAGGACAAAGAAGGAGATTCGTAGGGCTAACGGTTCGTACATTCGTTTCGATGACAACGCCGTAGTACTGTTGAACCCCCAGGGTGAGATGCGTGGTACTCGTATCTTTGGTCCCGTTGCTCGTGAGTTGCGTGACCAGTATATGAAAATCATCTCGCTTGCACCCGAAGTATTGTAATCTTAAATACACATTGGATCAGTATGAAATTACATATCAAAAAAGGTGATACCGTTTACGTTATTTCGGGCGGTAGCAAGAGCAAAGAGAAAACTGGTCGTGTACTTGAAGTAGATACCAAAAATCAGCGCGCAATCGTTGAGGGTTTCAACATCATCAAGAAACACACCAAACCCAGTGCCAAGAACACCCAGGGCGGAATCGTTGAGCAGGAGGCTCCTATTCACATTTCGAACCTCATGTTGGCAGACCCCAAGACCGGCAAACCTACCCGCGTAGGTCGCAAGGAGGGTGCAAATGGCAAACTTGTACGTTACGCTAAAAAATCAGGAGAGGAGATTAAATAATGGCTTACATTCCTACACTTAAAACCACTTATAAGGAGCAGATTGTACCCGCCCTTATGAAAGAATTTGGATACAAGAGCATTATGCAGGTACCCAAATTGGAGAAAATCGTTATCAACGAGGGCGTTGGCGAGGCAGTAGCAGATAAGAAACTCATCGAGATTGCTCAGGAGGAGTTGACTATCATCGCTGGCCAGAAGGCCGTTCAGACCCGCTCGCGTAAGGATATTTCGAACTTCAAACTTCGTAAAGGTATGCCCGTTGGCGTGTGCGTAACCCTTCGTGGCGAGCGCATGTACGAGTTCTTGGAGCGTCTGATTGCAGTTGCTCTTCCTCGTATCCGCGACTTCAAAGGTATCAACGAGAAGTTTGACGGTAGGGGTAACTACACCCTCGGTATCAAAGAGCAGATCATCTTCCCCGAGATCGATATCGACAAGATTACCAAAATCCTCGGTATGGAGATTTGCTTTGTAACCACTGCCAAAACCGACGAGGAGGGCTATGCTCTTCTTCGCGAGTTCGGCTTACCATTCAAAAACGCTAAAAAAGCATAAGAGTTATGGCAAAAGAATCAATGAAAGCTCGCGAGGTTAAGCGTGTTAAACTCGCAAACCGTTATGCTGCAAAGCGTGAGGCTATCGCTGCCGCAGTGAAGGCAGGTGAGATGAACGAGATGGAGGCTTGGCAGGCACTGTCGAAGTTGCCCCGCAACTCGAACCCCATCCGCCAGCACAACCGCTGCAAGATTACGGGTCGTCCCAAAGGCTATATCCGCCAGTTTGGTTTGAGCCGTATCCAGTTCCGTGAGATGGCTTCGCACGGCTTGATTCCCGGTGTAAAGAAAGCATCGTGGTAGTGGCTGTGCCCCAAAGATAGGGGACGGTTAGCAAACGAAAGTTGCGCTTCTTTTGGGTGAAAACCCGAAAGAGGCGTGGCTTTTTGAAAGGGACCAACCTCCGAATAGCCCAATTCGCCTTGCGAAGATTTAGTGTAAGGAGTGGGCGGTTGGAGTGGAAAGAGGTCATTGCGGTAGTTCTAAACGCGACGTGAAATGGAGGTGATGCGAAAAAGGAAAAATGCACAACCGATTGAATTTCTGTCCGAAAGAGTATTGCAGATTGCAAAAAAATACCTATCTTTGGCGGCTTAATAGCGCATAATGAG
>JAZQYJ010000057.1:0-1567 GCA_045633465.1 Alistipes sp.
CAACCAAAGCCATAGCCGAGGCGGAGGCCAAGGAGCAGCGGAGTCGAGTTGATGTGTCGCTCTACGACTTGCAGTCGAGGGTGGATAACTTGTATTTTGGAATTTTGTTGCTCGATGAGCGTAAGGCGCAGACCGAGGCGCAGATTGCCGTTTTGGAGAGCAATCTGGCCCGTCTGCAAACATATTATAAAAATGGTGTTGCTATGCAGGCTAATGTCGATGCGGTGGAGGCGGAGCTGCTCTCTGCTCGACAGACGCTCGGTCAGGTGGAGTCGGCGCGTACGAGCTATCGTCGTATGTTAGAGGTGTTTATCGGGCAACCGCTCACTGCTGAACATTTGGAGCGACCAGCAATGGTTGAGCTAAAATCACGCACCTCGGCACGCCCCGAATTAGCACTTTTCGAGGCACAAGAAAATAAGTTGGCGGCTCAGCGCAAGGCGATAAATACCTCGTTGATGCCCAGATTCTCGGCATTTGCACAGGGCTACTACGGATACCCTGGAATGGATATGTTCAAGAATATGGTTTCGTCGGATTGGTCGCTCAATGCCATTGTTGGCGTGCGTATGTCGTGGAATATCGGCGCGTTCTACACCAAACGCAACAATCTCGAAAAACTAAATGCAGCCCAAAAGCAGATTGCCGTACAACGTGATGTATTCCTCTTCAATACCCAAATGCAGACTACGCAGGACGATGGCGAGATAGCGCGACTTCGCAAAGCTATCGAGGATGATAACCGCATTGTTGAACTACGTCGCAGGGTGCGTATGGCAGCAGAATCGCAACTGGAAAACGGAGTGATTGACGCGACCGATTTGCTACGTAAAATCACCGACGAAACCTCTGCAACGCTCGCTCGCAGCACTCACGAAATAGAACTTTTGCAAGCAATTTACAGACTTAAAACAACATTAAATCAATAAGATATGAAACGAATTGTATATATTGCCGCAGTGGTACTCGCCGCATCGTGCGGCACCGAGGCGGAGTTTGATGCACAGGGCACGTTCGAGGCTAATGAGGTTGTTGTATCGTCGGAGGCTACGGGTCGAATTCTCAATTTTGAGGTTGAGGAGGGTATGGCTGTCGAGGCCAACCAGATGGTTGGTGCAATTGACAGCGTGCAGCTACACTTGCAGCGCAAGCAACTTGTGGCTCAGCAGTCGGCATTGCTCGACTCACGACCTGATGTGAAGAAGCAGGTGGCGGCGTTGCGCGAGCAGATAGCAAAGCAGAATGAGGAACTTCGTCGCGTGGAAAATATGCTCAAAGATGGTGCTGCGACCAAAAAGCAGAAAGATGACATTGAGGCGCAAATAAAAATTTTGGAGAGACAACTTGATGCAACGCTCTCAACGCTCGACAAGAACACCTCAACCATTAACAACAACTCGGCCGCTTTGGAGGCACAAATTGCCGCCCTTGACGACCGCATCTCAAAGTGCCGCATTATCTCGCCCATCGGTGGTACCGTGTTGGTTAAGTATGCCGAGGCGGGCGAGTTGGCATCTGTAGGCAAGCCTCTGATGAAGATTGCCGACTTGGACAATATCTATCTGCG
>JAZQYJ010000058.1:0-1437 GCA_045633465.1 Alistipes sp.
GCCATGGAGAAAAAAGATATTAAGAAAGTACTCGTGCTCGGTTCAGGAGCATTGAAGATCGGTGAGGCAGGTGAGTTCGATTACTCTGGTTCACAAGCCCTCAAGGCCCTTCGTGAAGAAGGTATCTATACCGTACTCATCAACCCAAATATCGCTACCGTACAAACCAGCGAAGGTGTAGCAGATAAGATCTACTTCTTACCAGTTAATCCATTCTTTGTAGAGAAAGTGATTGCGAAGGAGCGTCCTGATGGCGTATTGCTTGCCTTCGGTGGACAAACCGCGCTCAACTGCGGTGTAGAACTCTACAAGAGCGGCGTATTGGAGAAATATAATGTACAAGTGCTCGGTACTCCTGTACAAGCTATTATGGATACTGAGGACCGTGAACTCTTCGTGGAGAAACTCGACGAAATCAATGTCAAGACAATCCAAAGCGAGGCTTGCGAGACTATTGAAGCTGCTCGTGCGGCTGCCAAAGAGTTGGGTTACCCTGTTATCCTACGTGCTGCATATGCACTCGGTGGACTCGGTTCAGGTTTCTGCGACAACGAGGAAGAACTCAATGTCATCGCAGAGAAAGCCTTCTCCTTCTCTCCACAAGTACTCGTTGAGAAATCACTCAAGGGTTGGAAAGAGATTGAGTACGAGGTAGTTCGCGATAAATATGACAACTGTATCACAGTCTGCAATATGGAGAACCTTGACCCACTCGGTATCCACACCGGTGAGTCTATCGTGATTGCTCCTACCCAAACACTCACCAAGTCTGAGGCAGCGAAACTCCGCGCTTTGGCTATCAAGATCGTTCGCCACGTAGGTATCGTGGGCGAATGTAACGTACAATATGCTCTCGATCCTTATTCAGAGGATTACCGCGTGATTGAGGTCAATGCTCGTCTATCTCGCTCTTCTGCTTTGTCATCTAAAGCAACTGGTTATCCATTGGCTTTCGTAGCCGCTAAGATCGCATTGGGTTATGGATTGTTCGAACTCAAGAACTCTGTTACCAAAGATACTCCTGCTTTCTTTGAACCAACACTCGACTATATCGTTGCTAAACTCCCACGCTGGGACCTCGGTAAGTTCCGTGGTGTTGATCGCGAGATCGGTTCTAGCATGAAGTCTGTAGGTGAGGTAATGGCTATCGGTCGTACCTTCGAGGATACCATCCAAAAAGGTCTGCGTATGATTGGTCAAGGTATGCACGGTTTTACAGAAAACAAGACACTTCATGTCGATGACCTAGACCATGCACTCGCTGCACCAACCGACAAACGAATTTTCTTCCTCTCACAAGCGCTCCACGAGGGTTATACCATCGACCGCTTGCATGAGTTGACAAAAATCGACCGTTGGTTCCTCGAGAAACTCCAAAACATCGTTAAGACCGATAACGAACTCAAGGCTACAGGTAGTCTCAAAAATATTGACGAG
>JAZQYJ010000059.1:0-29955 GCA_045633465.1 Alistipes sp.
CCCCAAGTAAACTTCTCGAGGAAGTCTGCAGTCTGACGAACACCCATAACCTGGTTAGATGCGCCAAAGTTCGATGCCATACCGCTCTTTGGGTTCTGAACCAACACTGCAAGCACCATCAAAACGCTTGCGATAAGAATCAATACAATCAAAAATGTGTACATAGTCTATCTGTTTTTAATTATTTTTCTCGATATTTTCGATTTTCTCGGCAAAGTAAACACTTTTTTCCGAATTTAGCAAACTTAATTTGCGATATATTTCAACAGCCTCGCATTTTAGCCCTTGCGCAAGGTAAATTTCTGCCAACTCTTCGCTCACAAGGTCATCCTCATCGTCGAGTTCGGCTTCGGTCATAACATATTCCTCGTTTTCTCCCTCCTCAGCAACTATGCGATAATCGCCTTTGCGCAAAAAACGACTAATAATCTCACCCTCGCTCTCCTCGGCAATCTTCTCAATATCAATAGCATAACGCTGTGGCACACTCTGCAACTGCATCGCTTGCGCCACCTCGTACCAAGGGTACTTTGCAAGAAGTTCTGCTTTTTGTTCTTCGGTCATAGAAAGAGTTTTCAGTTTTCCGCTACCAATTCGAGGCTGCTGCCATAAATATATCGGTTACGAGCTGCTCGACAATCTCGGGAATGAGCGTACTCTCGACTTCATTGAGCAACTTCGTTGAGTCATAATCGGCATACGCGGAAAAGCTCTTCGCCTTAAACGATGCCTTATCGTCAACTACATTCGTAAAATTAACCTTCACCGTGATTGTCAGTCGGTTTTGCAGAGCAAACTCTTCACTCGACACCGACGATGTGGTCGAGGTATAACCCACAATCTCGCCCTCGAAAGCGAAGTCGCCACCTTCGGGCACCTGCACCAGGCGGGTGCGCGTTGCAAATCGCTGAGTCAATTCGTCGGTAAGCAGACCGCTCAAAATTGGCGCAACCATCGGCGCATTATTCGGGAAATATGCCACCGAAAAGGTCTTTGCATCGGGCGGAATTGATGCTCCCGACAAGGTATACTTAACCGTGCAACCACTTGTCGCCAAGAGCATTAGGGCGCACAATGCGAATATAATCTTTTTCATACTTATTCTTCGATATTGAGTTCTTTTATCTTACGGTATAGGGTTCGCTCCGACATAAACAACTCAGCAGCTGCTGCACGACGGCTTCCGCCATTGCGACGCAGAGCCTTCATAATCTGCTCACGCTGCATATCCGCCTTTGTAATCTCGCGTGGCTCCTCCACCACAACCTCACTCTCGGCATACTCCTCGACCATTGGCGCAACAACAGGAGTGTGTGGCATCAGTGCCTTAACCTCATTTTGCTCGGTGTGTGTCGGTGTCGTGCGATACGACGAATATCCACTATGCAGGTCTGCCATCATGCGTTTCAAGTCGTTGATATCGCTGCGCATATCGAACAATATCTTATACAACAACTCTCGCTCGGAGTTCATATCCTCCATCTTTGCCGAGTTGGTCACACTCGGAGAGGTAGCCGATGTCTCATCTGCAAGATACTTCGCGAGAATTTGCGGTGTTATGTCGCGCGACTCCTCGATAGCAGAAATCTGCTCAGCCACATTTTTAAGTTGGCGGATATTACCTCGCCAATAGTAACTTTCGAGCACAGCTCGTGCCTCCTCATTCAGAGCAATTGCCGGCATCTTATATTGTACCGCCACATCCGTAGCAAAGCGGCGGAATAGGAGGTGAATATCCTCCGGTCTTTCACGCAATGCTGGCACGACGATAGGCACCGTATTCAAACGATAGTACAAATCTTCACGGAAACGGCCATCAGCAATCGCCTTCAATAGGTTAGAGTTAGTTGCTGCCACAACTCGCACATTGGTCTTTTGCACCTTTGCCGAGCCTACACGCATAAACTCACCCGTCTGCAACACTCGCAACAGACGCACTTGCGTAGCGAGTGGAAGTTCGCCTACCTCATCGAGGAAAATAGTGCCTCCGTTAGCCTCCTCGAAATAGCCTTTGCGGGCCTCGATTGCTCCCGTAAACGCACCCTTCTCGTGACCGAAAAGCTCCGAGTCGATAGTTCCCTCGGGTATTGCTCCGCAGTTTACTGCCACATACTTATCGTGCTTACGAGCCGAGTGGGCGTGGATAATCTGCGGAAAGAACTCCTTTCCGACACCGCTTTCACCCGTAACAAGCACTGTCAAATCGGTCGTAGCAACTCGCAAGGCAACCTCCAATGCACGATTGAGCAACGGAGAGTTACCAATAATACCAAATCGCTGTTTTACAGAGAGTAAAGTGCTATTATCCATCATCTTTTCTATTCTTTTACCTGTTCGGGTACTACTCGCAGCGCATCCATTGCGGCATCGTCATCGGCAACACCGAGATTTGAC
The DNA here is from genome assembly GCA_045633465.1 of Alistipes sp. Lineage (GTDB taxonomy): Bacteria > Bacteroidota > Bacteroidia > Bacteroidales > Rikenellaceae > Alistipes. The sequence continues at coordinate 2,395 of JAZQYJ010000059.1, forward strand.
ACATACCAGCCATAGCCAATACCAAGCAACGCCACAAGCAAAATTATCACCGCCACAACCATTACCAAATCGACCTTCTTGCGAGGCTTTTTAGGGGCAATAGGGGCGTTAGAGGCGTTAGGGGCATTAGGGGCATTAGGTGTTTCCTTTTCACTACCTACGCTCTTGCTCTCGTCTTTCGTCTCTCGTCTTTCGTCTATCTTCGGAATGTACGGAGTCTGCTTCGGCATCTCACCATACACCGGCGGATAGAGTTTTATAACCTTGGTCGTAGGCTCTACCCTAAGTGTTCCGACCTCGCCCAAACGGCAATACCCATACTGCTCCAACTCGTGACGCACCTCGAATATGAAACGATCCGTAACGACAGCCGTCTCCATCTCGGTAAGTCCTTTGTTACGCAACAACGAAGTGAGAACACCATCATCCGTGCGCAACAAATCGGAGAAGAGTCGTTCGCCCGACTCCTTCACCACAAAGGCTCCAAAGTTAGGTACTACCAATCTGCGATTAGTCTGTAAATGCTCTGCTATTACCTCTAAAACAATTTCCATATAAAACAAAACGGTTGCATCAACCCTTTATTGCTTGCCTTTTGCTGCAATTACCGAGTCGATATAGGCCTTAATCTTCGGCTTTGGATCCTCCCAGCCCTCAGGCTTGATAACCTTGTTATCCTTAGGGTTGTAGTGAGGTTTTCCATCGGGCCACAACTTTGCCATATTAGCCTTCTGCACGATGTCGAACAACTCGTCAGCCTCCAAGCCCATCTCGACCATTGTGCCGAGAGCAAAATACATAAGGTCAATCATTGCATCTGCCTGCTCGTAGATATCATCTGCGATAAGGAACTCGGCAACCTCCTCGTTCATCCACTTTGCACGGCTCAAAGCGCGCTTCTTGGCAATCATCACAGGCTGCTCTGCTACCGGATGTCCAAATTTCTCGTGAAATTCACGAACATCATTCCACTCTTTTTTCATAATCTCTTCGTTATTTATCGTTTTATTTCTATTCTATCTTATTAGAGGTGTTAGAGGCGTTAAGGGCGTTAGAGGTTATTAGAGGAATCTCTCAACTCTCAACTCTCAACTCTCAACTCTCAACTCTCAACTCTCAACTCTCAACTCCCAACTCTCAACTCTCCGTTTTCATCGTTGCCTTTTCGTCCATTTTATATCAAGGTGCAAAGATACAAAAAAGTTTTACTTTTTATGCTTTGTTTAGGACTTTTTATTATCTTTGCAAAAATTATAACATCAAGAACTATTTTTTTCTATGAAAAAAGCCCTTCTATTTTTAGGTGCATTGGCATTAGTTTGGTCTGCGCAAGCAAAAGATTACTCTATCTCGACGCCTAATTCCACTATGATTATCTCCGCATCGGAAGGTAACGCACCACTCTTTCTATACTATGGCTCGCGCGCCGAGGTTAGCGATGTAAAGGCTGCTGGTAGAACTCTCAGCAAACAAGAGGCGTACCCGGCTTACGGTACCCATTGCGACCAACCTTTCGCTTCGCTCGTAAAACAGCACGATGGCGATAATGTCGTAAAGCTCGTTGTAGAGAGTGTATCGGAGAAGAAGGAGGGCAATATCACCACTCTTTCGCTCTTATTACGCGATGTTGCACACCCCTCTCTTGCCGTAAAATTGAACTATTCGGCATACTCGGACTGCGACATCATAAAGATGAATGCCGAGTATATCAACGAGGGTAAGAAGCCTGTTGTATTGCAAAAATATATGTCGGCAGTATTGCCAATTCAGTCGGACAACTGCGTATTGCTCCACCTCGACGGCTCTTCAAAGGATGAGTGCAACGAGCATATAGAGCCTCTGACAAACGGCACCCGCATTATTGCAACACAAAATGGCTCACAGGTGGCAAAGCACGAGAATGCATCATTTATGCTCGGTCTTGATGGCCGCCTTGACGAAACAAATTGTCCCGTAGTTGCAGGAACTCTTGTATGGATGGGCAACTTCCACTTCGAGTTCCACAACACGCTCAAAACCAAAGCCAACACGCTATTCATGGGAGGTATCAACCCTGTGGCAAGCGACTATACATTGGCTGCCCACAAAACACTTGTAACACCAGAAATGGTATTTGCTTACTCTAACGACGGTAAGGGCGGCGTTAGTCGCACACTCCACCGTTGGGCTCGTAAGTACCAAATTCTCGATGGTACGAAAGAGCGTGAAATTTTGCTCAACTCGTGGGAGGGTGTTCACTTCGACACCACCGAGGCTAACATGAATGGTATGATTAGCGACTTCGCAAAGCTTGGTGGCGAGATGTTCGTAGTAGATGATGGTTGGTTTGGCCCTAAATATCCGCGAGATAATGCAATAACATCGCTCGGAGATTGGGGCGTTGCAACCTCGAAATTACCAAACGGTATTCGACCACTCATCGACCTCACACACAAGAATGGTATGAAGTTTGGCATTTGGATTGAGCCGGAGATGGTGAATGTAAAGAGCGAACTCTACGAGAAGCACCCTGATTGGGTGTTGCGCCACCCCGACTTCGAGCCTACATACGGTCGTGGAGGCGGTCAATTGTTGCTCGATTTGACCAATCCGAAGGTACAAGATTATGTATTCAGCATTGTCGATGACTTGCTCACACAAAATCCGGACATCTACTACATCAAGTGGGATAACAATATGGGTATGTCCAACACTTCGTCACTCTATTTGCCAAAGGCATTGCAGTCGAACTTGCAGGTTGATTTTGCCCTCGCACTCGAAAAGATTTTGAAGCGTATTCGCGCCAAATATCCGAGCGTAATCATTCAGCTCTGCGCTTCGGGCGGTACTCGTTTGAACTACGGTTTTATGCCATATTTCCAGGAGATGTGGACCAGCGACCAGACCGATGCATACCACCGCATCCTCATTCAGTGGGGCTCGCTAAACTTCTTCCCATCGAATATGTTGGCAGCGCATGTTGGCTCGGCTTACAGCAAATACACGCAACGACTTATCCCTATCAAGTTCCGTTTTGATGTAGCTTCGATGTGCCGACTCGGAATGGAGATGGTGCCTGCAAAGTTGAACAACTCGGAGCGCGAGTATGCAAAGCGCGCAATTGCAGAATATAAGACTATTCGACCTATCGTTCAGCAGGGAGATTTATATCGTCTTATCTCGCCATACTACGGTGACAAGAACTTCTCCTCATTGATGTATGTAAATGAGGCAAAAGACAAGGCTGTTGTATTTGCTTACCGTCACCTTATATGGCGTTCAATGGTAAGCCCTATCATTCGCTTGCAGGGATTGAAACCTGATGCAAAGTATCGTATTCGCGAGGTTGCTCCCGAGGTTGAGGGCAAGCCTATCCGACTCAACGGAAAGGTTGTAAGTGGCAAGATGTTGATGCAGGAGGGAGTCGTAATTCCTGAACTCACAAAGGCTCACAAGTCGAATGCTGCTCTGAGCGAACTTCGCCCTACAAACGATTGGAAGAGTGTAATTCTCGAACTCACAGAGGTAGAATAATTCGAGCCAATGATAACCAAGGCAGAGTTCAAATGCTCCTCGGAGCGCATATCGCAGGTACCGAAAGACTCGTTGAAGGATATAGCCTTCATCGGGCGAAGTAATGTGGGCAAGTCTTCGCTTATCAATATGCTCACTCGCCACAAGGGGTTGGCAAAGGTATCGGCGACACCGGGCAAGACCAAGCTGATAAACCACTTCCTTATCAACAAGCAGTGGTATTTGGTCGATTTGCCGGGTTATGGTTATGCCCGCACCTCGAAAAAGGAGCGAGGAGCCTTCGCAAAGATTATTTTGGACTATGTATTCAAGTGCGAGAAGATGCACTTTCTCTTCGTGCTTATCGACTCTCGATTGGAGCCTCAGAAGATAGATTTGGAGTTTATAGAGATGCTGGGCGAGGGTGGCGTACCTTTTGCCCTCATCTTCACCAAGTGCGACAAGCAGTCCGCTACGCAGACACAGCGCAGTGTTACGGCATACAAAAAGCGCCTATCGGAGCAGTGGGAGGAATTACCTCCGATGTTACTATCGTCGAGCGAAAACGGACAAGGTCGTGAGGATATATTAACTTTTGTTAATAACATTTTGGCAGAAAGCGCAGAATAAGCGCAAAAAGTACTATTTTTGTGTCGTACAAAAAAGCTAATAGCCAATAGCCAACGGCTAAAAGCATCAAAACGAGAAACTTATACTTAAATAAATAATTATAGTATGGCTATCCACAAAATTAAATTCTTCACAGGTCGCGCATCGCGCTACTTGGCAGAAAAAATCGTTGCTGCATACGGCACCACTCTCGGCGAGTGCGAGGTTGTAGAGTTTAGCGACGGCGAGTTCCAACCGCACTTCATCGAGTCGATTCGTGGTTGCACCGTGTTCATTATTCAATCAACATTCCCTAAGTCGGATAATCTGATGGAGCTGTTGATGATGATTGACGCAGCAAAGCGTGCTTCGGCTTATAAGGTTGTAGCGGTAATCCCTTACTTCGGTTGGGCACGACAGGACCGCAAGGACCGTCCTCGTGTTCCAATCACTTCGGCTCTCGTAGCAAATATGCTCACCGTAGCTGGTGCTGACCGAGTTATGACACTCGACCTTCACGCAGACCAGATTCAGGGCTTCTTCGATGTTCCTGTTGATGCTCTCTATGCAAGCGGAATCTTTATCCCTTACATCAAGAACCTCGGCATTGAGGACCTCTCGATTGCTTCGCCTGATATGGGCGGTGCAAAGCGTGCAAGCACCTATGCTAAATTGCTCGAAGCTCCAATTATCATCTCGCACAAGGAGCGTGCAAAGGCAAATGTTGTCGGCTCAATGACCGCTATTGGCGAGGTTGAGGGTCGCAACATCCTCATCGTTGATGATATGATTGACACCGCAGGCACTATATGTATGGCTGCGAATATGTTGATGGAGCGTGGCGCAAAGAGTGTTCGTGCAGCTATCACCCACCCTGTATTGTCGGGCAAGGCTTACGAGCGCATCAATGAGAGCGCATTGCAGGAGGTTATCGTAACCGACACCATTCCTCTCAATCCAGAGAAGGATTTGTCGAAGTTTACCGTACTTTCGTGCGCTGACATCATTGCCGAGTGCATCGAGCGCGTACACAACTATCAGTCAATCTCGACACTCTTCTACAAATAGTAGATATATCTCTAATATAGATGAGCAAAGGCGGTCTTAATTGACCGCCTTTGTCTATTTCTCCACTTCGATACTGACAATCGAAATCGAATGTGATACGGGAGCAATCTTGCGCAACATAGCCAAGCCTCCGCAATACTTATCCGTTGCAAGTTGTACGGCATTCGACACTTTTGACTGCTCGTCGATATGCTTACACTCGATATTGTAGGCGATATTGAACGAGACAAATTGACTCTTACCCTCGACCTTCTCGGTATCGAGTTCGCCCGACATCTTGATTTCGAGTTTCAGCAACTTCACTCGCTCCTTCTCGGCAATGGAGAGGGTTGTCAAACCCGCACAAAGCGCCGTAGAATAGAGCAATAGCTCCTTAGGATTGAGTTTTTCCAAATCGTGTGGTTTCGCAAGGGCGAACTTTCCGTTCTCCGTTGCATGGATTGTGATAGATTGATGCATACTTCTTTACATTTTAAGTGTGTAACCACCTAAAATGCAAATACTATACCTTTAAGAATATCTCCCGCTTATACATATAGTATAGTAGGCAATACTGCACCACAACCGTTGCAATGCTGATGACCAAGCCTGCCCAAGCATCGCCCATAATAAATGGCAAGAAGGCAAGCAGGGCAGCCAAGACGGCTCGCACCTTCACAAACTTCGGCATCATATAGGCAGCAATGGAGTTCATACCATAGACCTTGAAAAGTGTCAGACCACGACGATAGCCCTTATAATCAATCAGATAGTAGCAGAGCCAGAGCAGAAGGAAACATATTCCGCCAGAGAAGAGGGTCATCGACGAGGTCCAAATCATCTTGATAATCGGGTGCCAAATGCTCCAAATCAAGCCGACAACAACCATCGCAGCACCTGCCCCTGCAAACCAATATAGCTTGTGTTTCTCAGCCATCTTCGACTTAGCGATAACGCCCGCAAACATTCCGAGCAAGCCCGTAACCACGAAAGTCAGCGACGATAACACCCAGGTATAGTGATAATTAGCCCTAAACACCACTACCCCATCCACGACCTTTGCTCCATCGCGAAAACGACCAAGAACGGCCTGGTCAACCCACTCTGCCAAGTTCTTTTCTGGCGAATAATCGCCACCGCCAAAGCCATCCACCGAGATAAACTCCATAGCTGCCCAATAGCCGAGCAGCAGCACCACTGCCACGACAATCTGCGTGCGCAACTTCGTAAAGAGAAACAACAGAGCCGATACCGCATAGGCTACGGCAATAGCTTGCAGGGTATTAGAGTAGAGATATACCGTTTCGGGGCTTTTATCGAAGAGGCCACCCTGGCAAATCATTCCGAATATCCACAACACCGCCACTCGACGCACTATGCGCCACAAAGCCGAGCCGTAGTTGCGCTCCGCTCGCATACGAGAGAGTGCAAACGGAATGGTAATGCCTGTCATAAAGACAAAGAGCGGCATAATGATATCCCACGGCGTAAAGCCTTGCCACTCGGCGTGTTCGAAAAGCCAATAGCAGTTATTCAGCCACTCACAATCTACGGTTTTGATAAATTTTCGCACCACAGGGCCTACCGCCATAAGGAAAAAGAGGTCGGCACCTCGCAGTACATCCAATGATTCTAATCGCTTCTTCATATAGGGTCTTATTATGTGTATTTTCTATCTCAATGGCGAGTTTGGCTCATGCGACATTGCCCAATAGAACAATCTGTCGAGCAGTGACGGAGCCCACCTCTTCACAAAGTGGGTTAATCGCCCCTCCTTCTCCATAAGGCATAGGCGTTGTCGCTTTGCAATACCTTTGGCTACTCGGCAAGCCACCTCCTCGGCACTCATCATCGTCGCCTCGTTGCGAGGTGTTTCGCCCTGCGGTGAGCCGTCGGCAGTCAACGCCGAATAGCGCACATTCGAGGCAGTAAATCCCGGGCAGGCAATCATCACATGTACCCCCTTTTTGAGGTTCTCGATACGAATGGTTTCGAGTAGTCCCGTCATCGCAAATTTCGATGCCGAGTAGCCCGTTCTGCCGGGCAGACCATGCAATCCGGCCACCGAAGAGATGCCCACCAATGAGCCCTTCGAGGCTTGCAAATAGGGCAAGGCATACTTTGCACAATACGCTGTACCCCAAAAGTTTACATCCATAACTCGGTGCAATACACTCATCTCTACATCGTCGAACAGTGCTCTCATCGAGATACCGGCATTGCAAATCATAATATCCACCCCACCGAACTCCTCGGCAGCCCTCTCAACAAGGCGTTGACAGTCGCTCTCCTTGGTCACATCGGTTGTAACATATATTGCTTCGCCTCCCTCCGAACGGATCGCCTGCACCAACTCCGCCAACTTCGTTTCGTTGCGTGCTCCAAGCGCAACCTTTGCGCCCAACTGCGAGTAGAGTCGTGCCATAGCCTCACCGATACCCGACGATGCACCCGTTATGACCACTACCCTTCCGTTCAATGCACTTTTCATAGAGTTCTATATCTCGACCTTCAAGCCGTCGTAGGCAAATTCTACCCCTTCGGGTAGTCGCAGATTTGCTACGCAATGCAGACCGATATCGTGCGACATATGGGTGAGATATGTGCGCTTTGGAGCTACCTTCTCGACAAGTTGCAACGCCTCGTCCACCGAGAAATGGGAGTCGTGCGGCTCAAATCGCAAAGCATTCACCACCAGCACCTCCACGCCCTTCAATTTCTCGCATTCTTCGTTGCTAATAGCCTTAAAATCGGTAAGATATGCCAACTTCCCGAAACGAAAACCCGTAACCTCGAAGCGGGAGTGGCTACCCCTTATCGGCACTATCTCGACGCCCTCCACTTCGAATGGCTCGTCGCCAAACTCGTGCAGTTCCATCTGCGGAACACCACGATATGGATTTGCCGAAAATGCGTAGTCGAAATCCTTGCGCACACACTCGCAACTATCGTGCGAGCCATAGATATGGACAGTATGTATTTCGGTCGGATAGTCAACAAAATTGAGCGCACGCACATCGTCAAGACCTCCGATATGGTCCTTGTGCTTATGCGTCAAGAGAATTGCCGTTATATGTGACACTCCCTCACGCAACATCTGCTGACGAAAGTCGGGACCTGCGTCGATAATAAATCGCTTGTCACCAACCTCGACCATTGCTGAGGTGCGTAGTCGTGCATCACGGCTATCCGCCGAGCAGCATACCGCACAATCGCAACCAATGACAGGCACCCCCTGCGATGTGCCGGTGCCGAGAAAAGTCAAGCATATAGATTTTGTTTTTGGCTCCATTTTTGTAACTCAGAGATAGTTCAACTCCACAAAGATAAGATTTTTTTTGGATAATTGAGAATTAAAGCGTAACTTCGCACTGTTAATTAACACAAATAGATCATTATGGCTTACAAAATTTCAGATTCATGTATCGCATGTGGTACTTGCATCGATGAGTGTCCGGTTGAGGCTATCACCGCCGGCGACATCTATGTAATCGATCCAGACAAGTGCATCGAGTGTGGCGCATGCGCAGGTGTTTGTCCTTCTGAGGCTATCAGCTTGTAGTCTGACAGAAAGCCAACGCTTAGATAAAGCAACCAAATTTTGGTTGCTTTATTTTTTTTGTTATCTTTGCCCCATAATTAGTATAATTATGAAGTTCAAAGAGGAATATAAAGTTCGCTCGATGGCAGGCGAGAATGTGGTGATTATGCAGGGAACTGCGGGAAGTGATATGACTCGCATAATCTCGCTGAATGACTCTTCGTTACTGTTGTGGAACGAGTTGCAAGGCAAGGAGTTCGAGGTTGCAGATGTGGTTGATGTTCTGGTTGAGAACTACGGCATCGACACCGAGATTGCCGAGCGTGACGCAAAGGCGTGGGTGGAGAAGCTTGCAGAGTGCGGCTTAATTAGTGAGTAGTGATGCAGAGGGCGATGAAAATAGTAACAATGTTGGCAGTGTACCTTGTATGGGTATGCAGCAACCCTATTATTGCCCTATCGTGCCACGCACACCACTCAGAGCATATCCACTGCTGCGGTCAGCACTGCGAGTGTCATCACGAGGGTTGCGAGAAGCAGCACTTCGAGTCCCCTCACGGCTGTCATCACGACCACTCCAACACCATTGTTCTCTACGACACAACGAAAGAGGACTCGAACAACATTGAGCCTAAGGTTATCAACATCACGGCTCAAATTGAAGATAACATCGCTATCGAGGATGTAGTACTGAAACGAACTTCTCGGTACTACGAGCGCAAAGTTCCGATAGCACTATCACCTACCCTATCAAGGCGCGGTCTGCGCGCCCCTCCTGTTATTGCATAATTTCAGCAACTGATTTATGTAACAATAACAAGGAACTTAAAAGATGAAAAAAATCACATTCTTATTTATAAGTATATTGTGCTGTACGGCAATCGTATCGGCACAAAACATCGTGGGTAAAGTGGTCGATGCACAGGGCAAGCCACTCCCCGGTGCTTCGGTCTATTGGGCGGAAACCTCGGTAGGTGTTGCCACCGACTTGGAGGGCAATTTTTCGCTCTACCGCGTAAAGGACAACAACGCCCTTGTTGCGACATTCCTCGGCTACACAAACGACACCCTCCGTGTCGAGCCGAAGGTGCGTGAGGTGGAGTTCCGACTCAACGAAGGCGTTACGGTAGATGCGGTAGTTGTAGAGGGAGGACTCGGCAACTATATCCGTCAAGACGGTCTGCTCAAAAGCGAAAATATCTCCTTTGCAGGGTTGTGCAAGATGGCTTGTTGCAACTTGGCAGAGAGTTTCGAGAACTCCGCTTCGGTAACGGTAGGTTTCAGCGATGCCATCTCGGGCGCACGACAAATCAAGATGCTCGGCTTGGCTGGAACATATACCCAGATACTCGATGAGAATCGCGCCATAATGCGTGGCCTTTCAGCCCCTTACGGTCTGTCCTACACACCGGGTATGTGGCTCTCGTCAATTCAGGTATCGAAGGGAATCTCATCGGTTACGGCTGGACACGAGGCTATTACGGGACAGATTAACCTCGAACACCGTAAGCCTACTGACGAGGAGCGTTTCTTCCTAAACCTCTTCCTCGACAGCCACCTAAAACCCGAATTCAATATCTCCTCGGCGATGCCCGTAACCAAAGATAAGCGACTCTCGACTGTAATCTTGGCGCACGGAGCATACGGCACAATGGAGCACGATGAGAATAAAGACGGCTACCGCGACACACCGCTTGCTCGCACTGCTACAATAGCCAATCGCTGGCTCTATCAGGCAGAAAATGGTATGCAGGTGCGTTGGGGCGCGAAGTACCTATACGACCACCGCATAGGCGGTCAGATGGGCTACAAACCTCAGATGCACAACGACTCCTACTACAACAACAGCAAGTCGTGGCGTGAGAATTGGCACGACAGCAATCTCTACGGCTCAGAGGTTGAAAATCAGGAGGCAAACGCCTACTTCAAACTCGGAATGCCCGTAGGACCGGCAGTATTCGACAAGGAGAACAACGAGGAGTTGCGCTCGAATATCGCCATAGTGGTAGATTACGACTTCTTCAACGAAGGCTCCTACTTCGGTGCCGACAAGTCGTACTTTGGTCGTCAGCATATGACCACTGCAAATGCGATGTATGCCCACTACTTCTCACCTCGTTCATCGCTCAATAGCGGTATCAGTGCATCGTCACGCTGGGTGAAGGAGGATTTACAAGATTGGTCGGAGAATCGCCCTAACTACAACGGCGAGAACTTGCTCTTGCCTTCTCGCAACGAGAGTGAGGTGGGTGCTTACACCGAATACACCTATAATATAAAGGATAAGTTGTCGGTTGTGGCGGGTATTCGTTACGACTACGCATTCTACTTCCGCAAGCACCTCATAACCCCTCGTGCCCACATCAAGTGGAACATCACCCCAACCACCGTATTGCGTGGCTCGGCAGGTCTTGGACACCGCCCTACCGATATCGTAACGGACAATATCGGCATTATGGCGACAGGTCGCACCATAAATGTAGATTATGAAGCTCTCGACCGTATGGAGCACGCTCTGACGGCAGGAGGCTCGTTGTCGCAAAGCATTTCGACCTTTGCGCCCAACGACCTGACGGTGAGCGTGGATTACTTCTACACCCGCATATTCAACACCGTAGTTGTGGACCAAGAGGGCTCGCCTTGGATTATCGATGTATATAACAGCAACGGAATGTCGCGCACCCACACGGCGCAGATTGACATCACCTGGACACCAATCAAGCGATTTGACATCTTTGCGACCTTCCGCTATACGGATAGCCGCTACACAATCAACAACCACGGCACTCCGACAATGGTCGAGCGACCACTCGTAAGCCGTTACAAGGCGTTGATAAACTTGCAGTACGCAACCAATATGCGCAAGTGGACATTCGACTTCACGGCGCAGTTGAATGGCCCTGCACGCATACCAACGCAGACGGGCGACTTGAAGGACTCGACAATGTCGCCAATCTACCCGATGCTCTTTGCGCAGGTGTCGCGCCGTATCAAGAAGTGGGAGATATATGTGGGTTGCGAGAATATGCTGAACTTCAAGCAGAAAAACCCTATCATCGCAGGCGATACTCCATATTCGACAGATTTCAACTCGTCGCTCGTATGGGGACCGCTTATGGGCGCAAAGGCGTATATTGGAGTGAGATTTAACCTTTATTAACAGAAAACTAAAAACTAAAACAATAAGACTATGAAAAAGATTGTTTCGATTATTGCCCTAGTATTGGCATTGTTAGCCTTTTTGGTAGGTAGCGTAGTTGCTGCACCAAAGCAGAAGGCCGAGAAGAAGATTGCAACCGTGGTGTTCACAACCGACTTGGACTGCCACCACTGCGCACAGAAGGTCCTCAACACTATCCCCTACGAGAAGGGCATCAAAGATGTTCAGGTCGATGTTCCGACCAAGACCGTAACGGTGAAGTACGACGAGGCAAAGAACTCTACGGAGTCGCTGACCAAAGCCTTCGAGAGCATCAAAGTTAAGGTAGTTAAGACAAAGAAAGTTGAGTAGTGATACTCAACTTTCTTTTTAGTTAGGAGTTAGGAGTTAGGAGTGAGTAGTTATTAAAAACTCTCACGCCCCTAACGACTCTAACGACTCTAAAAACACCGCGCCCCCACCTTAAAATCGTAAATGATTAGGCTATTTTTGAGGCAAACGAAAAACCCGATGCGCAGCATAGTAAGCCTATGTGAGCAATCGGGTTATTGAAGTGCGACTCGAAAAGAGCCAATCAGAACGATTTTTACAGCCAATCGCTTGCAGAGTATGTACTCTTTGGCGCATTCTTCACATTCGGGAAGTAGGTAACTCCCGTAAGCTCCTCCAACTCCGCAATCGACATCATATCGGCAGCCTGAGGTTTGTGCTTGAAAGGCATCTCGTGGCAAATAGTAAAGGCTGCGCACTGCAACTCGCTCGCCGAGCAATCCTGCACTCGTTTGCCCGAGTTACCCTTCTTGGTACGAAGCAACGCATAGTAGAACATCGTAGGACACGACACATCGCTACGACCACCGAACGAGATAGTCTTTGGCGTAGCCGATGCACCATTCTTCGTGAAGGAGTCGAAGTAGCAACCAATCACCACATAGAGGGTATCGCTACAAACAAGTCCATCGACATGGTCTTCGAGATTGTTCCACGCACCACCTCCCGTGTTGAAGGTGTCTGAGTACTGCGGAGCGATATTGGTGTAGTAGAATACCTGCTTGTTGGTCGCTGTCGAGCTCAAACGCTCTGCCGAGCCAAGCATATGGCCCTTGTTGCAACCGCCACCTGTGCTCTTGCTGCTGTACTGAATGTTGCTCGGAATCTTCGGGTCTTTTCCGTATGCGTCAGTTCTCGATGCGCCACTCTCGTACGAGCGATGGCGTGGTGCTGCCACCCATAATGGACAGTGGTGAGTTGCCGAGTAGCACACGGTATAGTTGCGTGCCGAGCCGTTGTGCTGGGCATTCTTCTCGCTACCTGCGCAAAGGTGATGAGCATAGTAGAGCGAAGTGTTGCTATCCAAACGACCATCCTTATTCGAGTCGACCATCACAGGCAACTCCGCCCAATCGTAGGCATAGGTGCTTGGATTTGTGCCATCGCCAGGTGTTGGGTCCGGAGTTGGCTCTGGCTCTGGCTCTGGTTCTGGCTCTGGCTCTGGTTCAGGTGTTGGGTTTTCAGGCTCCGGCTCTGGTGTTGGGTTTTCAGGCTCTGGTGTTGTTCCGCCACTATTGCCACCTGTAGAGCTACCTACTACGATTGTAATCTTCGAGATACAAGCGCAAGCCGATGAACGAATATAGAACGATTTTACGCCTGTTGTTGTCAATGTATACTCTGTTTTAGTACCGCTAAAACCAAATGTCTCAAATGCCATTGATGATGAGCCTGCCTCCGAGCAGAGATAGATATCGCCTGAGCGATACGACTCAGATTCAAGAAAATGAAGCGTAATCTTCTTGATAGCACCATCAAAGGTCGGAGTGCCAACATATGATACTTGATTCTTGTTTATTTGGATACTACCTCCTGTTCCATAAGCACAAATAGTCCAAGTACCATACGAGTTGGTGTAACTCTTTGGCTTGCCATAGCCACCAATAACGCTCTTGCACTCGTCGTAGGTCAAAGTTGCAGTAATCTCAGCCGGGGTTGGAGCTTCGGGATTTGGATTTTCCGGCTCCTCCGGATTCTCAGGCTCCTCCGGCTCCTCAGGCTTTGGCACCGGAATAGGCTCTTGCGGGGCAGTATTACTGTCGTCGCTACCATTTTCCGTATTATCGCCATTAAATGGATACTCCGGCTCACACGCCAAAAAAAGCGTGGCAACCGCCATCAATACAACTGCAAAAAATCTTCTCATCTTATCTATTGTTTGTTAATTCGTGGAAACTGAAATATAATCGACAACACCACCATCACACCTATCGCCATAGGATAGTAGAGATGTGGTATGATTTCGAGTGGCGAAATCCTCGCCAAGCCACTCGCCATAAGCAACTGCGCACCATAAGGCAACACCCCCTGCGCAAAGCACGAAGCCGTATCCATAAGGCTGGCACTCTTGCGTGGCGACACCCCATATCGCTCCGACAAATCACGAGCAATAGGGCCTACGGTGATGATGGCGATAGTATTGTTTGCAGTGCATATATCGGTCAGCACGGTCAAAGCGGCAATAGCAGCCTCCGCACCTCGCTTACCCGAAATGCTATAAGTGATAGCACGAGTAACGAACTCGAAACCACCGCTCTGCTTAACCATATTCATCAAACCTCCCGCCAAGAGGGTTATGATAATCAACTCGCCCATCGACAAGACTCCTCGCCCTGCCTCCTCGCAGAACAACACACCCGACAAAGAGCCACTCGCCAAGCCAATAACAATCGTAGCCACAACGCCCAGCACAAGCACTACCAGCACATTCATACCGCCAATAGCGCATATTAACACAAGCAGATACGGAATAGCCTTATACCACTCTGTCGCACTCGCAACCTCTACCCCCTCGCCACTTCCCGACAAACCAAGGAAGAGATACAAGCCCAAAGCAACAAGTGCCGCAGGTAGAACAATCAGCAAATTGGTGCGGAACTTATCCCTCATCTTGCACCCCTGCGTCATTGTAGCAGCAATGGTTGTGTCGGAGATAAACGAGAGGTTATCGCCAAAGAAAGCACCTCCCACCACGATTGCGACCATCTGTGCCGTATCGACACCCATCTGCGCCGCCAAGCCCGTAACTACGGGTGTAAGAGCAACGATAGTTCCCACCGAAGTACCTATCGAGAGCGACACGAAGCAGGCTGCAACAAAGATTCCCGCAGGCAAGAACTCGACAGGGATAAAGCGCAAAGTAAAATGGACCGTAGCATCGACCGCCCCCATAGCCTTGGCCGTTGATGCGAAGATGCCCGCCAAGATGAATATCCAAATCATATAGAGGATATTCTTGTCCGAAGCACCCTCCGAGAAGATGCCTACTCGCTCCTGCAAAGAGCGACTAACACCTCGCAGTGCCGTCACGGCATAGACTGCCGCCACGACAAATGCCACCGATATTGATATGCGGTAGAAGTCGCCCGAAGCGAGCGACATTGCCAAATAGACAATCAACAACACCACAATCGGCGATAGTGCCAATAAGCCTCTTTTCATCTCTTTTATCTATTCGGGCGCAAAGATAACAAAATATATCCTCAACAAAAAAGGTTTTACCTTTTTTTCGATAAAACCTTTTGTCATTGAGTTTAGATTTGTTAGTTCGCTATCGTACAATCGACATATATTGGCAAGTGGTCCGAGCCCCATTTGCCGTTATAATCTTTGATGATAAGTTCCCAACGCTTAATCTTAATCGAGTTAGGAGTGTAGAACAAGTGGTCGATATGCATACCATTCGCTGCTACGCTTAACGCCGATTTATACGAAGTATGCGACTGATACTGCTTATTCACAGCATTAGGAGTTGCCAACATCGTATCCTTCACGAGTGCCGACTCCTGCAACACTCGATAAGCCTCGCTTTTCTCGTCGGCATTGTAATCTGCCGATACGAACGACGGATATCCCTTAGCAACCTTGCGAATCATATTCAGCACAATATATGACGACACAATCTTCGCCTCGTAACCGCGGTGGTCGTAGTGACCATTGAAATGGAAGAATATCTTACCCGTCTTCTTGTCGCGGAACTTTGCCCAGGTAAAGAGTCGTGTCGAGCGAGCTCCGTATCCGGGCTTACCCTCTTGGTCGGAGAGCCATACGGTATCGTAGTCGAGTAACTCGATACGCTCCTTGCGGTAGAATATCGGATTGAAGTGATGACCTCTATCATTGTTATCTCCCGAAACATTCTGTCCTATCCACGCATACTCATCGCCTATATGCTTCATCATATCCTCAATCTGTGGCAGATATGGCTCCTGCGAGCCAAAGACATCAAACTTATACTCGTTGATGAGTGCAACCGTTGTCAAACAACGCTCCGGCCAATTCATTACAGGGTACTGAATATTGTAGGTTGCAATGCGAAGGTCATCGCTTGCCCAATCTGTTCGAGGAGCTGTGATAGCTGCTGTTTCAGCAGCAAGAGCCGCACCTGCACCCTGCACCGTAAGTACAACACGATGATTTTTAGGCGTATTCTCGTAGTCGGCTGTTGCAGCATCTATCTCGGCTACCGAGGTAACAAAGAGTCTATTCTCGCACTTATCCTCAGGATCGTTGTGAGTAATAATATAGATTGCACCCTTCGCGCCCTCTGCCACAACAGGGTTAATGGTTACAACATCTGTCGCAAGACGCAAACCACCATACCAAGTTACTCCACAGTCCTCAGAAAGATAGGCATACATACCCTCGGGATACCAATATAGATTTCTATCGAAACGAGCATTGCGCACCATCAATAACTTGCCATCGGAGAGGCGACACACTGCAAAATTTTGGTCTGGAGCCGACACGAAGCGAGTAGGAGCACTCCACTCTGCGCCATTCTGCGAGGTGGAAACATACGACCAAGCCGTACCCGAAGCTCGCACAACCATACGCACCGAGCCATCGGCGTGAACGAACATCTGAGGATTATTATAGCGAGCCACTACTGCCTCATTCTCACACTTAACCACACCGAGATGCTCACTCCAAGAGGCACCACCGTCGCGAGAAATATAGAGTCCTGCGCCACGCTTCGAATCCAATTCGTGATATTTATCGGCGTATGGCGACATGAAGCGAGGTGTCATCCACTTGTTTGCAACATAGAGGGCTTTATCATAGCCCATAACCTCTCTACCCCACAATGCCGTAGGCAATAGCCACTCACCCTGCTGATTTACCACAGGTCTGCCCGTTGGAATTCCCACTCCGAGATAGACAGGCGACTCCCAAATCGGCTGCTTTGCATCGGGGTCCTTGCAGACCATTGCCCACATCGAACCACGACCATCGTAATATCCATCGAACACGGCATAGAAGAGCCACATTTCGCCTTTTGGAGAACGCCAAAGCACACCATTACGCACAGCCAACTTCTCGGCACGAGCATCGAGAGCGATATTGTGCTCCACCCACGACTTACCCTGAGAGTCGCTATACGACAAAGTCAAGAAGCCCTCTGCGCTGTCACCGCCACACAATACCGAAGCCCACAAACGACCTTTCACAGTGGTTTCAAGAGCCGAAATCTGCGTATATGATAAGGCCTTTATTGAGTACTTTGCAGCATCGGGCTCCATGGTAGGTGTAACTTTCAAATAGGAATTGGTTGCACTTGCCGAAATTGCCGCTACGGCAAGCATCAAAAATATAAAAATCTTCTTCATAACTATCTCCTCCACAATTAGTTATAACGAACTACTATCGAGCCGAAATTCACCACAATCTTCTCCATCGAATTGTGACGCAAGGCTCCATTCTCATTATAGTCGTATCCAAGTGTTGCTGTATTCTTCTTCACCGGCACTATCCTTACAAAAACCTTCGACTTGCCAAACAGACTCTTCGGCAAGACAACCAAATGCTCCGTATAACCGGCACCGGCAAGCACACTATCGTAGTGTATGTCGTGTACCTCCTGGCTCCAATGCCAAGGCAACGAGCACAATCGCTTAGGTTGGCTACCCTCCAATGCGCTCCACACTTTACCATCTGTGGAATACTCCACATCCCAGAAGACCGGAAATCCGTAGGATGTTTGAGCCGAAATCTCGCCAGCAGCAAAAGAGAATCCAAAGAGCAATCTCTCGCCCGACATACCTTTTGTCGAAAACTCTACTTCGACACCCTTGCCGCAATCCTTCTTCCAATCCCAGAAGTTGTGTGCCTCGGCCTTAATAGAGAGTGCGCCATAGCGAACAAAGCCGCCAAAGCCCTTAGTTCCCTCCTCTTTGCCTGCATCAACACGAGGATTGTTGGTATCACGGCCACGAATAGCCTCGCAGCCCGTAGGTATGCTCAAATAGCCCTTACCTTTGTCGGCAAGTATGCGCTCAGTTGCAACATTGTCAACATCGCCATACTCAGTCGCAAAAGCTCTCTTGTTATCGCTCCAATTCCACTCGGCAATCGGTATATAACGACTCTTCTCCACCTCTGGCGCCATTTTATAATCTTCGACATCGACAGGAAGTATCGTATATCGACCCAACACATCGCCACCATAACGAGGGAGAACAATGTGCGACACAATTCCTCGCATCTCACCTGCGCCTTGCGGCACGCCTGCACCCGTACGACGCCAACGGCACAAAGTATTAACAAGCGAATAGATCGACGAGCCATTCTTGTCGCAGAGGAGCGTCACCCAGCCATCCATCGACTTATTCGGCTTAACCTTCCTATTGATAGGAGTCAGCTGCACATAGCGCTCATAAACATTCGAGTAGGCTCCATCTTTGAAGAGCATCTCGCAATCTTTAAGTGCCACATAGGTATACATATCATCGTCGGTAAGTTCACCGATATACTTTGCCTTGTACGGCAAGTCGCCACCATGGCACGGCTTAATATCAACAATGGCCTGCTCGGTCAAGCCATGTATGGTAACACCTCCGCAAGGGTTATCCAATCGAAGCGTTGTACCCTTCAACGAGAGCACCACTTTCGAGTAACGAGCAAACTGCAATGCCGACTTACGCTCTGCGAGCTTTACTCTAAAACCCACATCACCGCTCAGCGATTCGATATAGAGGGTCGCCAAATCGTCATTTTTCAAAGATGCATAATGCACCTGTATATTCAAATCATTATTGTGACCACGAGGCTGGCTAATAACATAGCCCTCAACGAGCAGGCTATCTTTAACCTCAACAATCTTTGCATCTCGCACCATATCACGCACTTGACGCATAGGCACAACACCTTCTGCGGCATGTGCAGCCAAGACTGTGCACATTGTTATTAAAAGTGCCACAATTCTCCTTAATTTACCCATCACTTGTGTCATTTTTGATAAAACATTGGTTTATATTTACAAAAATAGATATTTTGATATTCAAAAGCAAACAAACGAGAATATTTTTATTCGGGATTATATACGCCTCAACAAAAACAGCACCCTACAATTGAGTGCTGTTGATATATGTATTGAATTGCTCCTTGTAGTTCTCGCCTATCGGCACATAGTCATCATTCGACAGGAAGACCTTACCTTTGGTGTACCCCGAAATGTAGCCCAAGTTTATAATGTAGGAGCGATGTACTCGCATAAATTGCGAGGATTGTAACTCGCTCTCCATATTCTTCAAACGGAACAATGTCACCAACTTCGTACCATCGACCAAATGAAGACGAACATACTCTCCTGCACTCTCCAAATAGACGATATTCGACATCTTCACAAGATGAGTCTTACGGTCAGCATGCACCGACAAGACACCATCTTCGGTACTCTCGGTCGCATGCTCGCTTTGCGAATTTTCGCCACTTGTCTGCTGTTGTAGTTGCAACAACTCATAGAGCGACAGAGCCTTCTCCGAAGCGCGCGTAATATCCTGCAAGCCGAATGGTTTGAGCAAATAGTCTATCGCCGAGAGCTTATACCCCTCGATAGCGTATTCGGCATACGCTGTGGTAAAGATAACCATCGCCGGAACATCGAGCGTCTGCACAAACTCGACGCCCGTCATATCGGGCATATTTATATCGACAAAAATAAGGTCGGTTTCATTCTCTTTGAGCCACTCTTGCGCTGTTACCGCACTGCGGAATGTAGCGACCAACTCCAAGAACGAAATCTTACCTATATAGCTCGAAATCTGGCGCAACGCCAATGGCTCATCATCAATTGCTATGCATCTCATCGCTATTCAAAGTTGGTATTTTAAGGGTTACACAATAGTTGTTGCCCATATCATCTATGCGCAACTCGTAGTCCGAGCCATATATCAAATCGAGGCGCTTACGAACATTGTCCAAGCCGATACCCGGATTCGAATTACGGCTCTTATCGCTTACCGAATTTTCGAAACGCCCTACCACAAAGCCATTTTCGCACTTTATGTCGATATTGATATAAGATGCTGATTTATAACTCACGCCATGCTTAAATGCATTCTCAACAAAGACAATAAAAATCAATGGCGGAATATCTATACGCCCTCGCAAGTGCGACGGATAGGCAAACGATATCTTCACATCGTCGGTGTAGCGAATACGCATCAACTCTATGTAGTTCTTCACAAACTTAATATCCTCTTTCAGCGCAATGGAGTTACCTCCCGTCTCATAGACCACATAGCGCATCATATCCGACAACTGCAAAACGGTCTGCTTTGCCGCCTCAGAGTCGATATCGACCAATGCGTGAATATTGTTGAGCGTATTCATCAGAAAGTGAGGATTTATCTGATGTTTCAGATAGTACATCTCCGCCTGGATATTCTGTCGTTGCAGACGCTCGGCATCCTCGTCACGCTGCATATTGCGATAGAGCGCATTTATCGCATTATTCGCCCCGAGCATAAGTGCTCCCGCAATCATATTGCCCCACCACGGGAATACCGCCAAACCGATAAAATCGGGCTTTGCAGAGTTCTGCTGCTCGTACAACTCTATCATCGAGAACAGGAACACCACAAGCACCACCATCACAAGATAGTAGAGCCATCTAAGATTGCCACGATGCAGATAGCGAAACAGGACAAGGTGGTTGAGCAGGAAGAGGAAGATAAACGGCAGAATTTTCAGTAACGCCAGCAACGAAACACGAGGGTCCGCTATCTCCTCCGACATCAATCCCGCGTTCATAAACGGTGCAATAAAGACCAGCACCCACACTAAAAAGTAGAGGGTGCTTTCGCCTATAAACTGCTTGCGAATATTTATATTCTTGCCGAGTTTCATTTGTTAGGGGCGTTAGGGGCGTTAGGGGCGTTAGAGTTTTTCTCTACGCCCCTGCCCTATTATACTAACTTTGATACATCGTACAAGTATCGCTTGATACTGCGCTTCGGAGTCTTTTCGAACTCGTTAGGATAGACGATTATGCGTACCAAACGCTCGTAAGCAGCAACCTGCTCGTTGAGAGTTTTGAGGTTTTCGTTCATAATCTCCTCCAACTTCGTACGGTCGATATGCTCCTTCTCGCAGAGAGCGAAATCTGGCACAACCAAACCATACAACTTACCGCCATTCTCCAATACGAGCGACTCGGCAACAAGTGGAAGGTTATTCAACTTATCCTCAATCTGCTCAGGATAGATATTCTGACCCGTATCGGTCAAAATCATAGTCTTGCAACGACCCTTGATATAAATTGTGCCGTCAGGGTCGACGGTACCCATATCGCCCGTATGCAACCAACCCTCTGCATCCAACGCAGCCTTGGTATCCTTCTCATTCTTGTAGTAGCCCTGCATCACGCACTCACCCTTTACACAAATCTCACCAGGGATATTATGCTGGTCTTCCGAGTCAATCTTCACCTCCATCATACCCTGCAAAATCTTACCACACGAGCGAATCTTAAACTCGGTAGGGTCAACCGTAACCGAGATAAGCGGAGCACACTCTGTCATACCATAACCTACGATGATTGGGAAGTGGATAGACTTCAAGAATGCCTCTGTCTCCTTGTTGATTGGAGCACCTCCAATAATAAACAACTCCACATTGCCACCGAACGAGTCAAGCAACTTCTGACGAATCTTTGCACGAATAATCTCATTTACCAACGGCACCTTAATAGCCACGCTCAACGAGCCTTTCTCCAATAACGGAGCAACCTGCTTGCGGTAAATCTTCTCCAATACGAGAGGTACCGAAGCGATAACATTTGGGCGTACATGCTGCATAGCCTCTACCAGCACCTTCGGTGTAGGCATCTTACCGAGGAGGTTGATATGACCTCCCACTGCCAACGGAGTAAGGAAATCGACAGTACAGCCGTAAGCATGCGCCAAAGGCAGGAACGAAAGAGTTCGGCGGCCCTTTGCAAAGTAGTGAGTACCACCATTTGCAGGCTTCAAAGTCTTGATATAGGCAACATTTGCAGTGAGGTTATTCACCGTAAGCATTACACCCTTCGAATAGCCCGTGGTTCCCGAAGTATAATTCAGCAAGATAAGCTGGTCATTCGGAACATCGGCATACTTGATATCGTTTACTGTAAAGCCCTGCGGATAGCGACGACGATAGTTTGCCGTCATACTATCCACACACTTCGTGAGCACACCATTACGGCGCTCAAACAACACATGGTAATCCGTAAGCGAGAACACACCCTCGATATTTGGCAGAGCATCTTCGTCAAGTCCCTCCCAATAGGAGTCGGTAAGGAACAACAAACGGCTCTCCGAGTGATTTACGATATGGGATATATCATTCGATGTGAAGGTCTGCATAATTGGCACGATAACTGCACCATAGGTCATTGTAGCGATATATACCGCGCACCAACGCGGCGTATTGCGACCAACGAGGGCAATTTTATCACCACGCTTGATTCCTACCTCGTCAAATAATATATGTAGTTTGGCAATCTCCTTTGCGAAGCCATAATACGAATAGCTTTCGCCCGAAAAATAGTCGGTTACGGCACTCATCTCACGATTCTCGCGGAATGACTGCTCATACATTTTTATAAGGTTGTCTTGTAACATCTCTTTATGTTTTGGTTAATTGTTAAATGTATGGAACTATTTGATACCAAGACGCTTGACATCGTATAGGTATCGTTTGATCGAACGCTTCGGAGTCTTCTCGAACTCGCTCTGATGGATTGCTATCGACACCAGACGCTCGTAGGCAGCAACCTGCTCATTCAAGTTTTTGAGGTTCTCCTTCATAATATCCTCCAACTGCGTGCGGTCGATACCCTCTTTCTCACACTGGTCGAAATCAGGCACCACCAAACCGTAGAGTTTGCCCTCATTTTCCAACACGAGCGACTCCAACACAAGAGGCATATTGTTCAACTTATCCTCAATCTGCTCCGGATAGATATTCTGTCCTGTATCGGTCAAAATCATAGTCTTGCAACGGCCCTTGATATAGACTGTTCCATCTGCGTCCATAATACCCATATCTCCCGTATGCATCCAACCATCAGGCTCCAACACAGCCTCTGTATCTTTTGCATTCTTGTAGTAGCCCTGCATTACCATCTCGCCCTTAACCATAATCTCACCAGGGATATGCTGAGGGTCTGCCGACTCGATCTTTACATCGAGATACTCCTTCAAATACTTACCGCACGAGCCGAGTTTATACTCCTCAGGCTGAGGCGTAACGCAGATAAGCGGAGCACACTCGGTCATACCGTAACCTACGATAATAGGGAAGCGAATAGATTTCAAAAATGCTTCGGTCTCCTTGTTCATTGGAGCACCACCTACGATAAACATCTCCAAGTTGCCACCAAACGAAACCATCAACTTCTCCTTAATCTTCATACGCACAACCTCGTTCACCAAAGGCACCTTCATAGCAATACTCAAAGGTCCCTTTTCGAGCATTGGTGCAATCTGCTTGCGATATACCTTCTCCAATACGAGAGGCACCGAGCAGATAAGACTTGGCTGAACCTTCGCCATAGCCTCCACCAACACCTTTGGAGTCGGCATCTTACCGAGAAGGTTGATATGACCTCCCGCTGCCAATGGAGCGAGGAAGTCAAAAGCGCAACCAAAGGCGTGTGCCAATGGCAAGAATGCCAAGGTACGGCGACCTTTCTGGAACCAATGTCCGCCGGTAGACTTATTTACCTTATTTACAGCGTAATATACATTCGCAGTAAGGTTATTTACCGTGAGCATTACGCCCTTCGAGTAACCCGTAGTACCAGAAGTATAGCTCAACACCATAAGTGCATCGTTCGGAACATCGGCATACTTGATATTCTCTACGGTAAAGCCGTTTGGATAACGCTTACGATAGTTCTCGGTCATTGCATTCACAAACTTGGTCAACTTATTACCCTCGCGCTCGTACAAAGCGTGGTAGTCGGTAATCGAGAATACAGCCTCAACCTCAGGCAACGAGTCCTCGTCAAGTCCCTCCCAATAGGAGTCGGTGAGGAACAACAGACGACTACCCGAATGGTTTACGATATGTGCAATATCATTCGAGGTAAAGGTCTGCATAATAGGCACAATAACCGCTCCGTAGGTAATTGTAGCGATATATACGGCACACCAGCGAGGAGTATTGCGACCAACAAGTGCGATTTTATCGCCTTGCTTAATTCCTGCCTCATCGAAGAGAATATGCAATTTGGCTATCTCCTTGGCAAATCCGTAATACGAGTAGGTTTCTCCCGTAAAATAATCGGTTACAGCCGACATTTCGCGATTATCGCGAAACGACTGCTCGTACATTTTAATTAAATTTGCATCTAACATAAATTTATAGTTTTAAGGGCTATTGGCTGTTAGCCATTAGCCGTTAGCATTTCTATCCTTACCTATCTCTTTACTAAAATATTTCCATAAATCGACCTTCGACTCTGAGCCATCGAGCAGTCGCCCTACATTCTTGCGGTGTGTCCAAACCAAAGCTATTGCCACCACAAACGAGAACACAAGAAACGAAATCGAAGTGTGGCTCAGTCCGTGCCGTACATATATGCTACTCGAAAAAATCGACACAAATACCGGAAAGGCACAACCCGCAACAATCGAGGCAAGCGACACATAGTGCCACAACAAAAGCACCACAAACCAAACCGCAAAACACAAGAGCGCAATATTTGGTTGAATACCCGTAACGGCACCAAGCACCGTCGCAACACCCTTGCCGCCTCTGAAATTGGCGAAGATTGGGAAGATATGTCCCAAAACCACCACAAAAACCGCCAATATCTTCATATTGACAATCCATGCTCCCGATGGAATATTTACATCATATTTAAGTAGCGAAAAGATACTTACCGCCACAAAACCCTTCAAGAAGTCAATTGCAAATACGGGAGCAGCCGCACGAGCACCCAGCACTCGCAACACATTTGTTGTTCCCGCATTCTTGCTGCCATGCTCGCGGACATCCACGCCATAATAGCGTTTGCCAATCCACACCGCACTCGGTATTGAGCCCAGCAGATATGCAATAATAAACAGAGTTACAATACAATAATAGGTTATAACCATACTATTTTTGTGTACACATTCAGTGCAAATATAGTAATAATTTCTTAACCACCAAAAAAGCAGTCGGCTGTCAGCTTTTGGTTTTGCGGACTCCAAGGGTTATCACAACGCAGACGATGATAGGGGCGATAGTGGTAATAGGGTGCGCGGAAAGTTTTTCAACTACTCTCTACTCTCTATTAAAAAGTTTTCCGTTTTCCGTTTTCCGTTTTCCGTTTTTTTCACTATATTTGCACATTGTAATAAAAAATAGGTATCACTATGGCAATTGACTTCAAAAAGCACCTATCGGCTCTTGCTTCACCTCGTTGGTGGTGGTCTTGGTTTATGATCATCTTGGGCTGCGCACTTTTGGCAGGAGGTTATGTACTCTTTATTAGCCCATACAATATTGTTCCAGGTGGCGTTTATGGTGCAGGTATCGTCTTGCACAACATCTTCCCGTCCATCAAGGTCGGAACATTCGGCTATATGTTCGACTCGGTGCTGCTCATCATGGCATTCATTGCCTTCGGACCTCGTTTCGGTTCGAAGACCGTAGTTGCAGCACTGCTGACACCGGGTCTGATGAACCTCTTTACCTCGCTCGCATTTCCACCCGAGGCCGTCGAGTCGCTCGACCCTTCGCAGATGTTGGGCGGTATTCTCGACCTCTCCGACCACCTTATGCTGGCGACTATTGTCGGTGCAGTAATCCTCGGTGTCGGTGTAGGTCTTGTAGTGCGCGAGCAAGCCACAACGGGAGGAACAGACATCGTGGCAATGATGCTCCAAAAGTATTGCCATATCAGTTTCTCGAAGGGTGTGCTTATTGCCGACTCGTTAGTTGTGTTGGCAGGTCTTGTCGTTATCGGCTTCGGCTCTGGCGGCAACGGAATGGAGGGTTTGATGCTCTCATTCTACTCGCTGATAGCAATCTATGTATCGTCACGAATTCTTGCACTGATGCTTGATGGAGCATCGTACGACCGTATAATCTTCATCATTACCTCGCATCACAACGAGGAGTTCCGCCGCTATATTCTCGAAGATTTGGAGCGCAGTGGCACCTATATCAAGTCGAGCGGA
This sequence comes from Alistipes sp., assembly GCA_045633465.1. Taxonomy (GTDB): domain Bacteria; phylum Bacteroidota; class Bacteroidia; order Bacteroidales; family Rikenellaceae; genus Alistipes. The sequence continues at coordinate 28,733 of JAZQYJ010000059.1, forward strand.
ATGTACACCAACACCGAGAAGGAGATGATTTTCCTCGTAGTACCTCGCCACGAGTTGGTCAAGGTACAACGAGCAATCAAAGACTACGACCCGTCGGCATTTATGGTGGTGGCCAACGCCTACAACACTTACGGCGAAGGTTTTAAGCCGATGCCCGAGAAGCATGAGTTGGAGAATATGTAATTAGAGGCGTTAGAGGCGTTAGAGGCGTTAGAGATTATTAGAGGAACTATTTGATTTATGAGTTTTACGAATTTGCGACCATTGCAAGGCGAAGGCAAAAAGATATTTATCGAGACATACGGTTGCCAGATGAACTTTGGCGACAGCGAGATTGTTGTTTCGATCATGCAGAAGGAGGGATACTTCTACACCGAGAAGATTGAGGAGGCAGATATTATCCTTATTAATACCTGCTCGGTGCGAGATAATGCCGAGCAGAGAATTTGGGGACGATTGAGCGAGATGCGTCGTCTGCGCCGTAAGAAGCCGACCTTGCTGGTTGGTGTTATCGGCTGTATGGCGGAGCGACTCAAAGAGGAGTTGCTCGAAAGCGGCAAGGGCGTCGATATCGTAGCGGGCCCCGACACCTATCGTGACCTTCCAAAACTCTGTCGTGAGGCAGAGAGTGGCGGTAAGGGTATCAACACCCTACTCTCCACCGAGGAGACATACGCAGACATCGCACCTGTGCGCCTCGACAAGAATGGCGTGAGTGGTTTTATCTCGATTATGCGAGGTTGCAACAACTTCTGCGCCTACTGCGTAGTGCCTTACACTCGTGGTCGTGAGCGCAGTCGAAGCCACGAAACAATCGTCAGCGAGGCTCGCACACTCTTCGAGAACGGCTATCGTGAGGTTACTCTGCTCGGACAGAATGTAAACTCCTATGCCGATGGCGAGGTCAATTTCCCTAAACTTTTGGCAAAGGTTGCCGACATCTCTCCACTCTTGCGAGTGCGCTTTGCAACATCGCATCCTAAGGATTTGAGCGACGAGTTGATCGCAACAATGGCATCATACAAAAATATCTGCAAGGCGGTGCATCTTCCTGCACAGTCAGGTTCGAATGCCCAGCTCGAGAAGATGAATCGCAAATATACCCGTGAGTGGTACTTGGAGCGTATGGCGGCTATCAAAAAGGCTATGCCTGAGTGCGCTATCACGACCGACCTTATTTCGGGCTTCTGCGGCGAAACATTGGAGGATCATGAGGCTACTCT
>JAZQYJ010000060.1:0-45325 GCA_045633465.1 Alistipes sp.
TTTGAGCTATTCTGCTCCAATGATGAATGTGTTTGAGATTGTTGCCGAGCGCGGTTACAGCGCAAGTGCAGGCGACATCTTCAATCAGGGTACTACACTCCCAGGCTTCGGCAGCGAAGACGGCGGCGAGTTGATTTACTAGAACCAAGGTTTTTGTGTTAATAATAAATTTGGTGGGAGCCCAGCGGACAGCAATCTTCGCTCGGCTTTTTTATGGACAAAAACAGAAGGTATAATCACTCTTACTCCTTATAATTCCATTTTTTTTGTATATTTGCAGAAAATTGTACTTTTTATGAAGGTTAAACACATCTCTCTGCTTGTGGTTGCGCTGCTCCTGGCAGACCAAATTCTCAAAATTTGGGTTAAGACAAATATGCACCTCGGTGAAGCTATCGTCGTCATTCCGGATTGGTTTCAGCTACTCTTTGTCGAGAACAATGGTGCTGCTTTCGGTATGCAGATTACCTCGGCTGGTAGTTTCGATTGGGGCAAACTCGCTTTGAGCCTCTTCCGCATCTGCCTGGTCGGAGGTTTGGGTTATTACACCTATGACCTCGCACGCAAAAAGGCTCCAACAGGCGTACTCGTAGGTCTGGCACTGATCATCGCCGGCGCACTCGGAAATATCCTCGACAGCGCATTCTATGGCTTGATATTCTCCGCATCAACCCCTGCGCAGATTGCCGAATTTGGGGGCTCGTATGCACCATTTATGATGGGTAAGGTGGTCGATATGTTCTACTTTCCACTCTTCCAATGGAGCAACCATCCCGAGTGGCTCTCGTTCCTATTCGACTCGCGAGGATACTTCTTTGGACCTGTATTCAACCTCGCCGACTCGTATATCTCGGTAGCGGTGGTCTATATGTTGATTTTCCAATATAAGTTCTTCAAATAGAGCGACACAATGTTGAAGCCTATCCCAGCATTTATATATAGCAAGGCAAACCAAATCTTTATGATTTTGTTTGTTCCTGTATTTGCGCTGATATTTATAAACATATATCGCCCGCTTGAACTTTATCACACCGAAAATAATTTTTTGAGCGAACTCGGCATCTCCCCCGAGATGTCAATTCAGCTTATCGCGCTGATGATGGTCGCAAGCGGTATGCTAATCGCCACTATCAGCCGAATAATCATGAGGGCTTATGTCAATAAGCACACCATAAGCTACCTCGGATATATTATTTGGATATTGGGCGAGATAGGCACAATGGCGCTGGCTTACACCCTCGCTGCACTCGTCATCGGCACCGAAAAGTCTGCACCCGAGGTGTTCAACAACTCGTTTGTGAAGACTACGCTCATTCTCTTCATCCCCTATGTTATGTGCTACACCTATTTTGTATGGATGGAGAATAGACGCGAGCTGAACGCATTACGCAAGCAGATCGACAGAGATGAGACTGTTTTACAGAAGGCATACATACAGATCCTTGATGAAAAGAACGAGATGCGACTATCGGTTCGTCGCGAAAATTTAGTGATGATTGAGTCTGCCGACAACTATGTATGCGTTCACTACCTGAGCGACAACAAAATCAAGAAGAGCATGGTACGCAATACATTAAGTCGCATAGCCGAGCATCTGCAAGGCTCACGCATAGTGCGATGCCATCGCTCGTATATGATAAATCTCGACCACGCCAAGGTGCTTCATCGCGACAAAGAGGGAGTATATGTCGAGTTGGGTATTGAGGGTATTCCTGATATACCTATATCGCGAACATACGCAGACAACATACGCGAGTGGATCGTTGATAAGAGTTAGGGGCAAGTGGCAGAAGCATAAATTCTGCCACTTATTTTTCAATTTTATCCCCTATAAGGATTTCGCCCCTAAATGCCCAACTTTATACCTTAAATTTTCAGGTTTGAACATAGCATACGATATTTGCACTATCAAATCATATTCAAACCGAAAAAAGAATGAAACATTACTTAGATCGTTTGCAGGAGTCGATGATTGCCAAGTGGAATACCGAGGCTTTGTCGGACTACCGAGGTGAAACATTTACTTTTGCAAACTTCGCAACCGAGATTGCTCGATTGCACACTATCTACAAGGCGCTCGATGTAAAAACCGGTGATAAGATTGCTCTTGCTGCAAAAAACTCGTCGCGCTGGGCGATGGCTTTTCTCTCAACCACAACCTACCGTGCCGTAGCAGTGCCTATTCTTTGCGACTTTACGCCAGAGGCTATCACTCGCCTAACCGCCCACTCGGATAGCGTTGTGCTCTTTACCGAACCGAAAATATGGGAGGAGATGGAGATTGAGAAGATGCCGGAGGTTCGCATCGTAATCAATTTGGAAGACTACTCGATTCTCTATCTGCGCGACGACAAGCAGCGCAGCAAAATAGACGAGGCTTTGGATAAAATTCCTGCCGTATACCCCGAGGAGATGAAGCACGAGGTGGTAAATTACGGAAATCGCGATCTTGCCGACCTCGCAATAATCAACTACACATCGGGTACAACCTCCCAACCAAAGGGCGTGATGCTTACTTCGGCTAATATCTCGGCAAATATAGACTTTGCGCTCGACAATATTCCTGTCGAAGAGGGTGATAAGATTATCTCGATGTTGCCACTTGCACACATGTACGGAATGGCTTTCGAGTTCATCTACCCTATTTGTGGTGGTGGGCATGTCTATTTCCTTGGCAAAACACCTACGCCAACTCTCTTGATGCAGGCATTGGCAGAGATTAAGCCATACCTTCTCATCACCGTTCCACTTGTAATCGAGAAGATATTTAAGGGTAAGATTCTACCTATTCTCGGCAAACCTATCATGCGTCTATTGACTCACACGCCAGGCGTAAACAAAATGATTTACAGCAAGATACGCAAGCAGTTACTCACCACTTTCGGTGGCAATTTGCGTTCAATCATCCTCGGAGGTGCGGCACTCAACCCATCAATCGAAAAGATTATGCGCAAGGTTAAATTGCCTTATACGGTAGGATATGGTATGACCGAGTGTGCCCCACTTCTTTCGTATGCTCCGTGGAACAAGTTTAAGGCGGGTTCGTGTGGTCGTGCAGTTGATGGTTTGGATTTGCGCATCGATTCCGACAATCCACAGAAGAAGGTCGGCGAAATTCAGGCAAAAGGTCCAAATGTTATGATGGGCTACTACAAAAACGAGGAGGCCACACGAGCAGCATTCACCGAAGACGGCTACTTGCGTACAGGTGATCTCGGCATCATCGACAAGCAGGGCAATGTGTTTATTCGCGGTCGTAGCAAGTGTATGATACTCGGAGCAAATGGTCAAAACATCTACCCTGAGGAGGTCGAGGCTCTGCTCAATACTATGCCACATGTCGCAGAGTCGTTGATTGTGGAGCGCAACAAGCATTTAGTTGCATTGGTGTCGATTTCGGCTGATGATTTAGCACTCGACGAGGCAACCATAACAGCCGAGTTGGAGCAGACACGCAAGGAGGCAAATCTGCTTCTGCCTGCATATAGCCAAATTGCAAGCATCGAGATTGTGCGTGAGGGCTTTGCCCACACTCCTAAGCACTCGATTAAACGATTTTTGTACAAATAGTATAGCGTTTCTACTTCATAAGAGGTGTCGGACCAACAAAGGTTGCGACACCTTTTTTGTACAATTCTTAATTTTTAATTTTTAATTCTTAATTTTTATTTGTATCTTTGGTGCGGTATATAGATTTGAATTGACCAAAAGATGACAAGTAAGGAGATAATAGCGACTTTGACTGCGGATGTAGAGCGACTCATGAAGTTGCACAACAGTGCAATGGAGGAGGTGGTTTCTCTGCGCGAGAAGAGCAGTGAGCAGAGTGCAACAATTCGCTCCCTACAAGAGCAGTTGCGAACAGCGAAGGCCGAAGCTGAAAAGGCCTCACTGCATGCAGCCATAGCGGGCAGTGTATCGAATAAAGCCGCAGCTCGTTCCCATATCAACCGTTTATTGCGGGAGGTTGATAAGTGTATCGCAATGGTCTCAAATCGAATATAAGCAGACTTTTTAGAGTATGAGCGAGCGACTACTGAACATAAAGTTGGATATTGCAGGTAAGCCCTACGAGATGAGAATAGACCCTCAAAACGAAGAGGTTTATCGCCTTGCCGCACGCAAAATCAACGAGCTACTTGCGCTCTCACAACAATCACGAGTGGATGGTTTCAGTGTGCAGGACTACCTCTCTATGATTGCAGTAGATTTGATGATTGCAAATATTCGCTTGGAGCGCAAAAATAGCGTAGAAGAGGGCGACTTAAAGGCTCTTTCGGAGTTGGCAGATAGGCTCTCGAAGCATCTCGAAAAGTAGATTTAGGTCGATGTTGCTACGACACCAATAGGCAACAATGGTTCTCTATTTTAGATAATAGGAAGATTACCCGCATGGATTCCTTTCAAACTTTGCGAAACTGAACACTTTTCAAATTGGGGTGTACTCCGTTACTCAAAATCAGGCCTTGTAGCCCTTCGGGGTGAGTGCTATGGCACCGGTGGAAGATTGCGATATTTGGGGAGCCCCACAAATGACGATTTCACAGCTTCGTCAAACACAAGTAAAGGACTCCTATGCGGTTTTTTATTTATACGGACATTTATTTTAGTATTAACTTTAACACAATAGACGAAAGAAGACTATGGAGATTACAATTATCATCGCTATCGCGGCAGTTATCTCGGCCGTTGTCGGAGGTGGTGCAGCATACTACGGAGTGAAACTCCGTGCCAAGGCTATCATCGACAAGGCAGAGCAGGACGGCGAGATGCTGAAAAAGGAGAAGGAGTTGCAGGCAAAGGAGCGTTTCATGCAACTTAAAAGTGAGCACGACCGCCATGTAAACGAGCGCAATCAGAAGCTCAATCAGAGCGAACAGCGCGCAAAGCAGCTCGAAAATCAGTTGCAAAACCAAAATCGCGACTTGGAGCGCAAGATTGCGGACAACGACCGCTTGAAGGAGAAGATGGAGAGCCAAATTCAGTCGCTTGAAGAGCGCAAGTCGCAGTTGGCTCAACTTATGAGTGAGCAGAATGCTCGCTTGGAGCAGATTTCGGGTATCAGCTCGGAGGAGGCAAAGAATATCCTCATCGAAAATATGAAGGAGGAGGCAAAAAGCGAGGCGCAGGCGTATATCAACGAGACCGTCGAGGAGGCTAAACTCACCGCAACAAAGGAGGCTAAGCGTATTATCGTGGCTTCTATCCAGCGCGTAGCAACCGAGACTGCTATTGAGAATGCTGTAACCGTATTCAATATTGAGTCAGACGAGGTCAAGGGACGCATCATTGGTCGTGAGGGCCGTAACATCCGCGCACTCGAGGCTGCTACAGGTGTTGAGATTATCGTTGATGATACTCCTGAGGCTATCATCTTAAGCTGCTTCGACCCTGTGCGCCGTGAGATTGCTCGCTTGGCTTTGCACCAGCTAGTAACCGATGGCCGTATCCACCCAGCTCGTATCGAGGAGGTTGTTGCCAAGGTTAAGAAGCAAATTGAGGAGGAGATTGTTGAGGTTGGTAAGCGCACCGCTATCGACCTCGGTATCCACGGTTTGCACCCTGAACTTATCCGCCTTATCGGTAAGATGAAGTATCGTTCGTCATACGGTCAGAACCTCTTGCAGCACGCACGCGAAACTGCAAACTTGGCCGGTATTATGGCGGCAGAGTTGGGACTCAATCCAAAGACCGCTCGTCGTGCAGGATTGTTGCACGATATCGGTAAGGTGCCTGATGATGAGCCAGAGTTGCCACACGCAATAATCGGACAGAACCTTGCCGAGAAGTACAAGGAGAAGGCAGATGTATGCAACGCTATCGGTGCTCACCACGACGAGGCAGAGATGACATCGATGATTGCACCTATTATTCAGGTTTGCGATGCTATCTCGGGTGCTCGCCCAGGTGCTCGTCGCGAGGTTATTGAGTCGTACATCAAGCGTTTGAAGGAGATGGAGGGCATTGCTCTCTCCTACCCTGGTGTTGTTAAGACCTACGCTATTCAGGCAGGTCGTGAGTTGCGCGTAATCGTTGGCGCCGACAAACTTTCGGATGCTGAGAGCGAGAGTCTATCGCACGATATTGCAAAGAAGATTCAGGACGAGATGACATACCCAGGACAGGTTAAGATCACCGTAATCCGTGAAACTCGCGCAGTAAGTTACGCAAAATAAAAGATTACTGCTTATTTGTAAAACGCCACGAAAAAAAATCGTGGCGTTTTTCTTTATTGACAAGGGTTGTCAAAACTGCACTCTACCTTTGCAGCGAGGTTTAACTCAAAAACAGTTCTTTTATTATGAAAACACAATTTACGAAAGGTGTGTCGGTTGAGAGGGTAACACCACCGACACTGCTCGGCTACTGCAAGGCAGTAGGCAAGAGCGAAAGAGATGAGCGCAACGAGTTGGCGCAAGATTTTGACAGCACCGAGAAGGCAAAGTGGCGCACAGCACTCTTTGTGAGGTATGCAAAACGACTATTGGCAAGTAGCGAGAAGATTTTTGCCGATGAACGGCTATTTCACACTCCTCTACCACTACCTTTGAAGGTGTGGGCAAGGCAAGGTCTTGGTTACACGCCCGCAGAGGCGAAATTGACACTCGGACATATCATTGTATGGTGGCAGGATTATAGATGTTCGCAAGTGGAAAATGATATGGGCGAGCACCACTACATCTACGCCTTCGACATTATACCCGGAAAGTTTGGGCTACCATCTAAACCATATAGAGTTCGATATATTGGCGATAATGGTCATAGCTACTGCACCGAGGTTGATAGGTCGCTATTCGAATTGGGAAACTCCTTATTCGAAATCTGCTCCCAATATAGGGGTTGCACCTCGCACTTCGATTTGGAAGATGCAATAGAGCATCTTCTCGGCGAGAGGGTATATCAACGGCTATAACAGAAATAGGCAGGTATTAAACCTGCCTATTTATTTGTCTATCAACTATTTACCTATGCAAAATTGGGAAAACACCCTCTTTAACACATCATCGCTCGTTATACGACCTGTAATTTCGGCTAAGGCGTTAATTGCCGAGCGAATATCCTCTGCTAAAAGCTCCTCCGAGATGCCAAAATCGAGTGCTGCAATAGCCTGCGTCATATCGTTGTGAGCACGGCTCAAAGCCTCGAAGTGACGCATATTAGACACTACCACCTCGCCACGATACAACCCCTCGGTATCAACAGTAGCACGCAAAGCCTGACGCAATTCGTCGATACCCTCACCCTCACGAGCCGAGATATAGATTGCATCCTTAACATCTCGCACAGGCGAAGTATCCATCTTATTGACAACCAACAACAAGGTCTGTCCATCGGCAAGTGTCGGCAACTCCAATTCGCACTGCGAAGGCTCTAACATATAGAGCACCACTTGTGCCTGGCGTATTGCCCTTTCGGTACGCTCAATACCCATCTGTTCGAGTCTGTCATCCGTGTCGTGCAAGCCCGCAGTATCGACAAAGCGGAACTTTATATCGTCAATTACGACGCTCTCCTCAATCGTATCTCGGGTAGTGCCTGCAATATCCGACACCATCGCTCTATCGTCGCCCACAAGGCGATTAAGCAAGGTGCTCTTGCCCACATTCGGGCGACCTACAATAGCCACTGCAACGCCCTCGCGGATAGCATTTCCCACCTTGAACGACTCCATAAGTCGCACCACTGCGGCATCTGTTTTTTCGAGCATTGAGCGCAGTTTCGCTCGGTCGGCAAACTCGACATCCTCCTCCGAGAAGTCGAGTTCGAGTTCGAGCAGAGAGGTTATGTTGAGCAACTCCTCACGCAATTCATCAAGCAGTGCCGAGTAGCCACCTCGCATCTGCGTAGCCGCCACAGCGTGTGCTGCACGCGACTCGGCAGCTATCAAATCGGCCACCGCCTCGGCTTGCGATAGGTCGATACGACCTGCTGCCAAGGCTCGTTGCGAGAACTCTCCCGCTTCCGCCATACGAGCACCCTGCTCGCACAAGAGGCGAATAACCTCCTGCGCAATATAACGCGAGCCGTGAATCGAAATCTCCACCGACTCCTCGCCCGTATAGGAGTGTGGCGCACGGAAAACCGCCACCACAACATCATCCACTACGCGCTCGCCATCGCAAATAGTGCCATAGTGTATCGTGTGCGATTTTGCCTCCAAGAGGGATTTGTGCCCCTTAAAGATTTTGTCGCAACACTCCACCGAGCCCTCGCCACTTGTGCGAATAACGGCGATAGCACCACCCAGCGCAGTTGCCGGAGCAACAATAATAAAATTATCCATTTTACATTATTTATAAGCCTACATCAACACCTGTAAAAGGGATTATAAGCAGATGATAGCAAGGCAACAAGGAGCCGAGTGCGCAGCATAGTAAGCCTATGTGAGCAACTCGGCTACCGAAGTTTAACGCAGCTATCGCTGCTTAGAATTCCATTTTTGAATGGCGAAGATATGTATTATATCTCCACTTAGCATTCTCCTCGGCTGCTGCATACAACTCCTCAGCCTCCTGTGGGAAGGTCTTTTGGAGCGAAGTGTAGCGCACCTCCTTCAACAAGAAGTCACGGAACTTCGACCAATCTGGCTCCTTCGAGTCGAGAACAAACGGATTCTTGCCCTCCTCTTCGAGAAGCGGATTGTAGTGCCACAAGTGCCAGTAACCACACTCGACAGCCTGCTTACCGATAGTCTGGGTGCGAGTCATACCACCCTTGATACCGTGGTTGATACAAGGAGCGTATGCAATGATGAGCGATGGTCCAGGGTAAGCCTCTGCCTCCTTCAATACATTGAAGAGTTGAGTCTGCGAAGCACCAATCGAAACCTGTGCAACATAAACATAACCGTAGGTCATTGCGATAGCGCCCAAGTCCTTCTTGCGGATACGCTTACCCATCGAAGCGAACTTAGCAACAGCACCCACAGGGGTAGATTTCGATGACTGACCGCCGGTATTCGAGTAAACCTCGGTATCAACAACAAGGATATTTACATCCTCGCCCGATGCCAATACATGATCAACGCCACCGAAGCCGATATCGTAGCCCCAACCGTCGCCACCGATAATCCACTGCGACTTCTTAACGAGAAAGTCCTTGTGTTCGAGAATAGCCTTGCACTTATCGCAACCGCAAGCCTCGCAAAGTTCAATTACTCGTGGAGCAACCTCTGCCGACTTAGCAGCCAAGTGGCGAACATCGAGCCACTCCTGCAATGCCGCCTTCAACTCGTCAGAGCACTTCTCGCAAGTGAGAGCCTCCTTAACAAGGGATGCCAAGTTCTCACGAATCTTCTCGTTACCAATGTGCATACCCAAGCCAAACTCTGCATTATCCTCGAACAACGAGTTAGCCCAAGCAGGGCCCTGACCCTTGTCGTTGGTGCAGTATGGAGTCGAAGGTGCCGATGCCGAGTAGATTGAGGTACAACCCGTAGCATTTGCCACCATCATACGCTCACCAAAGAGCTGCGTGATAGTCTTGATATATGGTGTCTCGCCACAACCTGCACAAGCTCCCGAGAACTCGAACAATGGCTGCATAAACTGCGAATTCTTGACAGTCTTCTCGCGCTCGATATTCTTGTAGCCCACGGTGTGGTGCATATAGTTCCACTTCTCAACCTCACCCATCTGCGATGCGAGTGGCTGCATAACAAGAGCCTTACCCTTAGGTGTCGGACAAACATCAACGCAGTTTCCACAACCGGTACAGTCGAGTGGCGACACCTGAATACGGAACTTGTACTCCTTAGTATTTCCGATACCCTGCTTGAACTCTGTTCCCTCTGGTGCGGCAGCAGCCTGCTCCTCGGTTGCGAGGAATGGACGAATTGCTGCGTGAGGGCAGACATAAGCACACTGGTTACACTGGATACAAGTATCGAGATTCCACTGCGGAACATTCACTGCAATGCCTCGCTTCTCCCAAGCGGCAGTACCGTTGTCCCAAGTACCATCCTCACGACCAACAAATGCCGAAACAGGGAGGTCGTCACCCTTCAATGCGTTGATTGGGTCAACCACATTGCGAACAAACTCAGGACGGCTCAAATCAACCGATGCGTGAGCCTCCTCAACAGCGAGGTCTGCCCACTCTGCCGGTACTGCAACCTTCTCAACTGCGGTAGCACCTGCATCAACAGCAGCGTAGTTCATATTTACAATATCCTCACCCTTCTTGCCGTAAGACTTGTAGATAGCCTTCTTCATCTCCTCGACAGCCTTCTCGAACGGAATAACATTTGCAATCTTGAAGAATGCCGACTGCATAATGGTATTGGTGCGGTTACCCAAGCCCAACTCCGATGCAATCTTGGTTGCGTTGATGATGTAGAAGTTGATATTGTGCTTTGCAAGATAAACCTTCATATGGGTTGGCAACGATGCGCAAGTAGCCTCAGCGTCGAGCACCGAGTTCAACAAGAACGAGCCACCGTGCTTCAAGCCCTTCAAAACATCGTACTTATCCACATACGACGGCACATGGCAAGCGATAAAGTCAGGAGTTGTTACCAAGTATGGCGAAGTGATTGGTTTGTCGCCAAAACGGAGGTGCGACGAGGTGTAGCCGCCCGACTTCTTCGAGTCGTACGAGAAGTAAGCCTGACAATACTTGTCGGTCGAGCCACCGATAATCTTAATCGAGTTCTTGTTTGCTCCAACCGTTCCGTCAGCACCCAAACCGAAGAACAATGCCTCGAAAGTACCCTCCTTTGCCATCGAAATCTCCTCACCAACAGGCAATGAGAGATTTGTTACATCATCTACGATACCAACGGTGAAGTGATTTTTAGGTGTAGAGAGTGCCATATTTGCAAATACGGCCAACATCTGTGCAGGGGTGGTATCCTTCGACGAAAGACCGTAGCGACCGCCGATAATTGCTGGTTGCAACTCCGAGCCGTAGAATGCATCTACGATATCGAGGTACAAAGGCTCACCATTTGCTCCCGGCTCCTTTGTGCGGTCCAGAACGCAAAGAGTCTTAACTGACTTTGGCAATACATTGAAGAGATATTTTGCCGAGAATGGACGGTAGAGGTGTACGGTTACAACACCAACCTTCTCGCCACGCTCGTTCAAGAAATCCACACACTCTTTCAATGTCTCGGTTACCGAGCCCATAGCTACAACTACACGGTCAGCATCCTCTGCTCCGTAATATACAAATGGCTTGTACTCACGACCTGTAATCTTTGAGATTTCTGCCATTGTTTCAGCCACCATATCAGGTACTGCATCGTAGAATTTATTTGCGGCCTCACGGGTCTGGAAGTAGATATCAGGATTCTGTGCGGTACCACGAGTTACAGGCTTCTCAGGGTTGAGAGCACGAGTACGGAACTCCTTCAACGCCTCGCGGTCAAACAATGCTGTGAGCGAAGCCTCGTCCATAAGTTCAACCTTCTGAATCTCGTGCGAGGTACGGAAGCCATCGAAGAAGTGAAGGAATGGAACACGCGACTTCAATGCCACGATGTGTGCCACACCTGCCAAGTCCATAACCTCCTGAACAGATGAGGTTGCCAACTGTGCAAAACCTGTCTGACGAGCAGCCATAACATCCTGGTGGTCGCCAAAGATTGAGAGCGACTGAGCCGCCAAAGCACGAGCCGAAACATGGAATACGCCAGGAAGCAACTCACCCGAAATCTTGTACATATTCGGAATCATCAGCAACAAGCCCTGCGATGCGGTGAAGGTCGATGTCAAAGCACCACCCTGCAACGAGCCGTGTACTGCACCCGCAGCACCAGCCTCCGACTGCATCTCCACAACCTTTACAATCTCGCCGAAGATATTCTTACGGCCCTGTGCTGCCCACTCATCGACATACTCTGCCATAGTCGAAGATGGCGTAATAGGATAGATGGCTGCAACCTCCGAGAACATATACGCGATATGCGCTGCGGCGTAGTTACCATCACAAGTGATAAATTTCTTTTCTGCCATAGTTTTATTAGTTTTATTGTTGTTTTTTATTTGTATTTTCAGATGCAAATACCTCGCAAAATGGGCTTCGTTCAGCAAAAACCATATTTCACTCATACAAATTTACAAAGAGTAAATGGACTACGCAAGAAATTTCGGTGTTAGTTTACTAACAAAACAAAATTCGCAAAGGGCCACCTGCTAAAAAGAAAAATGCAGAACGCCTATTATTTTGCGTTCTGCACTTGGAATTCTGCATTTTAAATTCTCAATTCCCCTTGCACGCCTTCCACGCCACCTTGCGGGCCTGCTTGGCAAGTGCTGGGGTGTTCTCGACCTTTATCAAATCGGTAGTACCGCGGTCGCCCGTAAGTTGAGCATCCTTCGAGTATTTAGGGTAGAATTTTACATCCTCCTGCTTGATGTCAAGCAAGGTATAGGCATAGGAGAGGCTCGCAATATACATCGCTAAACCCTCCGAAAGGTGAGTATTACTCTGCGAGCGCTGCAACTTGTAGCCTGATTTGGAGAGTTGCTTATGCTGACGACCGAGATATATCGCCTGGCCTACATTTACATAGAACTCGCAATTCTTGCCCATCGAGACTCCCACCTCGTAAATCTCCTTCTGAATACAGTGGTGGATATATTCGTACAGAGCATCCCACTCATGCTGCATCTTCGGTCTTACACCATCGTTGTACCAATCGCAGATTGTCTGGCGATAGTCGGTATTGCCTGCGGGGTAGGAGAATGGCACCATCAAACCGCAACGCACCTTGGCTGCCACCTCGGGCTTCATCATCTTTTTGATGCGCTCAACCAAAAGATTAAGGTCGAATGTTCCACCTTGTGACTTCACATAGCGACGCATAGTGTTTTCGGGTTGGATAACCATAATATCCCACGGCTTGTCGGTAACTACGCTTTCGAGGGTTACGCCAATGCCCGCAAGACCATTTTTATACCCTTTCGATGGGGTTTTCTTCGGATTTTCGCTACAATCGTAGAGCCAATACTGATAGGTATTGTGTACCACCTGGTCGATATTGCGATGCTTATAGGTAAAGGATTGGTCGTCAATTCCCTTATACTGCTGTTCGAGGGTTGAACCTCCGAGATAGGCGTGACCTACAACCACAGGGCGGTCAGCACTCTTGGCGATAGCACTCAACCAACGCATTGAGTCACGAGTCCAACTATTGCCTACACCCAAAACATAGAGCGTATCACACTTTGACTTTGGCTCGACAGCCTTAACATCGACCACCACCATCACTACGCACGCAAAAAGTAAAAAGAGACGCTTCATTGTTCTATCTATTTTCGGATACCCACTTGGTCAGTTCCACAAAATCTGCCACCGACAACTGCTCGGCACGCTTTGTGAAGAATGGATGCTCGGCACCGTGGAAGTCGCCAAAAGCGGAACGCAACGAGTTGCGAAGCATCTTTCTGCGCTGACCAAACGACGCCTTCACAACCTTCACAAAGAGCTGTTCGTCGCAGTCGAGCGAAGCGGTAGCATTGCGTTTAAGGCGTATAACCGCACTCTTAACCTTTGGTGGTGGGTTAAAAACCTTCTCCGATACGGTGAATAGGTATTCAATGTCGTACCATGCTTGGAGCAATACGCTCAAAATACCATAGGTCTTCGAGCCCTCCTTCTCGGCAATACGCTCAGCAACCTCCTTCTGAATCATTCCCACGCACTCGGGAACGAGGTTGCGATGCTCGATAATCTTGAAGAATATCTGCGAAGAGATGTTGTAGGGGAAGTTTCCGATAACCTTAACGCCCTCGGGGAAGTACTCTGCAAGGTTCATCTTCAAGAAGTCGCCCTCGCGCAAACGAGGTTCAAAATCGGGATAGTGCGCGTGGAGATAGGCGATGCTCTCGGTATCGATATCCACGCCATAGGTTACAATATCCTCTCGTTTGAGCAGATATTGTGTCAATACCCCCATACCGCAACCCACCTCCAACACCTTGTCGGGGTTTTCGGTTGTTCCACCCGAAAGCGAATTGCAAATCTTTTGCGCTATATTCAAATCGGTCAAGAAGTGCTGACCTAACGCTTTTTTTGCTCTAACTTGTTCCATAGGTGCAAAGATAGTGTTTATTTATCAATTTCTGCCGAAAGAGCCACCTCAATTACTTGGTGCATATCGTAGTAGCGATAGTCGGCAAGGCGACCACCAAAAAGATACTTTGTTTCGGTATCGGCAAGGGCACGATACTTGGCATATAGCGAGGTGTTGCGCTCGTCGTTGATTGGATAGTACGGCTCGGCACCCTCACGCCACTCCATAGGGTATTCGCGAGTTATGACAGTATGCTCGGTACCCCTATCCTCAAAGTGTTTGTGCTCGATAATACGGGTAAATGGTGTTTCACGGTCTGTATAATTGACCACCGCAGCCCCCTGAAAATAGGCTTGCGAGAGTCGTTCCTCCTCAAATCGCAACGAGCGATATTCCAACTTGCCAAAGCGATAGTCGTAGAAGCGGTCCAACTCGCCTGTGTAGAGCACTTTTTCCGCCATAGCATCGAACTCCTCGCGGTGGTCGAAATAGTCGGTATCGAGTCGCGCCTCAACTCCCTCCAAAAGCCCATCAATCAGTGGATTGTAGCCACCAACAGGAATACCTTGGTAGGTGTCGTTGAAGTAGTTGTTATTGCGCTCGAAGCGGAGTGGCAAGCGGCGAATTATCCACGCAGGGAGTTCGTTGCACGCTCTACCCCACTGCTTCTCGGTGTAGCCCTTTATAAGTCGCTCGAAAATATCTCTACCGACCAGCGACAACGCCTGCTCCTCCAAATTCGCAGGCTCGTGGTCGAGGTGCAATCGTTGCTCCTCAATCTTCGCCTTCGCCTCTTCGGCACTCTTCACGCCCCACAGCGCATCGAAGGTGTTTAGGTTGAAGGGTAACGGATATATCTCGCCCTTGTAGGTTGCGCGAGGCGAGTGGACAAATGGCTTGAACTCAACGAATTGATTTACGAAGTCCCAAACCTCTTTATTCGAGGTGTGGAAGATATGAGATCCATATTTCTGAACGAAGATATTGTCTTGGTTTTCGCAGTAGCAGTTACCGCCCGTATGGCTACGCCTATCGATAACCAACACCCTCTTGCCCTCCTTATGGGCACGATACGCCACCACGACACCGTACAATCCGGCACCGACAACGAGCAAATCATATTTGAATGCAGAATTCAAAATGCAAAATTCAAAATTTATCTTCCTCCTCTAACGCCCCTAACGACTCTAACGACCTTAATTTTATATCTGTTTGCGTAATCGCGCCACCGGAATATCAAGCATCTCACGATACTTGGCCACCGTTCTTCGGGCGATGCAATACCCCTTGTCATTGAGGATATTCATCAACTGCTCGTCAGTGAGTGGCTTGCGTTTATTCTCGGCAGCAATAGACTTCTGCAAAATGTTCTTCACTTCGTAAGATGACACCTCCTCGCCACTCTGCGTCTGCATAGCCTCCGAGAAGAGTGATTTTAATAATATTATACCAAACTGCGTCTGCACATACTTGCTGTTTACCACTCGCGAGATGGTCGAAACATCCAAACCTGTGCGGTCAGCAATATCCTTCAAAATCATCGGGCGCAGTTTGCTTCTATCGCCATCACGGAAGTACTCTCGCTGGTAGTCGAGAATGGTCTGCATCGTGCGCATAAGGGTATCGTGGCGCTGCTTTATCGCCGACATAAACCACTTTGCCGAGTCAATTTTATTCTTGATAAACTGTATCGCCTCCTTATCGCTATCGCTCTTCTCGCCCTTCTGTGTCGCCATATCGCGAATCATATCGACATAGTGGCGATTTATACGCAGTTCGGGGATATTATACGAGTTGAGCGAGAGGTCGAACTGACCATCGTGGTAATCCAACAAAAAGTCGGGAATGATGTATGGCGCAGCCTCCGAGCCACCCTCCGAGAAGAGGTTGCCGGGCTTTGGCGAGAGGTGCTGAATCTCCTGCACCGCATCACGGAACTCCTCCTCCGACACAGCAAGACGACTCATCAATCGCTCGTAGTGCTTCTTGACAAACTCCTCGAAGTGATTTTGCAAAATCTTGTGAGCCAACTCACGCTCGGGGGTATCGAGAGGTTGTGCCTCAATTTGCAACAGCAACGACTCCTGCAAATCCCTTGCACCCACGCCCACAGGCTCCAAGCGATGAATTATCGAAAGCAGTCGCTCCAACTCCTCACTTGTCGTTTCGATGCCGAGCGAGAAGGCTATATCGTCTGCCAACGACTCCAAATCACGGCGCAAGTAGCCATCTTCGTCGATACTACCGACAAGGAATGTCGCGAGTTGCTCCTCGTATTCGGATAGATTTTTATAGCCCAACTGCTCCACCAACGACTCCTGCAACGAGCGACCGCCCGATATCTGGATATTTCGAGGTTGGTCATCTTTGGAGTAGTGGTTCAAGCGGCTCTTGTAGGCAGGTGTATCATCCTCACGCAGATACTCCTCCACCGAGATTTGCTGAGGCTCCTCCTCGCTCTCGGCAGAGTGTTCCTCTTCGAGAACGACATTCTCCTCAATCTCCTCCTTTATGCGCTGTTCAAGCATAACGGTAGGCAGTTCCAGAAGTTTAATCATCTGAATCTGTTGTGGAGATAGTTTCTGCTGCTGCAAGAGCAGTTGTGCGTTTGATAATTTCATAGCGGTAAAAAAGTTCTACTGCAACCCTTATCGCTTCTTCATTTATAAGAACAAAGTCTATGGCGGACCATAGACTCTGTTTTGGCTATTAGCCATTAGCCATTGGCCATTAGCTTTTATTTTATCCTTTAATCTCGAAAATTGCTTATGACGAGATTATTACAACAATTTTATGCAACTCAAAAATCGTAAATGATTAGGCTATTTTCGTGCGATGCTAGGCGACAAATCCGCAGCATAGTAGACCTATGTGAGGAATTTGGAGTCCGACGCACTCGTACGAAAAGAGCCAATCAGAACGATTTTTAGAATTCCGCGTTCTTAGGTGTTCTCGGGAACGGAATCACATCGCGAATATTGCTCATACCCGTTACGAAGAGCAAAAGACGCTCGAAACCGAGTCCGAAGCCAGAGTGAGGTGCAGAGCCCCAACGACGAGTGTCAAGGTACCACCACATATCCTTTTCAGGAATGTTCAACTCCTTGATTCTTGCAGAGAGTTTGCCATAATCTGCCTCTCGCTCCGAACCGCCTATAATCTCGCCGATTTTTGGGAAGAGAACATCCATAGCACGAACAGTCTTGCCGTCCTCGTTTTGCTTCATATAGAATGCCTTGATATCCTTTGGATAGTTGATGAGGATTACAGGCTTCTTGAAGTGCTCCTCTACGAGGTAACGCTCGTGCTCTGACTGCAAGTCGCAACCCCACTCGCAAGGGAACTCAAACTTCTTGCCCGAAGCCTTCAATATGTTGATACCCTCGGTATAGTCGAGGCGAACGAAGTCGTTTGCAAGCACAAAGTTAAGGCGCTCCAACAACTCGTTGTCCCACATCTTATTCATAAATTCGAGATCCTCCTTGCAGTTCTCCAAAGCATAGCGGATAAGGTACTTCAAGAAATCCTCTGCCATATCCATATTATCCTGCAAATCGAAGAATGCAACCTCAGGCTCAATCATCCAGAACTCTGCCAAGTGGCGTGGAGTATTCGAGTTCTCGGCACGGAAAGTAGGGCCGAAGGTGTAGATCTGTCCCATAGACAATGCGCCCAACTCGCCCTCCAACTGACCCGACACGGTGAGGCTACAAGGCTTGCCAAAAAAGTCCTGTGCGAAGTCGATAGCCCCCTCCTCTGTGCGTGGGAGGTTGTTCAAATCCATAGTTGTTACCTGGAACATCTCGCCTGCACCTTCGCAGTCCGAAGCTGTAATGAGTGGAGTGTGCAAGTAGTAGAATCCCTTGTCGTTGAAGTACTTGTGGATGGCGTATGCCATAGCGTGGCGGATACGCAAGATAGCACCAAAGGTGTTGGTACGAGGGCGCAAATATGCAATCTCGCGGAGGAACTCCAACGAGTGTCCCTTCTTCTGCAACGGATATGTTGCAGGGTCGGCAGTGCCATAGACCTCGATGCTGTCCGCCTGAACCTCAACACCCTGACCTGCGCCAAGCGACTCTACGAGCGTTCCCTCGACTGCCACGCAAGCACCCGTAGTTACAGGTTTCAACTCCTCCTCCGAAATCTTCGAGAGGTCGGCTACAATCTGAATATTTGCTACGCACGAGCCGTCGTTCAACGCGAGGAAGGCAACATTCTTGTTTCCACGCTTTGTGCGTACCCAACCCTTAACGGTAACCTTTGTACCGTAGTCGGTAGATTTAAGTAATTGAGCAATTCTCATATCTTTATCTGATTTATTTTATTTTCTTTGCTTCTAACTCGCAAAGATAAGAAAAACTTTTAACTTTTAACTTTTAATTTTTAATTTTTAGCTATATTTGCAGTATGACAGCAGAAACTTATACCAAAATCATCGACCTTATCAAGCGAGAGGTGATCCTTTCGATAGGATGTACCGAGCCTATGGCGGTATCGCTCTGCGTAGCCAAGGCTTGCGAAACGCTCGGCTCTGCGCCACAAAGAATATCGGTGGCACTCAGCGCAAACATCTTCAAAAATGCGATGGGCGTAGGTATTCCGAATAGCGGAATGACCGGTCTGCCGATAGCCGTAGGTTTGGGTGCCGTAGCAGGTCGCTCGGAGTATGGTTTGGAGGTGTTGCGAGATGTTACGAAGGAGGATGTTGAGCGAGCAAAACAACTTCTGCAAGAGGTCGAGCCGTCGATTTTCGTAACCGACGAGAGCGACGATATTCTCTTTATAAAGGTCGTGGTAGAGGCGGGCAACGAAAGTGCCGAGGTGGTAATTTCGGGCACCCATACCAACTTCTCCTCAATCCGTCGCAATGGCGAGGAGGTTGCTTCGAGCGAAGCCGAGAAGAATGTCATTGGTGAGAGTGAAGAGTTGGAGTTGTCGTTGCAAAAAGTCTATGATTTTGCAACGGAAGTACCGCTCGAAATGATTGAATTCATAGGCGAGACAGCAGAGAAAAATGTTGCAGCCGCAGAGCTTTCATTCAAAGGCAATTATGGTCACGGATTGGGAGCAATGCTCCATAGCGGAGTGGCAAAAAATATCTTTGGCGACACGCTCTTTACAAATATTTTGGCACACACAAGCGGTGCTTGCGATGCTCGAATGAGCGGTGCGATGGTGCCCGTAATGAGCAACTCGGGAAGTGGCAATCAAGGCATTTCGGCAACCGTTCCGGTGGCGATTTTCGCCCTCGCAAATGATGTCGAGCGCGAGAAGATGTTGCGTGCATTGGTATTGAGTCATCTCACCGTGATATACATCAAGCAGAGCCTTGGTCGCTTGTCGGCATTGTGCGGATGTGTGGTGGCAGCCACGGGCTCGGCATGCGGTATCACCTACCTTATGGGTGGAGGTTTCAACGAAATTTCGGGTGCCGTAAAGAATATGGTCGCCAACCTTACGGGTATGATTTGCGACGGAGCAAAGCCTTCATGTTCGTTGAAGGTTACGAGTGGTGTAGCGACAGCCGTACTCTCGGCAACATTAGCTATGAATCAGAGGGTTACAACTTCGTTAGAGGGCATTATCGAGAACGATGTAGATAACTGCATACGCAACCTGACCGAGATTGGTCGCTCGGGAATGAGCGAAACAGACGCTTTGATTTTGAAGATAATGACATCAAAATCAAATTGAGAATTGAGAATTGAGAATTAAAGATATCGCATCGCTTGAAAAGGCGATGCGATGTTTTTTAGTTTTTCTCGAAGATGTTGAATTTTCGAAGGCGAGGATTTCGTCTATCGAGCAACAAGCCTTCGAGTAGCAACAAACCAAGCACTACCCACAATATCCAATAGAACTGCTCGTTATACTCGTCGAAGCGGAGAGTGGATAGTTCGCTCTTCTCCATTTTCTCGATTTCATCGACAATCTCCGACAAGCCAAATTCGGCATTCGAGGCACGAATATATCCGCCATTACCCTTCTCGGCAATCTGTTGCAGAAGCTCCTCGTTAAGGCGCGAAACGACCATTTCGCCCTTCTCGTCTTTGATAAACTCGCCACCAATCTGAATTGGCGCACCCTTTGGCGAGCCAATGCCTATCGTAAAGATGCGGATACCACGCTCGGCTGCACGCTCGGCTGCGGTCAAAGCGTCAGAGTCGTGCGCCTCGCCATCGGTAATGAGAATCATCACTCGGCTTGCACCCTCCCTCTGCGAAAAGGACAATGATGCGAGGTCTATCGCATCGGAAATATCTGTACCCTGCACACTGACCAACTCAGGAGAGAGTCGTTTTGCAAAACTGCGAGCCATACGATAGTCGGTCGTGATAGGCAACTGCACCTTTGCCTCGCCTGCAAAGACAACCACGCCTACCCTATCTTGATTGAGCGACGCAAATAGTTTATCAATGGCATATCGAGTTCTATCCAAGCGATTTGGCGTAAAGTCCTCCGCCAACATCGAGTTCGACACATCGACCACGAACATCATCTCCACACCCTCCGCCTTCTCCTCACGGAGTTTTGCGCCAAACTGTGGTCGTGCCGCAGCGAAGACCAAAGCAGTATAGGCAAGTGCAAAGAGAATGAATTTGGTATGCACACGCCACGATGACACATCTCGCAAGAGCGATTTAACAGTGGCGATATTACCGAAACGACGCAAATTGCGTTTGCGCAGTTGCAAGACCACCGCAAATGCGACAATCATCACAGGCACTACCACGAGTAGCCACAAGAGATGAGGGTTTGCAAATCTGAACATTACGGTATGCGTTTTAAGATGATATATTTCACTACAAACTCGGTCAAAAGCAGAACCAATGCCCACAAGACATAGAGCAGATACTCCTCGTAAACATGGGTGATATCAAACTTCTCGACCTTCGACTTCTCCATCTTATCAATCTGCTGATAGATGCGCTCCAACGAGGTTTTATCGGTTGCACGGAAGTACTCTCCACCCGTCTTTTCAGCAATTTCGCGGAGCATTTTCTCGTCAATTTCAACCTTCATATCGACGGTATAGACCTCGCGACCTCGCTCGTCGAACACGGGGTAAGGTGCTGTACCATTGCGACCTACGCCAATGGTATAGACCTTGATGCCCTGCTCCTTCGCAATATCGGCAACAGTAAGTGGAGCAATCTGACCACGATTATTCACACCATCGGTCAAGAGAATTATAACCTTCGACTTCGAGTCGCTCTCACGCAAGCGATTGACTGCCGTAGCCAAGCCATTTCCGATAGCCGTACCATCCTCCACAACTCCGCTACGAAGTCTGCCCAAGAGTGTCTGCAACGAAGATTGGTCGGTTGTGAGAGGAGTTTGGGTAAAAGCCTCACCCGCAAAGACAACCAAACCTATTCTATCGCCCTGACGATTAGCGACAAATTGTGCTGCCACCTCTTTCGCCGCAGTCAAGCGGTCGGGCTGGAAATCTCGTGCAAGCATCGAGCCCGAAATATCGACTGCCAAAACTATGTCGATACCGTCGGTTTCGGTCTTAGTTTCGTGCTCCACCGACTGAGGTCGAGCCGAAGCGATGATAATCAACACCAGAGCGATAGCTCGCAACACCGCCGGCAGATGGCGCAAGTAGTAGCGCAAAGTGCGTGGTGCCGAGCGCAACGAGTCGGCAGAGGAGATGACAATCGAGGCGCCGCCCTGCAATGAGCGCCACACATAGTAGGCTACCCACAACGGCACTACCACCAAAAGCCACAATATTTTAGGATTTGCAAACTCCATACTATCTCACTCTTACCAATTTTTCGAGCCTCTAATCAACACACCCTTCTTCTCTTTCAACTTATCCTGCGTCTTATCCTCCTCCGCCTGAATAGCCTGCAACAATGCCTCCTGCTGCTCAGGAGTCATCGCTCCCTCTTGCGGTTGTTCGCCCTGTTGTTGCTCCTCTTTGCTATCTTGGTTTTGAGGTTGTTGTTGCTGGTCTTGATTATCCTTGCCTTGCTGATTTTGGTTATCTTGCTTATCTTGGTTTTCCTTATTCTGGTCTTGGTTTTGGTCTTGATTCTGCTGTTGTTGTTGCTCCTGCTGCTGAATCAATCGCTTGGTGAAGGCATAGTTAAACTTCGCATCCTCATCGTTAGGATTGCAACGCATAGCCTGACGATACGATGATAGCGCCTCCTTATATTTCTGTTGTGCAAACTGCGTATTTCCGAGGTTGTACGCCACCTCGCCACGCTCTTTCTCGGTGCGGGTTGTGTCGTTCACTATGCCTAACAATGTCTTTTCGGCCTTATCGTATCGCTCGGTGCGATAGAGTGCCGATGCGAGGTCATACTTCGCCTCGAAGCAGGTGCTATCGTGCTGCAATGCTCTCTGGTAACTATCCACACTCTTCTCGAACTGCTCACGCTTAAACTCACGATTTCCCTTGCGCACCAGCCCACGCTCTCGCATCTGTTGTGCCGACACCTCACCACAAACGAAGAGCATCGCAACGATTGCCAAATATTTCACTATCGCTCTCATTGCTTATCCTCCTTCTTGTTTTTGGTTGGCTCATCTTCCTCCTCTTCGACCACCTCAACAGGCTTGGTCTCCTCGACGAAGTGGTAAGCCTTATGGTAGGCGAGTTCATTCTCCTCAGCCTCCGGTGTAGCCTTGGCAAACTTCACCAAATCGGCATCACGCAACACCGAAAGCAAGTTCATCTTCTGCTTCTGCTCAATTTCGACTGTGCGCAGAGCATCGTCAATTTCGTCAGTAGTCATCTCCATCGCTCCCACCTCAAAGCGACCTGCGAGATAGGTACGCAAAATATCACTCAAACCCGAATAGTAGAGTTTGTGCTTGTCATTCTGCCACAACTTCTCATCACGCAGTTTTTCGAGTGCCTCGATAGCCACAATATGTGCAGGAAGTGGTGGTGCAGGCTTAAAGAGGTCGGAAATTCGCTTGCCTCGCTTATGCAGATAGCGCACCAAGAGATAAATCGCTCCTGCCAACAACAACGCCACCGCCAAAGCAATGCCGAGATAGCCGCCAAACTCCGCAAAGCGCAATTTAAGAGTCATCTGCGGTTTCAAATCTCGCACGGTCGTCATCGTGGAGTCAATCTGGAAGGTCTTGACAAATAGTTCCTCCTCACGCTCGGCAAAGAGTGTATCGACAAGATTTTTATCGAGATAGAGAGCCTGCGCCCTGCCTAACTTGTAGATGCCCTCATCATAAACTGCCATTTCGTAGCGTTTGCGAAGAAGCACTCTGCGCCCCTCCTGCTGAATGGTGTCGGGGGCAAAGTCGTTGATAATCTCTATGCTCGGCTCTTGTTGCTCTGCCCCTTCGGGGGCGTTTTGGGTAAAATCGAAGGTTGGGAATACGATATGTTGCATCACATCTTTCTCCACCTCGATTGTGAGGGTTACCCTGTCGCCAATCATCACCGTATCGGCAGAGATATGCGAGGTGATTGTCGGACGCTCCATTTGAGCCACCGCCACGCCACCAATAAGAAGTGCCGATACATATATTATTATATAGCGCAAAAGTCTCATCGTTGCTTGAACAATTTTATCAACTCCGCAACATAGTCCGAGTCGGTTGAAATGTCTGCTATGTCGATGCGGTTATGCAACAACAATTCACGAGTTTTTTCCTCTCGCTCCGCCCACTTCTCGGCGTAGTGCTCTCGCACCGCCCTCGATGAGGTATCCACCCACACCTTGCGAGCCGTTTCGGCATCTTGCAACTCCACAATACCCACATCGGGCATCTCCCTCTCACGAGGGTCCGACACCTTCAATGCAATAATGTCGTGGCGTGAAGAGGCGATTTTTAGAGCATCGTTGAGCGCCTCATCATCTCGCTTCGAGTTCAAAAAGTCGGACAGCAAGAATGCCGTGCAACGCTTCTTATTCACACCCGTAAGGTAGCGCACCGCCTCCGAAATAGCCGTTCCATTCGACTCAGGCACAAAGCCTACCAACTCTCTGATAATGGCGAGGATATGACTGCGACCTTTCTTTGGAGGTATAAACTTCTCAACCTTATCCGAGAAGAATATGCAACCCACCTTATCGCCCGTCTGCGATGCTGAGAAGGCGAGGACTGCCGCCAACTCGGTGATAATATTCTTTTTGAGGTAGTCCGTTGTTCCGAACATTCGCGAGCCACTGACATCGACCATCAACATCATCGTCAATTCGCGCTCCTCCTCATAGACTTTAATGTGCGGTTTGCGGGAACGAGCCGTAACATTCCAATCGATATCTCGCACATCGTCGCCGATGCGATACTCTCGCACCTCGGCAAACGACATACCGCGCCCCTTGAATGCCGTATGATACTTTCCTGCGAAAATCTCATTCGACAAACCTCGCGTCTTAATCTCGATTTTTCGGACACGCTTCAAGATATCGTTCTCGGTCTGCTCCACCTATGCAACCATTAAGGTACAATCACATTGTTCAAAATCTCGGTGATGATATCCTCCGAGGTGATATTCTCTGCCTCAGCCTCATAGGTCAAACCAATACGGTGGCGCAAAACATCGTGGCACACCGCACGCACATCCTCAGGAATAACATATCCGCGACGACGAATAAAGGCGTATGCACGCGCTGCCTTTGCCAATGAGATACTTGCACGAGGTGAACCTCCGTAGGCAATCAACGACTGCAACTTTTCGAGGTTGTACGATGCCGGCTCACGGGTTGCGAAGATGATATCTACGATATACTTCTCAATCTTCTCGTCCATATATACATCCTCAACCACCTTACGCGCCTTTACGATATCCTCTGGCGTGATAACCTTATTTGGCTCGGGCATACCTGCACCCGAGAGGTTCATTCGCACAATATCGCGCTCCTCCTCACGCTTCGGATAGGAGATCTTCGCCTTTAACATAAAACGGTCCACCTGCGCCTCAGGGAGTGGGTATGTACCCTCCTGCTCCAATGGGTTTTGGGTTGCCAACACAAGGAATGGCTCAGGCAACTTGTAGGTATTGTCGCCAATTGTCACCTGTCGCTCCTGCATCGCCTCCAAGAGGGCCGACTGCACCTTCGCAGGGGAGCGGTTAATCTCATCTGCCAATACAAAGTTCGCAAATACAGGGCCCTTCTTAACGGTAAAATCCTCCGCCTTTTGCGAATATATCAAAGTACCTACAATATCGGCAGGAAGCAAGTCCGGCGTAAACTGAATACGCGAAAAATCGGCATCAACAGCCTTCGCCAATGTAGTGATAGCCAAAGTCTTTGCCAAACCAGGAACGCCCTCCAACAAGATGTGTCCGTTGGACAAAAGTCCTATCAAAAGCGTATCAACAAGGTGCTGCTGACCAACAATCACCTTGCCCATCTCTGCGCGCAGAGTATCCACAAAGAGGCTCTCGCGCTCAATGCGCTCGTTCAACTCTTTGATGTTGATAATTTCTCCCATATATCTTAGTTGTTAATTTTCCTATCTGAAATAACGCAATGCTTTCTGTTTTATTGCCTACTCCTCGCCCTGCTCTTTGCGCAGACGGAGGAAGCAGTGGCGACATACCGGCTCGTAGGTATCCTTTTCGCCGAGCATAACGAGTTTTTCACTCTTTGCCAAGCGATGCGAGTGCTGTGCAGGGTTGCCACAATGTACGCAAATTGCGTGCACCTTATCGACATACTCTGCAATAGCCATCAACGCAGGCATAGGTCCAAACGGCTTGCCCAAAAAGTCCATATCAAGACCTGCCACGATAACTCGCACACCACGATTTGCCAACTCACGACACACCTCAATAATGCTATCGTCGAAGAACTGTGCTTCATCGACACCCACAACATCGACCTCCGAAGACATCAAGAGAATCTGCTGTGGCGACTCTACTGGCGTAGAGCGAATTGTCGAATGGTTGTGCGACACAACCTCGTCCTCCGAATAACGCACATCAATCTGTGGCTTAAAAATCTCTACTCTCTGATGTGCAAACTCCGCACGGCGAAGGCGGCGAATAAGCTCCTCGGTCTTACCCGAGAACATCGAACCGCAAACAACCTCAATCCATCCCTTCTGTGTTGAATTTTCCAAAAACATTGCTATACTCTTTTTATATTTTTTTGCAAAGATAAAATAAAAAGAGGAAAATAAAAAAAACGAGAGATAATAAATTATCTCTCGTGAGTTGCGGGAGGAGGACTCGAACCTCCGACCTCCGGGTTATGAGCCCGGCAAGCTAACCAGCTGCTCCACCCCGCGATGTATCTCTACTCTAAATGGAGTTCCTGTGTTTTGCGAGTGCAAAGGTATGGCAAATTTTCTTAACTTCCAAATCTTATTCCAAAATTATTTGAAATCGATATTGTCTTCACCCTACTCAAAGCCTATTTATTAACTAAAAGTTAATGGAGAACGAAATAATTTTGCATTTTGCATTTTTAATTCTGAATTTTTTATTACCTTTGCCACCGCTTTGGCGTGATTCGTAGTAAGGCGAATGCGCACGAAGTGTTAAACTTTTAAATAACTTAATTTTAATTTTTTACAATTATGGCTTATTTATCAGCAGAGAAAAAGCAAGAGCTTTTCGGTCAGTACGGCAAGTCTAACACCGACACAGGTTCACCAGAGAGCCAGATCGCGTTGTTCTCGTACCGTATCAGCCACCTTACAGAGCACCTCAAAAACAACCGTCACGACTTCGGCACCCAGCGTGCGATGTTGAAGATGATCGGTAAGCGCCGTCAGTTGTTGGAGTACTTGAAGGAGGTAGATATCGAGCGTTACCGTGCTATCGTTAAGGCTTTGAACCTTCGTAAGTAAGAGGTCGACAGAATGGGGCAACTCGCCACAAGGGAGTTGCCTTCATTTTGTTTTTATCAAGATGATGATGAGAGAAAAAAGTAAATTTATTTTTTTGACGATTTTTTAGATGATTATGGAAGAAAAGAAGTTGTACAATGCTGTACAGAAGTTTATCCCGCTGGAAGGTGGCCGCGAGATAATGATTGAGACCGGCAAGTTGGCAAAGCAGGCTGACGGTTCGGTTGTAGTTAAGCAGGGCGATACTATGTTGCTTGCAACAGTAGTGGCTGCGAAGGACGCAAAAGAGGGTACCGACTTTATGCCATTGCAGGTCGAGTACAAGGAGAAGTTTGCTGCGGTAGGTCGTATCCCAGGTGGCTTTATGAAGCGCGAGGGTAAGGCTGGCGACAACGAGATTTTGGTTGCTCGTTTGATTGACCGCGCATTGCGCCCATTGTTCCCTGCTGATTACCACGCAGAGGTTTATGTAACTGTAAACCTTATTTCGGCAGATAAGGATATTCAGGCTGATGCTCTCGCAGGTTTGGCTGCTTCGGCTGCACTCGCAGTATCGGACATTCCGTTTGGTGGTCCAATCTCGGAGGTGCGCGTAGCACGAATCAACGGCGAGTACTGCATCAACCCTACTTTCTCGCAGATGAAGGATGTTGACCTCGACATTATGGTCGCAGGTACTATCGATAATATCTTGATGGTAGAGGGTGAGATGAAGGAGGTTAGCGAGGAGGTTATGCTCGGCGCTATCAAGTACGCTCACGAGGCTATCAAGGGACACTGTGCTGCACAGATCGAGTTGATGAAGGAGCTCGGTAAGGATGTTAAGCGTGAGTACTGCCACGAGAATAACGATGAGGAGTTGCGTCAGACCATCATCTCGGAGTTGTACGACAAGGCATACGCTATCGCTACAAGCGGCACAATGAAGCATGAGCGTTCGGAGGCTTTCGAGGCTTTGGAGGCAGAGTTCGCTGCTCGCTACACCGAGGAGGAGTTGGAGGAGAAGGCTCCGCTTATCCACAAGTACTTCCACGATGATGTTCAGAAGATGGCTATGCGCAATATGATTCTCGATGAGGGCAAGCGTCTTGACGGTCGCAAGACCGACGAGATTCGTCCTATCTGGTGCGAGGTTAACTACCTCCCTTGCGCACACGGCTCGGCAATCTTCACCCGTGGTGAGACTCAGTCGCTCTCGACTGTAACTCTCGGCACAAAGCTCGACGAGAAGCAGCACGATGAGGTGTTGTTCCAGGGTTCGGAGCAGTTCGTACTCCACTACAACTTCCCTCCATTCTCGACAGGTGAGGCAAAGGCATCGCGAGGCGTTAGCCGTCGTGAGATTGGTCACGGCCACCTCGCTTGGCGTGCATTGAAGCCTATGGTACCACTCGGGGAGGAGAATCCATACGCAGTACGCGTTGTATCGGACATCTTGGAGTCGAACGGTTCATCTTCGATGGCTACCGTTTGCGCAGGCTGTATGGCATTGATGGACGCAGGTGTTAAGTTGAAGAAGCCTGTTTCGGGTATCGCAATGGGACTTATCTCGGATTCGGCAACCGGCCGTTGGGCAGTATTGTCGGATATCTTGGGCGATGAGGACCACTTGGGCGATATGGACTTCAAGGTAACAGGTACCCGTGACGGTATCACCGCTACCCAGATGGATATCAAGGTTGACGGTCTTTCGTACGAGGTCTTGGCTCAGGCATTGGAGCAGGCTCGTGTAGGTCGTCTTCACATTCTCGACAAGATTACCGAGTGCATCGCAGAGCCTCGTGAGGACTACAAGCCATTTGTTCCTCGCATCGAGCAGATCTCGATTGACAAGGACTTCATCGGTGCAGTTATCGGTCCTGGTGGTAAGGTTATCCAGGATATTCAGAAGACTACCGGCACTACTATCACCATCACCGAGACTGAGAACGCAGGTTTGGTTGATGTATTCGGTCCGGACAAGGAGTCTATCGATGCAGCTATGGCTCGCATCAAGGGCATCGTTGCTGTACCAGAGGTTGGCGAGGAGTATCACGGAACTATCAAGTCTATCGTAGATTTCGGTGCATTTGTTGAGATTCTCCCAGGTAAGGAGGCGTTGCTCCACATCTCGGAGATCGACTACAAGCGTTTCGAGACTATGGCAGAGACAGGTTTGAAGGAGGGCGATGAGATTGATGTTAAGCTCATTGGCATCGACCAGAAGACCAACAAGCTCCGTCTTTCGCACAAGGCACTTCTTCCAAAGCCAGAGGGTTGGGTAGAGCCAGAGCGTAAGCCTCGCGCACCACGCGGTGATAAGGGTAACGACCGTGGCGATCGTCGTCCACGCCGTGACCACCACAAGGAGTAATCATAGAGTTACCAAATAGAAAACGGAGCAGTTTTGAACTGCTCCGTTTTCTTTGGTTAAAATTTAAAAGTGCAAAGTTAAAAGTTGGTTGCTATCAACTTCTATCTCTCTTTGGCGATAAATTCGAGAAGTGCTGCGGCACACGCCTTCGGCTCCTCGATAAAGCCCATATGGCCTGAATTTTCGAGCCAAACGACCTTTGCCTCGGGGTGTTCGGCAACCATCTTCTCGGCAATTTCGGGCACGATATAACCATCCTTGCGACCAAGGATAAAGAGTATCGGCTTGCCCAATGAATGGAGCATTTCGCTCTGCGCCTTGCGCTCAATCATACCATTCAAGAGTGCGATAATTCCAGCCTCTTCGGTCAAGATGATAGTCTGCTGCAAATCCTCTATTTCGGTGCGGAAACGATTGCGATTTTCGACCGCAAAACCCATTTCAGGCGCAGTGCGAGCCAACAACTCCTTCTTGCCCGACTTCACAAGCGAAATATCACGCTGACGATTTTTTTTCTTCTCGTCGCTATCAGCGTATGGTGTCGAATGAAGCAACACCACCCCATCGGTGCGCTCGGCATATCGCTCAGCGAATGCAAGCGCCACATATCCGCCCATCGAATGACCTACGATAGTCGCACTATCAACGCCGAGTTTGTCGAGCGTCGCAGCGAGAGTATCGGCAAGAAAATCCATCGTGTGAATTTCGCCCTTAACCTCCGAAATTCCGTGTCCGGGAATATCGAGCGTTATCACTCGCACATCCTTATAAATCAGAGGTATAAACTCCTCCCACACGAGCATATTTTCGAGGTATCCGTGCAACAACACTACGACCTTTTCGCCCACCTCCGAATCGCAGACATGAAGGGCTGTATCGCCTGCCATTATAAATTTTTCGACCATTTTTTATCGTTTTTGCATTTTTACTGCGTAAAAATATGGAAAATTCTGCAAATTTTACTACTTTTGGACAATTATACTCTAAAATAGAATGAAATTTGACTACATAAAGTGCCACGGCTCGGGCAATGAGTTCGTTATGGTGGATGCTGTGAAGCACAATCTTGACGGCATCGACCTCGCAGAATTTGCCCGTTTCATCTGCAACCGAGGGAGCGCAGTCGGAGCCGATGGTGTGTTGCTTTTAGTCAAAGAGGGCGAGATATTCGGAATGCGAATGTTCAACCCCGATGGCTCGGAGGCAGAGATGTGTGGCAACGGCATTCGTTGTGTGGCGCGCTTGGCAGAGGAGTATGTCGGCACAAAAGAGTTTGAGATGTTCTCGGGCGGAAATACCTACGGCATTGCGCACACCGAGGATATCTATCCGCAGATACCGACCTATGGTGTCGATTTGGGCGTAAAACTCACCAGCCCTGACTTCGGTTTTGCCGAGGGTGCTGAACAGTTCGTGTCGCAGAAGATTGAGCGACTCGACGATAAACTGCTATGGAGTGCGATAAATGTGGGCAATCCTCACATCATAGCCGAGGTCGAAGAGATTGACTACAACCACCTCACACAACTTGGCGAACGAGTATTGGAGTTAAAGGAGGAGTTTCCGAGGGGTATAAATGTTTCGCTTGTGAAGGTGCTTGGCGAAAACCGTATCTTCGTTGCAACCTACGAGCGAGGGGCAGGCATAACAGCCTCGTGCGGTACTGCTATGACTTCGAGCGCAACGGCGATGGCTCTCAACAAGCGTTGCGACTACGATGCAATCATCGAGGTCGAAAATCGAGGTGGCGCAGTGCGTTGCATCTGCCACGACGAGGGCGACATGCATACTCAACTTATCGGCAATGCCTCGTATATTTCGCACGGCAGAGTCGTAGCAGAGGAGGGCGATTTTGTATGTGTAGAGTTGGGCAGATTTGATAACGAGATAGAACTTTACAACAAATTTTTGAGATCTAAAAATGCGTAGATGGCTCTACATAGTGTGTTGCGTGGTGCTGGGATTAACACTCTCGGCATGTAATGTCACACGCCTAATTCCGTCAGATGCATATCTCTTGCAAAGAGTAAAAATCGAGGAGGACAAGAGTACTCCTCGTGCCGAGCGAGTAAAGAGCGACGAAGTTACAAAGTATCTGCGTCAAAAGCCCAACAAGCACTTCTTCGGTACCGATTTTTATGCCTGGATATACCTTATGGCCAATCCCGAAAAGGATAATTGGTGGAATAACCTCAAACGCAAAATGGGAGAGGAACCCGTCTTGTTCAATTTACGCGAAACGGAGCGCTCTGCCTCGAACTTAAAATTGTATCTCGATTCGCGAGGTTACTACTCGTCGAAAGTGGAGTATAAGATTGATACTACCTATCGCCGAAAACGCGCAAAGGTGGCTTACTCCTTCAAACAAGGTAAGCCCTACTATATAAGTTCTATATCGTACGATTTCCGCGATCAATTCCTCGAACCAATCATACTACCCGATACCGTGAACACGCTGCTACACAAGGGCGAAATCTTTGATATCTCGGTATTGGAAGCTGAACGCAACAGAATAGCCCTTTATCTCAAAGACAGAGGTTACTATAACTTCTCGGTAAACAATGTCGAGTACCTTGCCGACACACTCAGCGGCGACAATAAGGTAGGCGTAAAGGTTATAATCAAACAAAACCTAACCGGCTATAATGCACGAGGTGAGGCTATGTACGACAACAATGTGGTCTATCGTCTGCGAAATATCAATATCATACCACGATACAATGCCGCTGTCGCAACAAGTCAGACCAACTACTTCGAGCGATTTGACTCGACCGAATATCGAGGTTTGAATATCCTATTCAGAGGCAAACAGCCAAAGGTACGCCCAAAGGTGTTGCGAGAAGCCATTCCGCTCTACCCGAATTATCTATACAACTACTCACAGGTTAGCCGCACATACGGCAACCTTATGGCAATGGGATACTTCAAGAGCGCAAGAATAAACTTCCAAGAGGTTAGCGACTCGTTGAAACAGAACCTTATAACATTGGTTGGCATTGATGGCAAGTCGAAAAATGCTCCGATAAATTACACTCGCGAAGGTTATCTCGATTGCGACATCTACTGTACGCCAGCTTTGCAACAGGGCATAAAAGCGGAGTTGGAGGCCTCAACCACATCAAGTTTCTACGGCTTGAAGGCGGTGGTGGGATACCAAAACCGAAATATCTTCCGAGGAGCCGAAATGCTCGAAGTTACAGGAACCGCCGGATACGAATATATGAAGGCTCCGAACTCAAAGAAGCGCCATGCTATGGAGTTTGGTGTTGCAGCCAGCCTATCGTTCCCTCGATTCTTGTTGGCAAACTATGCCGTAAGTAGCAATATTCTCATTCCGAAGACGAAGTTCGAAATCTCCTACAACTATCAAGACAGACCATACTATCAGCGAGGTCTGTCGAGTATCTCGTGGATATATTCGTGGCGAAATAGAAAAAGTTCATCGTTTGTGGTGCGACCAATAGCCATAAACTTGGTGGATGTGTCGTACATAAATCAGGACTACTTCAACTCGTTGCAGAACCAATATCTCAAACACAGCTTCCAATCGCAGCTGATTGTAGCCATTTCGGGTTCGTATGTCTTGAACAAGCAGTACAAATCGGCACCAAACAACCACACCACCTTGCGAGCGAACTGCGAGTTATCGGGCAACATCTTAAACGGCTTGGTACATCTTTTCTCGCAGCCTCCGGCAAATAGGGACTACTACGAGTTGTTTGGTATCCGCTACTCACAATATGTGCGTACCGATATCAATGCAAGCCACAAGGTGATGTTTGGCAAGGTTACCGCCTTGGCAGCACGACTATATGCAGGCGTTGCATACGCCTATGGAAACTCCAATGCAGTACCGTTTGACCGTCTGTTCTATGCAGGTGGTAGCAACAGTATGCGTGGTTGGGCACCTCGAACACTCGGACCCGGTTCATCGCCAGCACCAACAAATGTGGTCTATCCGACACAGTTGGGAGATATGAAGTTGGAGGCAAACCTCGAATTCCGTTTCCCGATTTGGGGTATGTTCCATGGAGCAACCTTCCTCGACTTGGGTAATATATGGTATATAGGTCGCAAAGATGTTAGTTATCCCGATAGTTCGGTCTTCCACTTCAACTCGTTCTACAAGCAGTTGGCATTCAACACGGGTATAGGAGTGCGCCTCGATATCAAGTTCGCAATTCTGCGACTCGATTGGGGTATTCAGTTGCACAACCCAAACAACCCAGAGGGAAAACGATGGATACACAACTTCAAATGGCGTAACACATCTCTTAACTTTGGAGTGGGATACCCATTCTAACAATGACTATTGCAGGAGTATGACAAAACTCGAATATAAATATATGTATAGCATAGACTCGCCAGCCGACTTACGCAAACTCTCGATTGACGAACTACCCCGCTATTGCGAGGAGGTCCGCCAATATATCATCGAGCAGTGTGCCGTAAATCCGGGACACCTCGCCTCATCGCTGGGTGCAGTGGAGATTGCCGTAGCTATACATTATGTATATGATACACCAACCGACAAGCTCATCTGGGATGTCGGACATCAGGCATACGCCCACAAAATCATCACAGGCCGTCGTGACGCCTTCTCGACAAATCGCAAGTTGGGTGGCATAAGTGGTTTCCCTCGTATGGCAGAGAGCGAATGTGATGCTTTCGGTGCTGGACACTCGTCAGTATCGGTCTCGGCAGCCCTCGGTATGGCTAAGGCTGCAAAGTTGAGAGAAGAGAGCTACAAAACCATAGCCGTTATAGGCGATGGCTCGATTGCAGGCGGTTTAGCATTCGAGGGATTAAACAATGCCGGCTCGGATAGGCAGAACGATATTTTGGTTATCCTCAACGACAACAACATGTCTATCGACAAGTCGCAGGGCGCACTCAACAACTATCTGCTCCGTCTTTCGACCTCCTCCAAATACAATCGTTTCAAGCAGGGTTTGTGGTCTTTACTTTCGCGCACACCGCGCATACTCAATCTGTGCCGTAAGGTAGGCAACGCTATAAAGCACGGTCTATTGCAAAATAGTAATCTCTTCGAGAGCCTTGGATTTAGATATTTTGGTCGTGTCGATGGTCACAATGTAAAGCGTTTGGTGCGCACATTGAGGGCATTGAAGAGTATCAATGCTCCTAAGTTGCTCCACATTATCACGGAGAAGGGACACGGATACGCCCCTACAAAGAGCAATCTATCGGTTTGGCATGCGCCTGGATGTTTCAATCCCAAGACAGGCGAACGCATAAAAAATAGCTCGACGAGTGCCCGTATGCAGGATGTCTTTGGTCAGACACTCCTCGACCTTGCCAAGCTCGACAAGAGAGTTGTGGGTGTAACACCTGCTATGCCGTCGGGTTGTTCGATGACGATAATGATGGCGGAGATGCCGGAGCGTTGCTTCGATGTCGGTATTGCCGAAGGTCACGCTGTAACCTTCTCGGCAGGTCTTGCCGCAGCAGGAGAGCGACCATTCTGCAACATATATTCTACCTTTATGCAACGCGCCTACGACAACATCATACACGATGTTGCATTACAAAATTTACCGGTTATATTCTGCCTTGACCGAGGTGGATTGGTCGGCGAAGATGGTGCGACGCATCATGGAGCTTTCGATATTGCATATCTCGGCTGCATACCTAATATGACCATTGCAACGCCTTCCGATGAGTGGGAGTTGCGCAATATGATGTTCACCGCTCTGCAAAGCGATGTTCCGTTTGCCATACGCTACCCTCGTGGTTGTGGTCGCGGTACTGCGTGGAGAGATATGCCTTTCGAAGCTATCGAAGTGGGTAAGGCACGAGAAGTGCGCAAGGGCGTGGATGTTGCGGTATTTGCCTTCGGAACACTTCTTGCCGATGCCGAGCAGGCAGCCGAGCAGGCAGCGTTGATTGGCGTGAGCACAGCAGTTTATGATATGCGCTTTGCGAAGCCACTCGACAAAGAGTTGATAGTCGAGGCTGGTCGTAAATTCAAGCGCATCGTAACTGTCGAGGATGGAATCATTCGTGGCGGAGCAGGCGAATCCGTTGTGAAGGTACTCCACGACAACCATATTTACACACCTGTCACCACGCTCGGCATAGACGATAAGTTTGTCGAGCACGGCACTATTGCAGAGTTACGACACATCTGCGGATATGGTATTGACGATATTCTTCACGCAATAGTAGAATAAAAAAGACCGCAAATGCGGTCTTTTACTTTTATTGTGGAGGGCTACTCCAACACCTCGGCAACAACAAAGGTACTTCCTCCAATGAAGAGCATATCATCTTCCAGAAGCAACTCTTTGGCTCTTGCCAACGCATCAGCAACCGTTGGTACAATCTCGTAGTCACGGTCGAGGGACTCGGCAACCTCGGCGATTTTTTCGAGCGAAGCAGCACGACGAATTGACGCCTGTGTGAAGATGTAATGCGCGTAAGGGGGCATTAATGCGAGCATCTTGTCGAACTCCTTATCTTCGCAAAATCCCATAATGCAGAATAACGCGCCCTCGTTTGTTCGCTCCTCCAACTGCTTGGCAACCTCTGCAATACCGTGCTCGTTATGCGCCGTATCGCAAACAATCAACGGCTTGTCGGACAACACCTGCCAACGACCTCGGAACGATGTGAGTTGCGACACGCTGCGCACACCCTCAACAAAGGCTCTGCGAGAGATTGAGAGCGGAGTCGATTCGTGAAGTATGTCGAGCACGGTCGCCACCGTAACCAAGTTTTGACGCTGGTATTCGCCAAGAAGGTCGAGTCGCAACTGATATGGATAGCCATCGCGAGTACGAGTCATCGTCACCACCTGCTTATCGCCCTCAAAGCCACACTCTCCGAGCGAGAATGCCTCGGGAGCATAGGTTATTTCGGAGCGTAAATCATTAGCAATCTCCTCCAACACGAGGTTGTAGTTTGCATTCTTCTCGCCAACAACCACAGGGGTACATTTCTTGATGATACCACCCTTCTCTCGTGCAATCTTTGGCAATGAGTCGCCAAGGTACTCGGTATGCTCCAAGCCGATATTGGTGATGACCGAAACCAGCGGTTGAACGATATTTGTAGCGTCAAGACGACCTCCCAAACCCGTTTCGATAACAGCAACCTCGACATCGCTCTGTGCAAAATAGTCGAATGCCATAGCGGTAGTCATCTCGAAGAATGAGAGTTGCAGACGCTCCATCTCCGACTTGTAGCGGTCAACAAAATTGACCACCTTCTGCTTGGATATCATCTCGCCATTCACTCGGATGCGCTCACGGAAGTCGGTCAAGTGGGGCGAGGTAAACAAGCCCGTCTGATAGCCCGCCTGTTGCAGTACCGCAGCCAGCATATTCGACACCGAGCCTTTGCCGTTGGTGCCGGCAATATGAATTACGAAGTAGTTGCGTTGCGGATTGCCAATCGAACGGCAAAACTCGGCAATACGCTCCAAACCCGGTTTGTAGGCGTCGCCACCAACCTGTTGGAACGATGGCATCGACGAGAACAGATAGTCTAATGTTTCGGTATAGTTCATATTCTTCGGCTTTTAGCCATTAGTTTTTTAATTCAAGTAAAACTTTTTCTTTGCGGTGTAGGCTACGAAATAGAGCAAACACAACAATGCAATATAGAGCGATAAGCGACCAATGTAGTCGCCATACTTGGCATATACAGTCTGCTTCGAATTAAGACGGATATCCGAAGTCAGCACCCCTCGGTTATCCCACTCCATACGCTCGACATCCTCCCCCTGCATCGTGATAAAGCCCGACACACCCGTATTGGCACTACGAGCCACATCTCGGCGCAACTCGATAGCACGCAGACGACAGAACTTAAAGAGATAGCGATGACCGAGTGTGTTGCCCCACCAACCATCATTCGACACCACAAAGAGAGCCTCGGCACCATTGCGCACGAACTCTGCCATGTGGTCGCCATACAGACCTTCATAGCATATTGACGGTGCAACCTTCTTGCCATTATGTTCGAATGGTTGGCACGACTCGCCAATGCCGAGTTGTCCGAATGTTCCACCCAAATCTATGGCAAACATATCGCCCACATTGCGTAGCCACGCAGGGATTGTTTCGACACCCACAACAAGTTTACCTTTGTGATGCAGTTGCACCTTCGATGTTGTATCAATTCCGAGCGAAGAGTTGAAGATATCCATATAGTACATACCTCGTTTGCGGGCAGTCTCCGAACCCTTCACTTTGCCGTAAAGGCGCATAGTTTCGCTACCCGATACCACCATTGTCGAAGGTTTCTCCGCACGCAGATAGTCCGAGATACGATTTACTATCTGAGAACTTTCTGCCTGACGCTCATTTATCATCTCCGCCAGAGCCGTTTCGGGCATCAGCACGAACTCTGCCGAGTCGGGAGCCTCAGCAAGCAACTCCATAAGGTTGTCCTGTTGCTTCTCCGCCGAGATATCGAACTTCTCGTAGCAAGGGATATTCGGCTGCGTAACCGATACAGTCATCTTATCGAGCGAACGATAGAGTTCGCCCTCAGCATCGTACTTATAGAACAATCCTATCGAGATACCAAGCGGAACAACAATCGCCAGCGTTGCGGCAACCCAAGTACGCTTACGCATTGTCAGACACGCCTCGAAAGCGAGAATATTCACCACCAGAACCCATAACGAGCCTCCAAATACACCCGTATATTCGTACCACTGCACTGCCCACGCATCATCGGCAAAGCCATTGCCAAGAACTAACCACGGAAACGACAAAGCAGGAGCTTGTGTGTAGAGGTATTCACCTGCAATCCAAGCGGTTACAAACACCACATACGCCAACGCTTTGGGGGCATGCTTCGACACTATATGATAGAACATAAACGCCAGCAAACTCCACCACGAGGAGCAGATTGTGGCAGCGACAGGACCTGCGGGCGTAGCGTTCCACACCCACCATATCGTAGCCGCATTCCACACCACAAAGGTTAGCGTAGCCCACCCCATCATCGCAAAGGTTTCACGCCGTGATGGACCATATTGTGCGCTGACGAGCAGCAACGGCAACAAGCCAACAAAGAGAGTGATGCAACTTGCGCCCTCCCACGGAATGGATAGAAGTATAGCAGAGGCGAGCGAAAGCACCGCCTTTGTTTTAGCCGAAAATTGTCGTTTGAACTGTATCATAATGCAAATATAATAAAAAGACGAAAGACGAGAGACGAAAGACGAGAGAATTTTTGCTAAAAGCATAAAAAACGAAAGAAATCCCCGAGCAAAAGATTTGCTCGGGGATTGTTGTGGCAACAAATGATATTACAAACTATCTACTCCTCTGCTTGGCGATATTTCTTCAAATACTCATCGACCTCTTCAAAGTACTTTTCAAAATCCATAATTCTCATTCCCAAAGTGTTACAATCTGTTTCGAGGACTGATATTCTCGATTTCAATGCCTGATTTTCACTCCTCAATTTGCAGTAAGCGAAATACATCTCGCACCCGCATTGATTGATTTGCTCCACTATACGGGCAACTGCCGACAATGGTAAATATCCGTCCCAATCACTCTGCCAAACCTTCACCCTTTCGACAGTTTTGTCGGGCATTTCGAATTTCAACTCAACATAGGGGCAAACCTCCGAGCCTCCTCGTATTACACTTACAAGATTACCACCCTTTATTGGCAGAACACCTTTTGTTCCATCGACATTCAGAATATGATACTTTGTGTATAATAGAGAGTGTGCCGATTGGGCATAAAATGTAATATCTTTGGAATGTGGCAACTTATCAAAACTCTCTTGCTCTCTTACCATTCCATTTTTATAAACGGCACAAAACATAGCGATAATTTTTGCCCATCAGCACCCAAAGGCAAATTTATAAAAAAAAAGAAAGCGTGATGCTGAAAACTTATTTCGGACATTGGGCTCTGGTAAGCCTCGAAAGAAAATAAGCATCAACAACACGCCCATATCCTCATGGATATGATGCGGTAGGTGATTGCTTATTCCTCTTTCAAAAAATTTACCAGATTTAATGCCCGGAATAAACTTACACTCTCTGCGTAATTATGTCTGCAACCTTGCGATTGCATTGCAAATTTAGAAATTATTTTCGATAGTTGCAAAAGGACACCTAACAAAGTAGTGGTATTAGCGGAAATTAGAGTGGCATTGATTGCCCTTTGGGTTTCCTGCTCCGCCTCGGCATAATCTGCAAGCACCCTCTGCCCTCGGCTTAATCGCAGCGGTCGTCTTTTGTCTTTTTCCACTTTTTGCAAAAATTCTCTCGTCTTTCGTCTCTCGTCTTTCGTCTTTTTATTATCTTTGCCAAGATTTTAGCAAAGTAAATTCTGAACTATGGAATACTTATACCTCTTGATTTGCTTGGCAGTGATTGTTTTCAGTGCAGATGCCCTTGTGGCTGGCGCTGTAACTATTGCCAAGCGTTTCAAAATCTCGGACTTCGTTATCGGCGCAGTTATTGTGGGCGTAGGTACCTCGTTTCCCGAGCTCGTCGTAAGCTCGATTGGAGCAATCGAGGGTAACTCGGATATCGCAATCGGCAATGTCATCGGCTCCAACATCTTCAATGTGTTGGGCATTCTCGGCTTGACGGCATTGATTATGCCCGTTGCCGTATCGAAGGAGAATAAGCGATTTGACCTACCATTCTGCATCGGCTTATCGTTGCTGACGCTGTTGCTTGTTTTCAACTTCTTCACAGGAGGCACAGAGGGCATAAGCCGTATTGACGGCTTTATTTTGTTGGCAATCTTCGGCTTCTTTATGTGGTCATCGCTCCGTAGCAACAAAAAGGAGGAGGTTACTGTCGAAATGGTCGTCACCAACAAGCAACTCTCAATAGGTATCGGCAAGGTATTCTTGGGTTTGGGCGCATTGATTCTCGCCAGCCGTTTCTTCCTTGACAACGCCATACTTATCGCCAAGGCGTGGGGCGTGAACGAGGCATTTATCGCCATCACTCTCGTAGCTTGTGGAACATCGCTGCCTGAATTGGCGGCATCGCTCGTTGCAGCAGCCAAGAAGAACACACAGTTGGCTCTCGGCAATGTTATTGGCTCGAATATCTTTAACTTGTCGCTTATCCTCGGCACAGCGTCGCAGATTACTCCGCTGACCTCGTCGGGCATAACATTCATCGACTATGCCGTGATGATTTTTGCAGCCATTCTGCCGTTGACACTCGGTATCAAGGGTAAGCTCAACCGCTGGGCAGGAGCATTTATGTTCCTCTGCTTTGTGGCATACAACGCCTACCTTATTTTATCGCAGATAAATTAGAGTCGTTAGGGGCGTTAGAGTCGTTAGAGAAATTTTTAATTTTTAATTCATAATTTTTAATTTAGCTTTCAGCTATGGAATTTGTATTTGAAGGAATCGTATTCGCAATTTTGCCCGAGCAGAGTGGAACATCGGCTCGTGGCGAGTGGCACAACCAGAATGTGGTATTCGAGATGAAGACCAATTCTCAGTACCCACGCAAGGTGAGTGTCAAGTTTTTCAACAAGCGTGACGAGGTGGCTCGCCTCGTTGTAGGTGCTGCCTACAATGTAACTTTCGATGTTGAGTCGCGAGAGTATCAGGGCCGTTGGTACACCGATGTTGTAGGCCGTCGCATCGAGCCGAAGGAGGCTGCTCAGGTGGCACAGGCTCAGTATAGCGAGCCTCTTCCAACTGCTGCACCTACTCCAATGGCGGCACCAATGCCAACCGAGGAGCCAGCAATGCCAACACAGAGTGCGGCAGTCGTTGATGACCTCCCATTCTAAAAAATCAACCAAAAACTAACTTACAACCAACAAAAAGATGAAAACATTAAGACGATTATCAATCTTTTTGGTGCTTCTGCTTTCGGTGGTAGCCGTATATGCAGAGGGCATCAGCAACGCCAAGGAGTTGGCAGCATTTGCAAAGGCTGTCAACAAGGGTGAGGATATCTCGAAGTGGCGCAATGAGAAGGGTCATATCTGCCTCGAAAACGATATCGATATGGCGAAGATGAAGAAGTGGATTCCGATTAAGGAGTTCAAAGGCACCTTCGACGGAAAGGGCTACGCACTTCTCAATTGGAAGACCAAGCAGGGATTATTCGAGCTAATTACCGAGAATAGCACAGTTCAAAATCTCCGCATCGACTCATCGTGTTCGATGACCGTATCGACCAAGACCGAGCAAGTTATCACAGGTTTTATCGCTTGCGTTAATAAGGGTATCATTAGAAACTGCGAGAATGGCGGTAGCATCAAATATAAGGGTGCTTACACCGAGAAACATGTCTATATTGGCGGTTTGGTCGGACAAAATGGTTTTGTTATTACCGATTCGCGC
Source organism: Alistipes sp. (assembly GCA_045633465.1). Taxonomy (GTDB): domain Bacteria; phylum Bacteroidota; class Bacteroidia; order Bacteroidales; family Rikenellaceae; genus Alistipes. The sequence goes on from JAZQYJ010000060.1 coordinate 41,493, forward strand.
AATAGCGGTATCATCAACGCTGAGTCGTATATCGCTTCGGCAAACAAGAGCCTGAGCGTATGTATCGGCGGTATTGCAGGTTCGACCATTCCGAAGGGAAGTCGCATCATTACAATCAACCGTTGCGAGAATGAGGGTCCAATCGTATTCGAGGGCGATACTCCACGCATTTATGTGGCAGGTATCATTGGTTACTCGGGCCGTGCCGGTGTTCGCTACTGCGTAAATAAGGGTGACATATCATCAAAGAGCGAGGTTGGGAACCCTGAGGTTAAGTCAAACTACAATAATGTTGCAGGCGTAGTAGCACAGACCAGCCAGCATGTACAGTGTTGCGACAACTTCGGCCAAATTGCAGTAGGTGGACCTCACTCGGCATATGCAGGCGGTATCTGTGCAGCATTGAACCGATCAAGCAACATCATCGGTTGCTCGAACTACGGCGAGATCACTTCGACTGCAACCGTTGCCTCGAACTTCGCAGGTATCCTCGGTGCTTCGGGCGATGGCGTACACCTTTGCAACTGCAACAACTATGGCAAAATCAGCTTCAAAGGCACTACTTGCAAGAAGGATTCGCAGATTGGTGGTGTTGCCGGCTACATATTCAGCAAGAAGAATACCAAGTATGGCACTCGTATGCTCCGATGCAACAACTTCGGCGAGATTTCGAGTGACATCGAGAGCAAGAAGCTCAACATTGGTGGTGTTGTAGGTCGCATTCGTGGCTCGGAGGTCGGCACTATCCGCTTGACCGACTGCGCCAACAAGGGTACCCTCTCGGCAGAGGGTTGCCGTATGGGTGATATAACATCACGCCACACCTATACCACTATCGAGGGCGAGTACTTCCACAACAATATGGCAAAGGCTGTCGAAGCTCCAAAAGGCGACAAGACTCTCTTTGGTCGTGTAACATCGGCCACAGGCGAAGCAGTCGTAGGTGCAGTTGTTTCGGATGGCGAGTTCTGCGTACAGACCGATGCTGAGGGTTACTACGAAATTAAATCAGACCTCTCAACAGCTCGTTTCGTTACAATCTCTACACCAGCCGGCTACAAGTTCTCTTTCCGCAAGAGCGTACCACAGAACTTCCTCCGCATACCTCGCCACGCCAAGGCAGTCGAGGCAAACTTCACCCTCGAAAAGCGCGAGAAGCCGACCGATAAATATACCGTGGTAATGATTGGCGACCCTCAGATTAAGGGATACAATGTGGATAGTGCAGCGACCAAGCTCCGCAATTACATCTACCCAGATATCGTAGCACTCCAAGAGAAGAAAGCCGAGAAGGAAAGCGAGTTCTTCGCTATCAACCTTGGCGACCTCGTGTTCAACGAGATGACCAAGTTGTACGACTATGTCGATGTAATTTCGGATAGCAATGTACCTATGTTCCACGCTATCGGTAACCACGACCACGACCAGACAACACACCTCGAAACAAAACTCGGCACTATGCACTTCGAGGAGTATCTTACCCCTTCTTATTATTCGTTCAATGTGGGCAATATTCACTATGTTATCGTGAATGACATCTCATTCTCACGCAAGAACTACAAGCAGAAGTATAAGCTCGGCTTGGAGTATTGGCACTACAAGTGGTTGGAGCGCGATTTGAAGTTCGTTCCGAAGGACCACACCATCGTAATCTGCGGTCATGCGCAGCTCTTCCGCACCTTTGGCGGCAAGGGTAAAGATGTGGATAGCAAGAAGCACCTCTCGTATGCTCGCTACTCGAAGTTGCTCTCGCAGTATGCTCGCGTATACTCATGGTCGGGACACTACCACTACAACTTCGGCTACGACTACTCGAATTCGACCGCTGAGGCTCACGAGCCTTTGAAGAATATCACCAGCATCTGTGTAGCCCGCACCTGTGGTGGTTTGCACTGCAACCGCGACCTCTACAACGATGGTACTCCTAACGGATATATGGTAATGGAGGTTGACGGCGACAAGGTTGAGTGGTACTACAAGTCTATCGGTCACGAGCGCGACTACCAGATGCACGTATACGCTCCACAGCGCACAGGCGGCGAGTTGGTTAAGGTTAACATCTGGAACTGGTCGAAGAACCATTGGAGCACCCCAGAGTGGTGGGAGAATGGCGTTAAGGTGGGCAATATGACTCACAAGTTCGAGAAGGACATCGCCTTCCTCGAGGATCACGCTGCAAAGGGTCCGCAGATGTATAGCCCTAAGAGCAAGCACGATACCGCCAAACCTTATAATGCTCACGGTATGTTCCACATCAAGCCAAGCGAGGGCGCTCGCTCGGGCGAGGTGCGCGTAACAGACAACTTCGGAAGGACATATATCCAAAAGGTTGAGTGGTAGACTCGAAGTGGAGAGTTGAAAGTGGAGAGTTGAGAGATTCAATTCTCCATTTTTTTTGTATCTTTGCAGAACAAAACCGACTTAACAATGAAGAAAAAGATTTTCATCTATATACTTGTGGGTGCAATGTTGGCTATGCCGACAATAGCAAAGGGACAAATATACGCCAAGTTGAACGCTCTATATGCCGTTGTGGGCGTCATCAACCCTCAGCTCGAATTTGTAGTAGGACCTCACTCATCTATCTCGATTGACCCGATGTTCTCACCTCACAAGACCATAAAATGGGGCAACCGCAATGATATTCACGCCCGTTGCGGAATCTTCCAGACCGAGTATCGTTTCTACATAAATCGCGATGTCAAAGGCTTCTATGTGAGCGCCAATGCAGGTATGCATGCGTTCGATTTAACACGCCCATTCTTCTTCCAGGGAGATAAAATCATCAGCTTTGAACCCGGATATGGCAAAGGTTGGGGTATGATGGTCGGCTTGGGTATCGGCTATTCGCACACCTTCAAGGAGCGATGGATAGTGGATGCTTTCTTCGCATTCAACCGAATGTGGAGCCGCTACAACGATTACAAGAGCAATGGCGAGATAAACCTCTTCCCTGCGCATCAGCACGAGCCAAAGTACCCAGACCCATATAACGGCTCGGCGGAGTGGCTGCCATCGAAGATTGGCGTGTCGATAGGTTACAAGATTTTCGACCCTTCGCAACCGCGCAAAACCGCCAAGCAACGACGCATCTCAAAGATGTTATCCGAATAGAAAAACTGCTGTCCGAGCAATCGGACAGCAGTTTTTCTTGCAATAGAATAATGGCGACTTTTCAGCCGCCATTATTTCTTTTTATAAAATTGCATAATAAGTGGGTTTTCAAGGCTTGCGAAGTTTTGCAAAGCGGAGCATACTTGGCGTATGTGAGCATTTGCAAAACAAGCGTAACGCAGAAAACACCTTATTAGGCAGTTTTATGCTACATAGTAATGTGAAGCAAGCTCAGTAAACGAAGCAACCTGCTCGTCAATCCAAGCCTGGTCGCGACCGAGCTCCTCTGCCAAAATCTGTGCTACGCGTGGAGCTGCCTTCTGAGCCTCGCGAGCATCAACAAACAAGAGGCGTACACGGCGTGCCAAGACATCATCTACGGTGAGAGCCATCTCGTGACGGATTGCCCAGAGTACCTCTGCTACGGTGTAGTCGTACTTCTCCGAAAGCTTCTCGCCGAGTGCAGGATTCTCCTTAATCATATTGAGGATTGCCGGCTCGTCAGCACCATAAACATACATGTGGTCAGCCAAGTTTGGATTTGGACGCCAGCCGTGAATCTTCAAGCGACGAGTTACGCACTTGCGCTTCTCAACCTTGCCCAACTTGATAGCCTTATCAACTGTATCCTCAGCCATCTTGCGGTACGAAGTCCACTTACCACCTGTGATTGTGATGAGGTCGTTATCCGAAACTACAACCTTGTGCGAACGAGACAC